>CAUYXJ010000012.1:0-44440 GCA_963577065.1 Dehalococcoidia bacterium | reverse complement strand
TTGATCAGTCGGGTTCGGCGCTCTGGGCCGTGACTGCCGAAGGAACCGAGTTCGCCGCCGCCCTCAGTGCCGGACGGACCCTCTCATGGCGGCTCGATCACGACGGTTCGCGGCTCGCCTACCTCGAGCTGTCGGGCCCGGGGCGGGTGGCCTCGGGCCGCACGCTGCTTCTGCGCACAGGCGAGATCGTGCGCGAACCGGGCGCCGGCGGCGCCCACATCGGCGTTGCCTGGCCCCCGAACGCGGCCACCGCGAGATTCGGGGGGCCGGGCGGAACGCTGGTGGCGACCGCGGTCGGGATGTCCGGAACCTACGTGGTCCCGCACCGGTGGTCCCCCGACGGAACGACGCTCGCAGCTACGCTCGTGATCTCCCAGACCGACGGCAGCGTCGTTCTCTCTCCCGAGCTGGTGACGCCAAGCTCGCGCCAGCGCCTCGCGGACGAGCCCGATGCGCGCTTCCTCGGGTGGGTGGCGAACGAGCGCGATCGGGGCTCGCCGTGATGAGCGGCCGGCGGCTGCTGACAGCGGGGGGCCTTGCCGTCGCGCTCGCGGGGGTCGGGGCCTTGGCCCTCCTCGGGAGGGGTGCGGGCGAATCCCCAGCGGCGTTCGCGAGCGCCCCGGCGGGGAGTTACGCCGTCGTGGCGCGCAGCTACGGCAACAGCGACGTGATCACCGTCGTAGGAGCACCGCCCAGCGAGATCGCGATCGAAGTCGCGACGGTGCCTCACCTGCCCGGCTTCGGCATTCGCGGCGCCGTCTCGCCGAACGGGCGATTCCTGGCACTGATCGTCGCCGATGGGGGCACGCCCTCCCGGCCGGTTGCGGCCCTCGTCATGGTCGACCTCATGTCCGGGGACGAGACGAGGTTGGGCGAAGGGGTCGATCTGCTGCAGGACCCGCTGTGGACGCCGGCCTCCGATGCGATCGTCGTCACCCGTAGCAAGTCCAGCTCCGGTAACGGCTCCGACGTGTCGATCGTGCGCGCGGCGCTGGCCGGCGGAGAGCAGGAGATTGAGCGTCACGAGCACGTACTCGCGGTCGCACCCGTCGGCTTCGACGGGTCGGGCGCCCTCCTCACGGTGGTGCTCGACGCGCGCGGCTCAACGCTCACCGCCGCGGGCAACGAACGGGGGAACCTCAGCGGGCACATCACCCGGGACTGGGCGCTCAGCCCGGACGGGGCGCAGCTGGCCTTCGTCGAAGCGAACCTGGACCAGGGCCTGCGCTATCTCCCGCGGGTGGTAGCGATCGGTGGGGGCGGGGTGGCCGCGATGGCAGCCGCGCCCCTCTACGACTCGGGGCAGGCGCTCGGCGTCGCCTGGGACCCCGCGCGCCTGACGGCACGCTTCGGCGCCGAGCCGGGCGCGGCGTCAGGTGGGGTGGCGGCGCAAGGGAAGGCGAGCGGATTCGATGTGCCCCTCGGCTATAGCGGAAGCGGGGCCTTCCTCGCGGTCCGGCACTGGAGCGGCAGCGGCTTCGACGCACCCGGCCGGGCCCAGCTCGAAATCGTCGACGACCACGGGCGGCAAGCGCTCACCGGCTTCACGAGGTTTTTCGGTTGGGCCGCTCGCTAGGGGCGCTGGCGCTGGCCGCCGTAGCCGCACTCGCGGCACTGGCGCTCACCGGCAGCGGCGCGCCGCCGCGCGCCCAAGCCTGCGGCGAAGCCGGTCCCTTCGACTTCGACACCTACGAGGCCTACGACAACGTCGCGCTCTACACCACGGCCATCGAGCTTGCCGCCTCTGGACAGGCCATCACCTTCCCGACCTCTCCGCTCGGCGAGCCGCACGGATTGGAGTATCCGGGCCTGCGCGTCGGCCCCCGCGACGCGCGGCTCGACGAGGACCCAGCGGCGCTCGTACCGCCGACGCTCGTGAAGGCGATCGCGTGGGTGGAAGCGAGCTGGGCGAACGCCCACCACGACGTGCCCTGGGGGGGTGTCGGGCCCGTGCTGCGCTCGTTCGACTGCGGCTTCGGGCTGGGCCAGATCACCACCGGCATGGCGAACGAACACGGCAACGCCACCGTCAAGCAGGCCATGGTCGGCACGCATTTCCTGTTCAACGTTGCTGAGGGCGTGCGCATTCTCGCGGACAAGTGGAACAGCGACGCACGCCCGATCGCAGGCACGGGCGACCCCGCCACGTTGGAGGACTGGTACTACGCGATCTGGGGATACAACGGTTTCGCCGCGATCAACCACCCGCTCTTCGCCACCGACCATGAGTTCGACTGGATCGATCACCCCCTCCACCCGTGGCGCGATCCGCTTCGGGGTGACGTCTATCACTGCGCGGACGAGACCGCGCCCACCTGGATAGATTCCGGCGACGGCACGCCGCTCTACGGCTACGGCGACTACACCTACCCCGAGCGGGTCTACGGCTGCATGCGCCACCCGCCGGAGATCCCCGCTCGCCTGATCGAAGAGGACCCCCTGGCCTCCCCGACCGTCCCCCCGTCGGTCACCGGCACGCCCACGGGCGGCGAAGAGCCGACTGCGACACCCGAGGCGACAGCCACGGAAACGCCGTCCCCAACCCTCGAGCCGACAGCCACCGAAACGCCGTCCGTAACGACGGAGCCCTCGGCGACGGCAGACCCATCGGTGACGGCTGAGCCTTCCGAGACGGTCGAGCCCTCGCCGACACCAGATCCGGATGCCGTTCCGCGAATGTGGTCGCCGGTAGTCTTCAGCATGCCCGACCTCACGAACCCCGCGGTGGCGGCGGCCTTCGCCCCGCAGGCGTTTATCGCCTGCCAGGAAGACGACTTCGCCGACGGCTGCCCGGCGATGGACTTCCCCACGTCCTTCCCCGAACTCGGGATCGAGCCACATACGGACCCGACACCGCTGATCGATGGGGCCGCGATTCTCGACCTGATCGGCTCGCCCCAGCTCGTCATCACGGGGCCGAGCGAGGTCGCGCTCCAGGTCTTTAGCGATGGATCGGCGAGCATCGCCGAGGTCTTCGCCGAGAACGTGGGCACCTGGATCGCGCCGTTCCGGGTGCGTACGACGGAGCCCTGGATCGTCGTGCGGCGGCCTGAGGGAGACGACCACATCCACGGGGGCGTTGCCATCGGCGCCGAGACGACCATCGTTCTCATCAGGGAGATGGACGGCGAACCAGCCGTCACCCAGCAGGGCTTCATCAACGCGCTCGTGATTACGCTGGACGCAGAGACGCTGCCCGAGGGGGAGTTCACCGGCGTGGTCATCATCGAGCCGCTGCTCGGTGGGGGGGGGATTATCCAGATAATCGTTCACGGTGCCAACGGCGAGATCGATCCGTTTCCTTACCGGGCGGTCATGCCCGGCGCGACCTCGAACCCCTGAGGTGACGCGAACCGCCTAGAATTCTCAAGCCATGAACCCACTCTCTCGACTGCGGAAGCACCACGCGATCGAACACGCAACAGCGAATGTGCTGTTCGCGAGACGAGGCCGGCCCGCAGGCGTCCTCGGCCTCAGCGACCTCGCCGGGTTTCATCTGATCGGCCCTTACACCGCGAGCGAGGTGCGCAGCGCTACGCAGGAGGCGCTGTTGCGGCTCGGTAAGGGCGAGCGTCAACTGGCGCTGACCGATCTGTGTGGAACGAACATCGTGACCACCGCCGCCTTCGCCACGGGCGCGGTGATGCTCGCGGCGGGACGAGCGCGTTGGAGCGCCTATCCCACGGCCGTTGCCGCCGCGATCGTGGCCATCGTGGCAGCCGCCCCCGCGGGGCGCTGGCTGCAGCGCAATATCACAACAGACGCGAACGTGACCGGCCTGACGCTCGCGGCGGTCGAGGAATTGCCGCATCCAGGCAAGGGGTACCATCTCCGCGTGCTGGTGACCCGCAGCGGTGATGACCCCCAGCCCGAAGCACCGCCGCCGCCCAGCCCGCGGCGGCTACGGCTCGGGCTCCACGGCGGCGAACGGATGCGACTGCGCGTTCATCGCAAGGTGGGCAAAACCTAGTCAGTGGGCGGCAGCCGCCTCTTTGCCTGCATCGATGACCTTCTGAGCGACGTTGCTGGGCACTTCCGCGTAGTGATCGAACTGCAGTTCGAAGAGCCCCCGGCCCTGTGTCAGCGAGCGCAGATCGGAGGCGTAGCGCTGTACCTCCGCCAAGGGGACATCGGCTTCGACAATGCTCGTGGTGCCATCCGGGGCAATGCCGTGGATGCGCGCCCGCTTCGTGTTGAGGTCGCCGACGATGTCGCCGGCGTTCGCTTCCGGTGCGCGCACACGAATCGTCATCACTGGCTCGAGCAGCATCCCACTCGCGCCGGCGACCGCTTCCTTGAGCGCCTGCGTCGCTGCGAGCTTGAACGCCATCTCGCTCGAGTCCACGGGGTGATGCTTCCCGTCGAAGAGGCGGACTTCGCAGTCGGTGAGCTCGTAGCCCGCGAGAACGCCCTCGCGGGCGGTCTCCATCACGCCCTTCTCCACGGCGGGGATGAATTCGCGGGGCACGGAACCGCCCACCACTTTGCTGCTGAACTGCAGCCCGGAGCCGCGCGGCAGCGGGGTGATCTCGATCGCGACGCGGGCGTACTGGCCGTGGCCGCCGGTCTGCTTCTTATGCGTGTAGTCGGCGGATGAGGACTTCGCCACCGTCTCCCGGTAAGGGACGCGAGGCAGGGCGAGGTCGACCTCGATGTTGAACTTCTGCAACAGCCGCCCGACGGCGACTTCGAGGTGGGCGTCGCCGAGCCCTTCGAGGATCGTTTCGCTCGTGGTGAGATCGCGGCGGAGACGGAGGCCCGGGTCCTCTTCGACCAGCCGCTGGAGGCTCGGGCCAAGCTTGTCGACGGCGGCGTTCGCGGCCGGCCTCACGGCCATGCTGTAGACCGGATCGGGGAAGGTCATCGGCGGAAGCACGGTCGCCGTGTCCTTTGTCGCGAGGGTGTCCCCGGTTCCGGTTTCGCTCAGCTTGGCCACCACCCCAATGTCGCCTGGCGGAAGCGCATCAACCGGCTCCTGCTCCTTGCCGCGCTGGAGGTAGATGGTGCCCAAGCGCTCGTCCGAGCCCTTGTTGCTGTTCCAGAGGTGGGTGTCCGCAGGCACCTTGCCCGTCATGACCCGCAGGTAGCTCAGCCGGCCCACGTAGGGGTCGGCCGAGGTCTTGAAGACAAGCACCGCCGGTGAGGCGTCGTCGGCGACCGCGAGCGTCTCGCCGTGAGCATCGACGACGCTGCGCTGCAGGGGCGAGGGCGCGATCGACGCAATCGCATCGAGGAGCTGACGCACGCCGATCTGCCTTGTCGCAGCGGCACAGACGACGGGCACGATCTGACCCGCGGCGAGTGCCGTCCGCAGGGCCCCGTGAAGCTCCTCGGGCGTGAGCGCCTCGTCTTCGAAGTACTTGGTCATGAGCGCCTCATCGTTCTCGACGATGCTCTCGATCAGCGCGCCGCGGAGCTCTTCCGCGCGCTCCGCGAGTTCGGCCGGGACCTCGGCCGCATCGCCCTCGCCGAGGTAGGCCTTCATCGCGAGCAGGTCGACGACGCCGCTGAAATCGTGGCTTTCGCCGATCGGGAAGACGAGGGGCGCGACGGCGCTGCCCCACTTCTCCTGAAGCGCAGTCAGCACGGTGTCGAAGTCGGCGTTTTCGCGGTCCATACGGTTGATCAGGATCATGCGGGGGAGGCCACGGTCTTCGGCGATTTGCCAGACGCGGTCGGTGCCCACTTCGGGCCCGGAGACGGCATCGACGACGACCAGCGCGAGGTCGCCTGCATGAGCGCCGCAGATCACTTCAGAGATGAAGTCCGCATAGCCGGGCGTATCGATCATGTTGATCTTCGTCCCCGACCATTCGAGCGGGAGGAGGGAGAGGTTGAGGCTGAACTTGCGCCGGTGCTCGTCTTCGTCGTAATCACCGATGGTGTTCTGTTCTTCGACCGCGCCCATGCGGGTGCTGGCCCCGCTCACGTAGAGCGCAGCCTCGCCGAGCGTCGTCTTGCCCACGCTGCCGTGTCCGACGATGACGACGTTGCGGATGTCTTCGCTGGGGTAGACCTTCATCGGACGGTGCCTCTCGGGCCGAGTCGCGGCCCGGTGATTCTACGATTGCGCGACAAGACCCCTCAATACGCCCGTTCTCGAGGGGCGGGCTTGCGGGCAGGCCGGGGCGAAGCAGGCCAGGCAGCGCGCGGCCTAGGCCTCCTGTAGACTCCTTTCGCACGCATGTTCGACTCGGACGGTACCTACGTTGCACTCGATCTCGAAACCACCGGGCTCGATCTCGATCGCGACCGCATCACCGAGATCGGGGCTATGCGCTTCGATGCCGAGGGCCGCGAGCTTGCCGCATTCGAGCAGCTGGTCGATCCGGGGCGGCCCATCCCCCAGTTCATCGAGACCCTGACCGGGGTCACGAATGACGCCGTGCGGGCCGCGCCGGCTTTCGCGGAGGTCGCGAGCGCACTTGCGGCGTTCGTTGGCGAGGGCCCGATCGTCGGCCAGAACGTGGGCTTTGACCTCGCCCATCTCGAACGGGCAGGGCTGAGCCTCACGCCACCCGTGTTCGACACGGGCAGGCTCTCGCACCTCGTGATGCCGGGACACACCTACCGGGGCCTGAGCGAACTCGCCGCAGGCCTCGGGATCGCGACACCGATGGCGCACCGTGCCCTCCCCGACGCGCGCACGGCCGCCGCGGTCTTCGTCGAGCTGCGCCGGCGCGCCGCCGCGCTCCCGCGCGAGCAGCGGCTGCTGCTCGCTCGCTTCGTCGCGATCGAGCAGCCGGCACTCGCCCGCGAGATCGCCGGCGACGAGCTGGCACTGGACGAGGAGCTCGTCCCCCCAGCGCTCCCGGAGCGCTGGAAACCGCCCGCGCCGCTGGAGCGGGCGGAAGTCCCCGAGCCCGTGGCGCGCGGGGACGTGGCCAGCGCCTTCGCCGCGGCGGCCCGGATCGTTCCTCGCTTCGAGGACCGACCGCAACAGCTCGAGATGAGCGAGGCCGTGGCGGACGCCTTCTCGGACGGCGGGCAGTGGCTGATCGAAGCCGGCACGGGCGTCGGAAAGTCGCTCGCCTACCTCGTGCCGGCGGCGCTCTACGCCCTCCGCAATGGCACGCGGGTGGTGGTCTCGACGAACACGATCGCGCTCCAGGAACAGCTCCTGGGGAAGGACGTCCCCACGCTCCGCGAGATCCTGCTCGAAGCGGGGGCCATCGGTGAAGCGGAGGACCTCAGAGTCGCCACGCTGAAAGGCCGCGCGAACTACCTTTGCCTGCAGCGCTGGGTTGGCGGCCACCAGGCGAACCTCGCCGATCCGGATGTCGCGCGCCTTGCCGCCGCCCTCGCACTGTGGCTTCCGCGGACACCCTCCGGCGACCGCGGCGAACTGAATCTGGAGCCGGGGGCGCGGGCGGCCTGGGCGCGATTCTCGGCGGCGGAGGTCGACTGCCTCTCCCGCCAGCACACCTTCGTTCGCGACGGCCGCTGCTTTCTCCACCGCGCCCGCAAGACCGCCGAGAGCGCGCACATCGTGATCGTCAACCACGCGCTCCTGCTTGCCGACATCGCGACCGGGAGGAGCGCGATCCCCCCGTTCGATCACCTGATCGTGGACGAAGCCCACAACCTCGAGGGCCAGGCGACGCAACAGTTCGGCCTCCACGTCGGGCCCCGCCAGGTGATGGACATCCTGGACGGAATCTACCGCCCGCGATCGCGGGACCGGCGCGAGGGCGGGATTGCGACGGTGGTCGCGGGCTTCCACGGGGGGCTGCTCGCGGCCGCGGCAGACGCCGTGACCGCTGGTGTGACCGCGGCCACGAAGCAGCTGAACCGGCCGTTCGACGCGCTCAGCAAGCTGAAGGGAGAGGGCGGAGACGAACGCCTCTTGACAACCCCCGGGATGCGTCATAGTCCCGATTGGGAAGAAGTCGAGGCAGGCTGGGCCGGCCTCGACGCCGAGCTGGGGAACGTGGTGGACGTGGGTCGCAGCGCCGCGCACCTGCTCGGCGAGGTTACGGAAGGAGATGAGCGCCAAGCGCTCGCCGGCGAACTGGAGACGGCCGTGGGGCGCCTCGAGACCGTCCGCCGGGAGCTCGCGAGCATGGTCGCCGGGAACGACCCCGGCACGATCGTCTGGGCCTCGACCGCACGCGATGGACTGCGGGCGCTGAACGCCGCGCCCCTCGAGGTCGGGCCGCGGCTGGCGGAAGAGCTGTTCGAGGACCGCGCCACCGTGATCGGGACAGGCGCGACGCTCGCGGCCGCCGGCTCGATGGCCTTTGCGGCGAATCAGCTCGGCCTGCCAGAGGCGGAAGCGCTTCAGCTCGGCTCGCCCTTTGACTACGAGCGCTCGACCCTGCTCGTGACGCCGACGGAAATGCCCGCGCCGAACGAGACCGGCTACGACGAGGCCGCCGCGGCCGCGATCGTGAAGCTCGTCCGCGCCTCCGAAGGGCGCGCGCTGGCGCTGTTTACGTCACACGCCTCGCTGAGGCGCGTAGCCGCGCTCGCGCGCGACGAACTCGAAGGGGAGGGCATCGGCGTGATGGTGCAGGGGCGAGACGGCTCAGCCCCGCAGCTCACTGACAACCTGATCGACAACCCCCGCGCAGTCATCTTTGGGACATCGAGCTTCTGGGAGGGGATCGACATCCGCGGGCAGGCGCTTTCGCTGATCGTGATCGCGCGGCTGCCCTTCCCCGTGCCGACGGATCCCATCCACCGCGCACGCTCCGATCTCTACGACGATCCTTTCGGCGATTACTCGCTGCCCGCTGCAATCCTCCGCTTCCGCCAGGGCTTTGGCCGCCTGATCCGCGACCGCGAGGATCGCGGGGTCGTTGCCCTGCTGGACAGCCGCGTCCGCAGCAAACGCTACGGCGCGGACTTCCTGCGCGCGCTTCCACCCTGCACCACCCTCACCGCGGACACCGATACCCTCGCAGCCCATTCGCGTGAATGGCTCGCACGGTGAGGGCGCGGGGAGAGCTGCCGCAACGGATTGCCGGGCCACGCGTATACCTCCGCCGCGTGGAGTCCGGGGACGCCTCCACGCGCTACGACGTGCGACGCCCGGGCACGAAGGGGGCGATCGGGCAGGTAACGCTCGACCTCACGGGAAAAAGCCCCGTCATCGAGAGCCTCTGTATCAACGAGGGCGAGCGCGGCTACGGGGCGGGGTCGGAGACGGCCGGCGCGTTGCTCCGGGCGCTCATCCGCCGGTTCCCCACGGTGCGCGCGTGGGCCCCTCCCGATCGCGGGCTGGCCGTCTATTTCTGGGTGCGGATGGGGTTCCGGCCGGTGATGGGCGAGGGGCCGCATGGCGGGCTCTGGTTTGAGCGAGCGCGATAACCCGGAGTTCAGAGTTCAGGAGGAGTTCAGCGTTCAGAGCTCAGAGAAGGACGGCCCAAGCGCAGCGAGCTGTGACACCAAAGCGAGCGCGCAGGCGGAGCGGCCGCAGGCCACGTAGTCCGCAGCAGTCGAGCGCGGGCGGGGTGGCGGGCCCGAGCGCAGCGAGCTGGAATCCGGAGTTCAGAGTTCAACGTTCAGAGCTCAGAGGGGCCGAGTGCAGCGAGCTATAGCCTAGGCGAGCGCGAAAGCGAAGCGGCCGTGAGGCCGCGCAGCTGCAGCAGTCGAGCGCGGGCGGGGTGGCAGGGATGCGGCCCGAGCACAGCGAGTTTTAACAGCGAGCGCAGGCGGGTGCCGGGAGCGGGCCCGAGCACAGCGAGCTTTAACAGTGAGCGCGGGCGGGGTGCCGGGGCGGGCCCGAGCGCAGCGAGCTGTGACCCATTACGAGCGCTTTCGGACAATCGTCGTACACTGGTTGTGGCTGGGTGCGCAGGCGGGGGCAGCGCACTCACAATGAGGCACTGATGCCAGCAACGACGAAGGAACGCCACGCAGTCGAAAGCTGCGAACACCACTGGGTGATCGACACGCCGAACGGCCGTGTCAGCCAGGGAGCCTGCAAGCTCTGCGGGCAAGAACGCGAGTTCCGGAACTCTACTGACGATCGCATGTGGGACAGCGAGAGCTTCTCGCTGAAGGGCAACGGTCGCTCCCGGCGCTGATTCAGCGACCCCGCGCAAACGTGACCCGTCTGCTCAGGGGCGCAGCCTGCCCGTACACTGGCTCTGATGGCAGCGAACCTGGCGGTTGAGCTTGCCCCGGGGCGCAAGACGGGTCTCGGCCTGCGCAATCCGGTGATGCCCGCTTCAGGCACGTTCAGCTGGGGCCTCGAGTTCGCACGACAGTTCGATGTGAACCGGTTGGGCGCGATCGTCTCCAAGGCGGTCACACCGCTGCCTCGCGCGGGCAACGCGCAGCCGCGCGTCGCCGAGACGCCGCTGGGCATGCTGAACTCGATCGGCCTGCAGAGTCTCGGCCTGGACCGTGTCGTCGCGGAGATGGCGCCGATCTGGGCAGGGTGGGACGTGCCTGCGATCGTGAATGTCGCGGGGGACGCGGTCGGGGACTACGGAGACCTCGCAGCCGCGCTCGACGGGGTTCCGGGCGTCGCCGCGCTCGAGCTCAACATCAGCTGCCCCAACGTCGACGACGGCCTCGAGATCGGGCAGAACGCGCTCGCCGCGGCCCGCGCCACCCGCGCTGCCGTGAGACGGACGGAGCTGCCCGTCATCGTCAAGTTGACCCCGAATGTGCAGAGCCCGACCGAGGTCGCGATCGCCTGCGCGGAGGAGGGTGCGGCCGCGATTTGCGCGATCAACACCGTCCTCGGGCTGGCGATCGATACCGCGGCGCGCCGGCCAGTTCTGCCACGCGCTACGGGAGGGTTGAGCGGGCCCGCAATCAAGCCTATTGCCCTCCGCTTCGTCTACGAGGTGGCGCAGGCCGTATCGGTCCCGGTGGTCGGTTGTGGCGGCATCCGCAGCGGCCTCGACGCCGTCGAGTTCCTGATGGCGGGCGCGACGGCCGTGCAGGTCGGCACGGCCAGCTTCGCCAACCCACGCGCCCCTCTTGATGTGCTCGAAGAACTCGAGGGATGGCTCGACGGCCACGCCGTCGCGGACGTGAACGAGATCATCGGCTGCGCCCAGCCCCTGCCCGCCTAGGGCGAGCGCAGAGGGTGCGGTAGGCTCGGCAGACGGGGTGTAGCTCAGCCTGGTAGAGCGCGCGGTTTGGGGCCGCGAGGCCGGCAGTTCGAGTCTGCCCACCCCGAATCTTACGAAGACTTATGCAGAGTCACAGGTTCGCAATAGGCCGGTCAGCCGGGAACTGTGGAGAAACGTCAAGACGAATTCGCGCTTACTTTCGAACTGCGCGAATCAATTGTTGAGTTCCTCAGCGAGTACCAGTTCGCCGCGTCGCCGAAGACGCTGCGCTACCACGAAGACAACGTCGGTCGCTGCTTGCTCAAGTTTCTGACCGAGCACGGCGCCCAGGACATCCAGGACGTGACGCCGGCGTCAGGAAGGTGACGCCGCACCGCTTCCGCCAGACCCTTGCTACCGAGCACTACCGCGCGAACCGTGACCTGATCGCGCTCAAGGCTGCGCTCGGCCACTCGAAGGTCGAGACCACGATGACCTACCTGCGTGGTCTGGGCAGGGACTTCGCGCTCGACGCGGAGCATCCGAGCCCCGACGAATGGCTGGTGGAGTAAGGGAGCGGCGGCCGCGGGCTACCGGGCCGTGGGGTAACACACGATGGTTGACATTGATTCACCTCTTGTCATGCTATCCAGGACAGTGGGATAGATGCGGGTCTGCTTCCGGAATCATCAACTCGAACGGCGCTACGCCGAGTCGGGGCAGGCGATTCGGGGATGGGGTCCTCAGGTCGGGCGGCGGTACGTCCAGCGCGTGAAGGCACTCCGACTTGCCCCCGACCGCTCCGATATCCAAGGGTCACGCGCTCTCGACCTGCACCCCCTGACGGGCAACCGTCGTGGGCAGCATGCGATTCGGCTACAGGCCAATGGCGGCTGATCGTCACGTTCGAGAGCGATACGAGCGTCACCGTCGAGGAGGTAGTCGACTACCATGGCTAGTCCAATGACCGACATCCATTCCGATCTTGCGATCCCACCGGGTGAGTTCCTCGCGGAGGAGATTGAAGCGCGTGGCATGACCCAAGGGCAGCTGGCCGAAAAGATGGGCCGGCCCCGGCAGGTCATCAACGGCATCATCCGGGGGCACCGGGCAATCACGGCCGAGACTGCGTTGCAACTCGAGGGTGTGCTGGGGCTCTCAGCGCAGCTGTGGATGAACCTCGAGAGCGAGTACCGGCTGGTGTTAGCGCGCAACGCCGGGGCCAAGAGCGCCTAGCTGCGCTCCGTGTCAGAGAGGGGACCAGCGCTAGCTCCCTCCCGCTGCAGGGACAGATGATCCGCTCGCCCGGAACTTTCGAAACTGTCATGAGCTGACCGGCCAATAACGACATCCTGCAGGGCTCTTCGGGCACGGCTCGGGGGCGGCCGCGAGGCCGGCAGTTCGAGTCTGCCCACCGCGACGAGCTTCCCGCGCTCGGCAACGCGAACCCAACCTTCCTCTATCAGGACTGGACCAGGGGCGATCGCGAGAGGGCCTGACCAAGTCAATGATCGCGGTCGCACTCGGTGCTCAGGCCGCGCGCGCGAACCGCGCCCCTCGCTGGCGGGTGCTGGGGGCGCTGGCTACCATGTCCGCACCCAGCGTTCGGAGCGACAGTACATTGAGCGATGATTTCGGGATCGACCTCGATGACGTGAACCGCGTCATCGACAGCGCCGAGGTCCTGATCATCCGTCTGGAGACGGTGGGCAACCGCGTCCTTGTGGACTTCCGCAGCGATGCTGAGAACCAGCCCTTCATCTCGCGCGTCCCACGCGTGAACTCGATCGAGGAACGCGTGCGGGCGATCAAGGAGATGCGGCCCGCCTTCCCCTACCCGGAGAAGCTGATGTCGTTCGCTTGGCCACGCCGCGTGAGCGTGATCGCGGGGTCGGGGGTCTGGGACCGGGTACGGGGGCGGATGGAGGGGATCGGCGGCCGCGGCGCGGGCGACAGCGCCGGACGCGTCCTCGCGGAGCTGATCGATGAGGAACGGCGCGAGGTCGTGGCGGCGGTACGGGGCGGCGAGGAGATGCGCACGATCTGGGAGCGCGAGTGAGCGACTCCCGGTCCGCTATCGACCTCCGCAGCGACACCGTGACCCAGCCCGACGCCGCGATGCGGCGAGCGATGGCCGAGGCAGACGTCGGCGACGACGTCTTCGGCGACGACCCCACGGTCAATCGGCTCGAGGCGATGGCGGCCGCGCGGCTGGGGAAGGAGGCGGCTGTCTTTGTCCCGAGCGGGACGATGGCGAACCTCGTATCCGTCCTCAGCTGGACGAAACCCACCGACGAGGTCCTGTTGGGCGACGAGTCCCACATCTTCAACTACGAAGTGGCGGGTGCGGCGCGCGTGGGCGGCGTGCAGCTGCGCGCACTCGCGAACCTGCCGGATGGCAGCCTCACCGAGGCGGACGTGCACGCGGCAATCCGCGAGCCCAACATCCACGCTCCCCGGAGCGCACTGCTCTGCCTCGAGAACACGCACAACCGCTGCGGGGGTGCCGTGGTCCCCCTAGCCGAGACGGAGACGCTGGCCGCAATCGCGCACGGTGCGGGGATGGCGGTTCACCTCGACGGCGCTCGAATCTTCAACGCGGCCGTCGCGAGCGGGATCGAGGCCGAGGCGCTGGCTGCGCCTGCGGATTCGGTCTCGTTCTGTCTCTCGAAAGGGCTGGGCGGCCCCGTCGGATCGCTCGTCTGTGGCCCGCGCGACTTCATCGAGCGTACGCGGCGCGAGCGCAAGATGCTGGGCGGCGGAATGCGCCAGGCCGGCGTCCTCGCGGCCGCCGGCATCCACGCCCTGACCTCCAACGTCGAGCGCCTGGCGGACGATCACGCGAACGCGCGCACCTTGGCGGAGGGGCTACGCCGCCTAGGCCCCTTCGCGCTCGATCCGCCGGCAACGAACATCGTCGTGCTTCGGGTCATCGAGGGCACGCGCGATGGTTGGCTCGCGGCGCTTGCGGAGGCGGGAGTGCGAGCGGTTGCGTTCGGCGCCGGGCGCATCCGCATGGTCACACACCGGGATGTCGATGCCGCGGCGATCGAAGAAGCCCTCCAGCGCATCGAGCGGGCAGTGGTTGCGGTGGCGGGGTGAGGCCCTGGCTCATGCTTGCGGGCCTCGCGGCGCTCGCGCTTGGCCTGAGCGCGTGCGCGACCGAAGAGCCCCGGGCGAACCCCCCGATCTTCGTCGGGGCACCTTGGGTGGGCACCGAGCGCCTCGAATACGACCTCTCGGAGCGGGGCGAGCTCGAGGGGCGCTGCGTGCTCGAGACTGAGCTGGAGGTGGCCCCCGGGGTAACCGAGCTGCGCCGCTCGTGCACGAACGCGGATGAGCCTCGCTACCAGGACAATGTCACCGTGCAGGTGCGGGCCGACTCGTTGCGGCCAATCTCCACGCTTCGATCGATCATTGATCTGGAGGAAGACGAGAGGCGTTTCTCCGCGACCTATCTGGCAGGCCAGGATCTCGTGCGCTTCGTGCTGCTCGAGTACCAGATTGGCGTCGAAGAACCGCGCGAACAGCTCAACACCGAGCGCGAGCTCCCGGCACCAACCGACGATGTCCCGGCGCCTGGCTGGTACGACGACGAATCGCTGCTCTGGCTGGTGCGGGGGGTGCCCCTGGAGGAGGGTTTCGAGGGTGCCTTCACGGACGTTACCGCCACCACGCGGGTCTTCGACGCTGACGTAAGCGTGGAAGGGCGCGAGGAGGTGGAGGTGCCCGCCGGGACCTTCGAGGCGTGGAAGATTCGCATCCAGACGAGCACAGTAACCCAGTTCGCATGGGTTGATGTCGAGTCCCCCCACCGGGTCGTGCGGGCGCGGATCGAGCGCCTCACGTACGAATTGGCCGCAGTCGACTGAGCGCGATCCAAGCCCCCGGCAGGCGCGATTGGGGGCTGCGATCGGCTGTCTTGAATCTCGTAGGCAACCCGCCCTTTATGTCGCGACTTCGTCTTGACACGCCCCGGAGCCCCCCGGAAGATGCGCCAGCGCGCTAGTCCCAGATCCCGAGGATGTATGCCGGTCGTCGCCGCTATCAGCCGAGACCCACGAATGCGAGGGGCCCTCGAAACATACCTAGGAGAGCGTGGCTATGACGCTCGCACCTTCGCGAACTACGACGTCACCATGGAGCAGTTCGAGCCGATGACGGCCGACGCCCTCGTCGTGGACGTGCAGGGCGTCCCGCGAGGAGAGTCGGGCGTCGGCTTTCCCCAGTTCAATCAGTGGCTCGCACGGGTCTACGAGGGCACCGAACCGCCTGCGCTCGTTTACCTGCTGCGCAAAGGCTCGCGCCGCCCCCACTTCCGCATCAGCGGCATCGTCATCAAGAAGCCGTTCCCGTTCGAGAAGCTGGGCGAGGCCCTTCGGAACGTGCTCGGGCACCCGCCCCGCGAGCAGCGCCGGCCCTTCGAGGTCGATATGGCGTCGAACACCCTCCGCGGCAGTGTCGGAGATATCCACCTCACGAATATCGAGGCGAGCCTACTCACCTATCTGATGGAGCACGAGGGCGAGATCCTGCATCCGCGCCTCCTGCTGACCGAGGTCTGGCGCTACCACGATGCCGCCGGCGCAAGCACGCTCGTGCGCGCTCACGTGAGCAACCTCCGCCGGAAGATGCGCGGCGTCCTCGGCAGCGATGAACAGCTCGAGACGATCCGGGGCAAGGGCTACCGCTTCATCGCCTAGCCACGGCCGCGCCCGCCGCCACCGCTTCCGCCGTAGTCCCGACGACAGCTGCCCGTGTAGCGTACGGCCGCTGTGACACTCGTCATCCTTGCGCTCGCCTGGCTCCTCGGGTTCAGCGTGGCCGGCCTGTGGAGCGCCCCCCTATGGCTGGCCGGCGGCTGGTTCCTCGCCGCGGTACCGGCCGCGCTTCTGATCCGGGGCCGGGGCGCAGCATTGCTGCTCGCAGGGGCAGCCCTGTTGGCTGTGGCGGGAGCTTGGCGCTTCGAAGGCTGGGCGGACGAGGAGCTCCCGGACCTCGCCCGATCGGTCGGGGCCGAGGTCACCATCGAGGGACGCATCGACTCCGAGCCCGATCCCGGCCTGACGACCCTCCGCTACCACGTCCGCGCCGAACGCGTGGCGGAGCGGGGGACGACGCGCAAGACCGACGGCCGCGTGCTCGTCACGCTCGGGCAGTTCGCCGACTTCGACACCGGTACCCCCGTGCGGGTCTCCGGAACGCTCGAGGCAGCGTCCGTCCTCGACGCGTTCGACTACCGCGCTTTCCTGGCAAGGCGTGGCGTGGTGGGGACGATGCTTTTCCCAAGGGTCGTCGTTACTGGCGAACGCGACCGCTGGACGGCCCCGGCGATCACGGCGGACGTGCGGCTGTCGCTCGAGCAGGGACTGCAGGCGTCGCTCCCAGAACCAGAAGCCTCCCTTGCCGCGGGCATCGTCATGGGGCGGGACGCGAACATGCCGCCGGAACTCACGGAGGCTTTCCGGGAGACCGGTCTGGCGCACTTCGTGGCCGTCTCGGGATCGAACATTGCCCTCGTGACAGCGGTCGCATTCCTGCTTTTCACACCGCTCGTCGGCCGCAACTGGGCGACACTGCCAGCCGCTGCCTCACTCACGATGTACGTGTTCGTCGCCGGCGGCGACGAAACGGTCGTGCGATCCGCGATCATGGCCGCCATCCTGCTCCTGGGATACTGGCTCGGGCGGCCCCAGAGTGGCCTCGCGGCGCTGGGCGCGGCTGCCCTCCTGATGACCGCGATCGACCCGGGCGTGGCGGCGGAAGTGGGATTCCAGCTCAGCGTCGCGGCCACCGCTGGACTGATCGTCTTCGCGCCCTGGATCCGCTACGGCCTGGGCTGGGCGATCGCCCGCGCCGGCATGACGGGCCTCGTCCCCAGCGCCTTCGTGGATGTGGCCGCGCTCTCGCTCGCGGCCTGGGTGGGGACGCTTCCGCTGATCTGGGTCACGTTCGGCCGGATCTCGCTCGTGGGGCCGCTGCTGAATATCCCAACCGTGCCCCTGTTCGCCGTGGCCTTCTGGCTGAGCGGCGTAGCGGCAGTCGCGGGAGCCGTATGGGAGCCGGCCGGCTGGGCCCTGGGCATCGTCGCGTACTACCCCCTCGCCTTCATCATCTGGATAGCGGAGGCGGGTGCGAGCCTCCCCGGCGCCGCGGTCGACGTCCCCGGCCGCGGGGCGCCAGCGGCGCTCGGCGCTTACGTCTTGCTCGCTGTGGCCGCATGGCCGGCTTATCGCTACCTCGTGCCCACCGCCGCTCCCCCCCGGCCCCCACGAGCACCCGCCCTCGTCTCGGGCGTGCGGCGGGTGGCGCTCGCGGCAGTTGCCTGCGCGCTCCTCGCCACGGTCTTTGCCGTAAGCCTGGCACCGCTCAATGGCCCGGGACGCCTCGAAGTGACCGTGCTGGACGTCGGTCAGGGCGACGCCATCCTCGTGACCACTCCCGGCGGCAAGCGCGTCGTCGTGGATGGTGGACCGAGCGGGATCGCGCTGGCGCGGGAACTCGGTGCCGTCCTGCCGCATTGGGAACGCGAAGTGGCTGCCGTCGTGCTCACCCACCCCCAGGCCGATCACGTCGGCGGCCTACCCACACTGCTTGAACGGTTCGACGTAGGCACCGTCTATGACAACGGCGCGACCCACGACACGATGATCTATGCGAGCTTCGTGGAGGGTGCGCGGACGCGGACGGCGCTGCGGCGCGGCGACAGCTTTGAGATCGACAACGTCCGCTTCGAGGTGCTCTGGCCCCTCCCGGGCGAGCTCGATTCAGATCTCAACGAAGCCTCGTTGGTCCTGCGGCTGCACTATCAGGGGGCAACCGTCCTCCTGACCGGCGACATCGAAGCGGGCGCCCAGCAAGCGCTGGTCGACCTAGGAGACATCGAAGCTGATGTGATCAAGGTCCCCCATCACGGCGCAGACACGAACGCCGCCGGTTTCTGGTCCGCGGCAAGCACGAGATTGGCGGTGATCTCTGCGGGCGCGGGAAACCGTTTCGGGCACCCGAGCGATGAAACGCTCGCGGCGCTCGCGGGGCAGACGGTGCTGCGCACGGACCTCCACGGCCGCGTCACGATCGCCAGTGACGGCGCCGCCATCCGCGTGCGCGTCGAACGCTGAGCGTGAGCTTTGCGCCTGGTGGGGGTGGCCGGTAGCGTAGCGGGCCAACCAGCCCGAAGGGGTGAGCGATGTCAGCACGAGTCGACGGGCGGAAACCGCCTGAGCTACGGCCGGTCACCATCGAGACCGGTTTCCAGGAGTTCGCCGAGGGCAGCTGCCTCATCGCCTTCGGCAAGACGCGCGTCCTCTGCGCCGCAAGCGTGGAGGAGCGCCAGCCGGGCTGGCTGCGCAACACGCAGAGCGGATGGGTGACGGCCGAATACTCGATGCTGCCGCGGTCGACGTCGACGCGAACGCAGCGTGAGGTCGAGCGGGGACGGCCGGGCGGACGTACTCAAGAGATCCAGCGCCTGATCGGCCGGTCACTGCGCGCGGCCGTGGACCTCGAACTGCTGGGCCCGCGCACGATCACCGTCGATTGCGACGTTCTCCAGGCGGACGGCGGCACGCGCACGGCAGCGGTCACGGGGGGGTTCGTCGCGCTGCGATTAGCGGCCGAGCAACTCGCGGAGAAGGGCCGCATCCCAGTCGAGGCGATCAAGACTCCTGTGGGGGCGGTCTCGGCGGGGGTGGTCGGGGGCGTTCCCATGCTCGACCTCTGCTACGAGGAGGATTCCACGGCCGAGGTCGACTTCAACGTCGTCATGACGGGCGCGGACGATTTCGTCGAAGTGCAGGGCACGGCCGAGGGGAAATCGTTCAGTGAGTCGGCCCTCGGCGAGCTCATCGCGCTGGCGCGCGCCGGCATTCTCGAACTGTTCGAGCATCAGCAGGAAGCGCTACGACGAGCCCCTCAGACGTAGGGCCCGAGGTGGGTGCCACCGACGATATGGAGATGCCCGTGCTCCTGGCTCTGCATCGCCTCGAAGCCAAAGTTCGAGAGCACGCGAAAGCCGTCCGGGCAGGCCTCGGCGCCGATCTTGGCGGCGATCCGCCCGACGGCCGCAATGCCGTCTTCCCAGAGCTCGGCCTGACTACGGTGCTCCTTCGTCATCGCCAGCAGCATCACGGGCACCCAACGCAGGACGTTCTGGATGACGATGACCTCGTCATCCTGGTAAAGGATGTTCGCCGGCTCGCTGCCGGCGACGATGTTGCAGAAGACGCAGTACGGCGCACGTTTCATCGCGGGAGCTGCATTCTACTTCTCCGCGGTCAGCGCCGGACTGCGTTGGCCGCCGACGTGCGCGCCGCAGACCCGGAGGCCGCCTGATGCCGCGGCTCATGCCGATCCGCGGGCTCCGCTACACCGCGAAG
Source organism: Dehalococcoidia bacterium (assembly GCA_963577065.1). Taxonomy (GTDB): domain Bacteria; phylum Chloroflexota; class Dehalococcoidia; order Tepidiformales; family Tepidiformaceae; genus CAUYXJ01. Next base: position 25,050 of record CAUYXJ010000012.1, on the reverse strand, counting down.
GCGGGGCCGCCGAGCGAGCTGCTCGCGCCCCCCTTCGACGTGATCGGCACGGGCGAGCGCGAGCGGCTCGCCGCGCTCTCGCCGTACAACGCCGTGCGCCTCGAGTTGGCCGAGGCCGGCAGCGAGCGAGACGCGACGGTGGCTACGGCGCTCGCGGGCTGGATCGAGGGCGGGATCCTCGCCCGGGACGAGCAGCCGATGCTCTACGTCTACGAGCAATCGTTCCTCGAAGCGGGCCGCGAACGGCGGCGGCGGGCGCTGATCTGCGGGGTCGAGTCGCAGCCGTGGGAGGAGGGCGCGGTGAAGCCGCACGAGTTCACGCTCTCCGCCCCGAAGGAGGACCGCCTGCGTCTCCTCCAGGCCACGGGCACGCAATTCAGCCCCATCTTCATGCTCGCACGAGACCGCTCCGGGCAGCTCGCGGGTCTGCTCGCGGCGACCACCGACAGCGGCGAGCCCGACCTCGAGGGCGAGACCGCGGATGGGGTGAGCCACCGGCTCTGGCCGCTCGCAGCGGAGCGCCACACGCTGCGGCCGCTGGCGCCCCTGCTCTCGGAGGCGTTCTACATCGCCGATGGCCACCACCGCTACGAGACCTCGCTCGCGTACCGCCGGTGGGTGGCGGAGCGGGAGGGGAAACTCGCAAGCGATCACCCCGCGCGCTTCGCGATGGCTGGGGTCGTGCCCGCGAGCGATGAAGGCCTCGTGGTTCGACCCCTGCACCGGATCGTGCCCCGAGAAGCACCCGCAGACTGGGAAGCGCGCATCGCTGGCGCTTTCACCGTCACCGAGATCGCGATCGCGGCGGAGCCTGCTCCCCTGCAGGACGCGCTCGAACGGGAGCCCGGGGCGATCGTCGCGCTGAACCTCACGCCGGGCCGCGTCCACCTGCTCCGCCCCCGCGGCGCCGACGATGTCGCCGCGCTCGCGCCTGCGGGCGCCAGCGCGCGCTGGGTGGCACAGCCACCCAACCTCTTGCGCTTCGGCGTGCTCAACCCCCTCTGGGGCGTCACCGACGAGGAGTTGCGCGCCGGGGCAGTCGAGTTCACCCACGACATCGGGGAGGTCCTCCGCGGCGTGCGGGACGGAGCGGCGGCGTTCCTCCTCCACCCCGTGGACGCGAACGAGGTGATGGCGCTCGCGGACGGAGGCGAGCGGCTGCCCCAGAAATCGACCTTCTACTACCCCAAGCTGGGCACCGGCCTCGTCTTCGCGCCGCTCACGCCCTAGCGCTCAGCCGATTCGCTTCGCCATGAGGATGTCCGGCTTTCCCGGGCCATTCGCATCCGGGACGACCCCCGCCAGGACAAACCCACAGGCGAGGTAGAACGCATACGGATGGCCGCCTCGGTTCTCGATCCGCGCGAGCTTGGCGAGCGGGTCGGGGTAGAGGTCGACGTCACTCAGCGAGGTGCGTCCGTCCTCATCGTCGGTGCCGAGCCAGAGGGTCTGGGCGCCCCGCCGGGCCGCCTCGCGCTCAAGATCGGCCACGAGGGCACCACCGATGCCCTCTCGCTGGCGAGCAGGCTCCACAGCGAGAGGGTGAAGCTCCCAGACGTTCCCGTCGTACTGGCGGATGCCACCGATCCAGCCCAGGACCCGCTCGCCCTCAGAGGCGACGCGGCTCAGCCGGTCCGCGGCGAACGATTCCCGCACCTCCCTCACAGCGGCGGCGGGATCGGGCCAGGCCGGGGTGTGTCCGCGAAACGCCTCGACCACGATCTCCGCAACCTGCGCGATCGCAGCCTCGTCCCGGGGGCGCAGATCCGTGATCTCCATTACTGCTCGTCCGGAGCTAGGTGTAGCTACGATCAGCGGGCCGTAGCGCGCTGATGCCGCACGGTGGCCGGCGGTGATTGTAGCGATAAGGCAAGCGACGTAACCGTGAGCGACCGCGTGTTAGGCGACTTCTCGATAGCGTTAACGAGATGAGCAGCTTCTGACCCGGGGGTTGGCAGCAGCCGGTTCGCTTCGGAGCGTTAGCAGAAGTCGGGGCCGTTGGCCCCAAAAAACGGGGTGAGAAGCCCGCGGAACGGCTCGGAGAACCCCGCGTACGCGTTACACGCGATGTCGCCTGACTCGGGGAAGAGCTCTTCCAGGAGTCGTTGCGCCTCACGGTCCTCGGCAGCCTTGGTGATCTGCCTCGATAGCGCCGTCGTCTCCTCGAAGTAGGTCAGTAGTCGCGCGTGGTCGTCCTCGAAGTCGGCGGGCGCTTCGAGGCGCGCCAACGCCGTGCGAGTGGTTTCCAGCACCGCGATGATCTCCGGCTGTTGCGCCAGGAGCGCGAGTGCGAGCTCCTCATCCGAGAGTGAGATCGGGAACGAGCCTGCCCGCGGACCGAACTCGCTCGCGTAGGTTCGCATCAGGCCGTAGACGGCAACGCCATACTCGCCGCCCGGGAGGCCGTCGGTCTCCGGACAACCGAGACCTTCGGCTGCGGCTGACTCCAGGACCAAGGCGTTCTCGCAGAAGGTTGGGGAAACGGTGTTCACGAGCCGGCCCCGAGCGACCTGCAGCTCAGAGGCAGACACGATGAGGGCGACGAAGTCCTCCCCGTCGATGGCTTGATCGAGGGCCTCGCTGTGGGCGACCGCGCCGGCCAAGATCGTCACGATGATCTGTTGGTCTTCCTCGAAGCGGTCCGGAGCCGTGAGGTCACGCAGGTCAGCGACAGCGGTTGCTAACACATCGGTAAGGTTCCCCGCGGAGAACGCTGCGTAGAAGACGCTGGGAACCGGCCAGGATCGGCTGAGGATCGCAACCAGCTCTTTGAACTGCGTGTCGATGCGAGCGTCAATGGCCCGCATATCGGCGAGAAACGCCCGCTCGTCCTCGGTTATTAGCGCCGCGCTCGCAGCTTCGGTCGGCGTTCGTGATACCGCGGCCTGTCCCGTGCCTTGATCGCCGTTGCCACAGGCGGCAAGGAGGCCGAGTCCAAGCGCGGCGAGTGCCAGGAGCGGGCGTGATCGAACGGCGTGTCGCACGTGACCTCCTGCGGGCGGCTGAGCGCCGCGAAGCCGCCCGGAACGTACCGGACCGTTCTAGGCGGCGGCGTGACTCGGGTCACATTCCCCAGATTGGGATCGTACCGCGACCGACTCGAACGCGACTGCCTGGAGATCGGGGAGGCGGCGGCGGGTTATTCGGCGGCGGCGGCGGCGGTGAACACAAAGAGTTCGACGTCTTCGTCCACCGGCCCCGTGTCGGTCGCGGCGGCGCGACGGAGGGCGGCGAGGCCCCGTTCGAAGAGCGGGGCGGGAAGCTGCGCGAGATCCGAGTACGCGCGGGTGGCGACGCGCTCTGCGTACTCGACCAGGGAGTCGTCGCTGCGCTGGCGCACCGTGGCCTGATGCACGAGCCGGAACCCGGCCGCTTGCGCCTCGCGGATCACGGCATCGCGGCCGGGCAGCCGCGCCGCGTTGAGGGCCGCGGCTTCGGGGAACCACTCGAGGTAACGCAGGCTGGCGACCGATTCGACCGTAGGTGTGCGCACGACGAACCAGCGGCCACTGCGCAGAACTCGATCGATCTCCACGAGGGCGCGGGGCCGGTCGGAGAGGTGGTGCCAGACCATCGAGAGGAACACGAGATCGGCGGAGGCAACGTCCAGCGGGATCGACTCGCCGGCGCCTCCGACGAACTCCACGGAACCGCACGGCTGCGGGTCATCGTCGCTGGCGTCACGGCGGGCGCGCTCGCGCATGCCCGCGCCTGGCTCGACGCCGATCGCGAGCGCGTGGAAGTACCGCGCCAGGGCGCACGTCAATCGACCCGTGCCGCTGCCGATGTCGACGATCACACGGATCGCGTCACCATCGACGTGCTTGGCTATGGACTCCAGCCAGAGCTGCTGGGTGGCGTCGCTGAGGTGCCGCCCAACGGCATAGCGTTCGGCAGCATCAGACTGCTCGTAGTCCACCGGCGGATTGTAGAGGGGGTGCCCAACCCCCACCCCGTCTAATATCGGGCGATGAGCGAGTCCGTCGTCGAGGTCGAGGGGTTACGCAAGTCGTACGGCGAGCTGGAAGCCGTGCGCGGGGTCGACCTCCGCGTCGATCGCGGCGAGATCTTCGCGCTGCTCGGGCCCAACGGCGCTGGTAAGACGACGACGGTCGAGATCCTCGAAGGGCACCGATCGCGCTCTGCGGGAGACGTGCGCGTCCTCGGCTACGACCCCGAGCGCAACGAAATCGCCCTCAAAGAACGCATCGGCATCGTCTTGCAACGCACGGGCCTCGAGCCCTACCTGACCGTCGGGGAAACGATCGACCTTTTCCGCGGCTACTACCCGCGGCCGCTACCCCGCGCCGAGATCCTCGCACTCGTCGGGCTGGAGGAGCACCGCGATCAGCGCGTACGACGGCTGTCGGGAGGCCTGCAGCGCCGCCTCGATGTGGCGGTTGGCTTGGCCGGCGACCCTGAACTGCTGTTTCTGGACGAACCCACCACGGGCTTCGATCCGATGGCGCGGCAGGGTGCCTGGGCGATGATCCGCGCGCTGCGTGGCCTGGGGAAGACGATCGTCCTGACGACGCACTACCTCGACGAGGCGCAAGTGCTCGCCGACCGCGTAGCGATCATGGTGCGGGGCGAAATCATCGCCGAGGACACGCCGGCGCGGCTGATCGGCGCGGACGAGACGACGGTCGTCCGCTTCCGCATACCCGACGGGGTCGCGCTGCCACCGGCGTTGGGCCTAACCGAAGCGCAGGACGAAGGCTGGGCCGAGCTCCGCACCGTCACGCCGACCCGTGATCTCCACGCCCTCACGAGTTGGGCCGTAGAAGCTGGTATCGACCTCGACGAGCTGACCGCGAGCCGGCCGTCGCTCGAGGAGGTGTACCTCCAGTTGGTCGCGGCGGACCCCGGATCGGAACCCTCGTGAGGCCGCTACTGCTGGCCCTGCGGCAGGTGAAGTACGAACAGCGAGCGTTCCTGCGGAACCCCGCGGCAGCGTTCTTCACGCTCGCGTTTCCGCTGATCTTCCTCGTGATCCTGAACGTGATCTTCGGCAACAACGATCTCGACCTGGGCGGCCGCGTGATCAGCGGCGCTACGTTCTACGTGCCCGCAATCATGGCGTTGACCGTCGTGAACTCCTGCTACACCGGGCTCGCGATGGGCTTCGCGATCAACCGGGACGAGGGTGTGCTCAAACGCGTCCGCGGGGCGCCGCTCCCCTCCTGGGCGTTCCTCTTCGGGCGGGTGGCGCACATCACGCTGGTCATGGTCGTGCTGGCTGCGATCGTGATCGCTTTCGGCTGGGTCTTCTACGATGTCGAGCTGCCGACGACGACCCTGCCCGCCGTCCTGGTCACCCTCGCGCTGGGCGCGCTCGCGTTCTCCGCGCTCGGCCTGGCGATGGCGGCGCTGATCCCGAACGCCGATGCCGCGCCAGCGGTCGTCAACGCGTCCATTCTGCCGCTGCTCTTCATCTCCGATGTGTTCATCCCGCCCGACGCGGATACGCCGGGTTGGGTGCAGCGAATCGGCGACCTTTTCCCGGTGAAGCACCTCTCCGAAGCGCTACAGGCCGGCTTCAACCCGTTCGCGACCGGATCCGGCTTCGAATGGGGTCACCTCGGCGTCATCGCGTTGTGGGGGGTGGTCGGGGCGATCGTCGCCGTGCGCTTCTCCTCCTGGGAGCCCCGCAACTAGGGGCCTAGAATGCCTCCCTCGCCGATCCGGAGGCACGCCCGTGCAGATCTCTTGCGCCTTCCCCGCGAATAGCGCCGCCGTCGAAGGCGCGGAGCTGGCCGAAGCGCTCGGCTACGACCGCGTCTGGATCTACGATTCGCCGGCCCTCTACCACGATGTCTGGGTGACTCTCGCCCGCATCGCCGAGCGCACGTCCAGGATCGGCCTTGGCCCTGGCGTGCTCGTCCCCCACCTGCGCCACCCGATGACGCAGGCGGCAGCCATTGCGACGCTCGCGGAGCTCGCGCCCGGCCGCCTCACGGTGGCGTTCGGCACCGGCTTCACCGGCCGGCTCGCGATGGGCCAACGGATGCTTTCGCGCCCGGTCTTCGAGCAATCGGTGCGCGATGTCATGGCCCTTCTCCGGGGCGAGGTCGTCGAGATCGAGGGGGCCGCGGCGCAGATGTTGCACTCAGACGGCTTCGCTGCGTCGCGCCCGCTCGACGTTCCCATCCTGGTGAACGCGCAGGGGCCGAAGGGCCAAGCGTTCGCCCACGCGATCGCCGACGGGATCACGGTCAGTTTTGCGCCGGTAGCCGGCTTCGCTTGGTGTGTGGTGCTGAGCACCGGGACCGTGCTCGAAGCGGGCGAGTCCGCGCACTCGGAGCGGGCGTTCGCCGCGACCGCGCCTACGCTCGCCATGCGCTATCACGGCCTCGCCGCCCGCGGGGAGCCACTCGATACCCTGCCCGGGGGCGGCGGCTGGCTCGAATCGCTGGACCGTGAACCTGAGGCCGTGCGACACCTCGAGATCCATCGCGGACACCTGGTCGAACTGAACGCGCACGATCGGGCGAACCTCGACCGCGAGCGGGCGGCCCCGGCGCAGCTCACCGGCACGCCGGACGAGGTCCGGGAACGAGTCGCGAAGCTGGGGGAGCGAGGCGCCACGGAGCTGATGTGGCAACCGATGGGACCTGATATCCCCCGCGAGATGCGCGCCTTCGCCGCAGCGATGGGGCTTTCGTAAGGCGCCGGGCTTGCGCTCGGCAGCCAGAGTGTGATCGAATCCGCGGATGTTTCGTCCTGGCGTAGTCCCCCCAGCCGAACCCGACGCTTCCGCCTTGTGGATGTTGGTGCAGCACGATCGGGTGCTCCTGCGCGATAGCGACGCCGGCCTAGCGGGGCCGGAGCAGGTCAGCGGCCTCGCGACGAACGGCACGCCCCACTTCATCGGCACGCTCGATGGGCGGCCGCTCTGGACCGCCGGGATCGAGGACGAGGCGGAGCCGGGCGAAGGCTGGCGCTTCTCCGACCTGTTCTCCTTCCACGCCCTCGCCGGCGACGATCAGTGGCTGGCGGCGGGCCGTGCGGTGCAAGTAGTCGAATGGGAGCGCACCCACCGCTTCTGCGGTCGCTGCGGGATCCCCACGGAGGCGGTTTCGGGCGAGCGCGCGATGCAGTGCCCGAAGTGCCGCCTGATGACGTTCCCGCGGCTCTCCCCGGCGATCATCGTCGTCATTCATCGCGGCGACGAAGTGCTGCTCGCACGCAGCCATCGCTTTCCCGAGGGCATGTACAGCGCGCTCGCCGGATTCGTCGAGCCCGGGGAGACCGTCGAGGGCGCGCTCCAGCGTGAGGTCGAGGAAGAGGTCGGACTGCAGGTCAAGAACCTGAGGTACCAGGGCAGCCAGCCCTGGCCGTTCCCGAATTCGCTCATGCTCGGCTTCTTCGCCGAGTACGCGGGCGGCGAGATCGTGCTCGAGGAAGCGGAGATCGCGGAAGCGAACTGGTTCCCCACTTCGGCCCTGCCCAACATCCCCGGTCCGATCAGCATCGCCAACCGGCTCATCACCTCTTGGGTGGACCAGCACGGTCGCTAACGGTGTGACAGGTCCGAGTCCGACGTCCCTGCCGTGATCGAGGCGCGGCCCTCAAGCTGAATCCTTCCTTGTCAGTGGTTGCCACGAGTGATAGGTGTCACCAGTGTACGCAGCTCGCTGGACACGTCGGCCCGCGTTCGGAACCATGGCGGCGTGTGGCGTGACGGTCTGGCGGTGATGGCGGCGCTTGTCGCGGTGGCGGCGGGCACCGGGTGGTCTGGGGGCGGCGCCAGCGAGGCCCAAACGGAGCCATTCGCGGTCGCCGCCGTGCTCCCCGGAATCGCCGTCGATGCGGGGGCGCTCGGCTGTGGCGCGGCACTCCCTGAGGGCTGCCCAGTCGCAACGACGACCGTCACCGTCCGTAACGAAGCGGGGACCGGCGTAGCCCTGACCGTCGAGATCGCGGATACGCCGGGGACCCGCGCGCGGGGGCTGATGTTCCGCGAGTCGCTGCCCGAACTCGCGGGCATGCTCTTCGTCTTCCCATCGGAGACGACCGCCGGATTCTGGATGAGGGACACGCCAATTCCGCTGGATATCGCCTACCTGGCGAGCGATGGCGAGGTGCTGGAGATCCGCGAAGGGGTGCCCTTCAACCTCACGATCCTGTCGCCTGCCCAGCCCTATCGGTTCACGCTCGAAGTCAACGGCGGGTGGTTCGCGCGGCACGGGCTCGGGGTTGGCGATCGCGTCGAGCTGCCACCTGAGGTGGGCGGACCGTGAGCCCGGCGAAGAAGGCGTTGACTTCGAGCCTGCCTGAGCCTGTGAAACGAATCAGATGACCGCGCAAGCGCTCACGAGCGGCGGGGGAAGAGGCCGCGGTGCCGCTCGCTGAGTCCGCACATGACCACCGCTTACGGCGGCGCCTGCAGCGCGGGCTCTTCGGAGCGGCGGGCGCGTTGCTGCTGGGACTCCTCGTGCTCGGCCTCAACGCGCGCGCGCTCAGCGCCGCCCGTCCGGGCGAGCCCGCCCCCGCCTTCCGTGTCGAGCTCTTTGCGGGCGGCGTGGTGACGAGTGAAGAGCTGCGCGGCCGCGTGGTCGTCCTGAACTTCTGGGCGTCGTGGTGCCCGCCCTGCCGGGCCGAGGCCCCGGTCCTGCGCCGCGCCCACGCACGCAGCGACCCCGATGAGGTCGTCTTCCTCGGCATCTCCCGGGACGACGACGCGGGCGACGCCATCGACTTCCTCCAGGACTTCGACCTCACCTATGGAAACGGCTTGGGCGACTCCGCCCTCGCAAGGAGTTTCGGCGCCCGCGGGCTACCGACGACCGTCGTGCTCGACGCCACCGGCGCCTATGTCGCCACTCACTTCGGGCCGATCTCCGAGTCGCGCCTCGAGGTGCTCATCGAGGACGCGAAGACTCGGAGCCGTCTCGCTGCAGAAGGGGCTGAAGCGCAGGCCGCCCCATGACCGGTGCCTACCCACCGCTGGCTAGAGCATCAGCGCGTAGCGGTGCTCGCGGAGGTGCGCCGGCGGAGGAGGCAGCGTGCCAGTTTCGCCGGTTGGCGCGAAGCCGTTCCGCCTGTAGAGGCCGATCGCCGGGGCGTTGTGGTCGTGCACATCCAGCTTCAGTTCGGCGAAGCCGCCGACGTGCGCCCAGACCACCACGGCTCCGACCAGGGCATCGCCTACGCCCTTCCCTCGCGCCCCCGGCGCGACCCACATCCCCAGGAGCTCGGCGGTCCGGGGTTCATGGTCGTCGGGCGCGCCCCGCGCAACCCCGATATCGACGCCGTCGAGGACCGCGATGAACGTCGCATGCTGCGCGATCAGCTCCGACCAGCTCTCTGCCGGTCGCTCGACCGCAGCCTCGAAGGTGCTCCCGAAGGCGGCCGGCGCATCGCGGAGCGAAGCCAGACGGATCGTCCGGAAGCGCGCTCCCTCATCTGATCGCAGGCGCTCGATCTTGATCATCGCGGAGCCGAATCTACGCCTCCTTTCCGGAAGTCTGGCCCGGAATCGGCAGAAGACCCGGGGCGTAGCGCCCACCCCGGCGGTGGCAAGGTGAGCGAAATCGTGGACTTCCTCCAAGTCCGCGGCGAGTACGTCTCTCTCGCACTGGTGGCGGTACTCCTCTGGCTCGCGGTTCGCCCCATCGCCGCGATCGTGGGCGTGCCGCGCAAGCAGCTCGGCGAACTCGTGTTGGACGCGGGAGTCGCCTTCGTGGCCGCCGCGCGCCTCGCCTACCTCCTCATCGAGGATCGCGGCGCCTTCACCGACCCCCTCGTCGCCATCCAGATCCAGACCGGCCTGGAGCCGCTCGCGGGTGCAATCGCCGCGCTGGCCGTCGTCGCCTGGCGCTCCCGAGCGCTGCCGAGACCGGAGCAGTGGGCCTGGCTACTGGCCGCGGCGACCGCCTTCGCCGTCGCGACGATGGCCTACGACGGCGCCTGCGTCGTGCGCGAGGCGTGCTATGGCGCCCCGGCCCCGGCCCCGCTGGGCTTCCGCATGTCGGGGCTGGCCGACACGCGAATCGCTACGCCGCTGGTCGAAGCAGCACTGTTGCTCGCGGCCCTGGGCGGGCTCGTCAGCTTCTGGCCGCGGCTGACGATGCGCACGCGAGCGCTGGGACTGCTGAGCGCGCTCGCGCTCCTGCGCGCGGCACTGACTCCACTCTCCGTCCGAGAGTGGGATGCCGTCGATGTTGAGACCTACGTGCTCGTCGCGGCTGCGGCCCTCACGTTCGCGGCCGCTGCCTGGCGCCCGACCGCCCCGCGCGTGGCACAAGCCTGAGCCGCCGGCCGCCCCGACAGCAGCGGCGAAGCGTTACGGGCGCGATCGGGACAGCCGGCCCAACGCCCTCCCCGCGCGACCCCACCCGCACCGGGTCTGGTAGCCTCCGCGCAACCGGAGGGACGCTGGCGATGCGGATCGGGGTGATGGTGGGCGGCGGCCAGGATCTGGACAGCCTCGTGGCGAGGACGCAGGAGCTCGAGGCGCAGGGCTTCGACAGCCTCTGGATGCCGAACATCTTCGATCTCGACGCGATTACCAGCCTCTCGATCGTCGGGCGGGAGACGGCGCGCATCGAACTGGGGTCGGCGGTCGTGCCGACCTACCCGCGCCACCCCGTCGCGATGGCGCAGCAGGCGCTGACGGCGCAGGCCGCCGCGCACGGTCGCTTCGTGCTCGGCATCGGCCTCTCGCACAAGGTCGTCATCGAGGGCATGTTCGGGCTCTCCTTCGAGCGGCCCGCGCGGCACATGCGCGACTACCTCGGCGCGCTCACGCTGCTGCTTCGCGGTGAGCGCGTGAAGTACCAGGGCGAGAGCTACCGCGTCAACGCCGGCTTCGAGGTGCCGGGCGCAACGCCCGTACCCCTGTTACTCGCCGCGATGGGCGAGCGCATGCTCGACCTCGCGGGCGCGCACGCGGACGGCACGAGCCTCTGGATGACCGGGCCGGACACGATCGAGCGCCACATCGGCCCGAGGCTGCGGCAGGCGGCCGCGCGCGCTGGCCGGCCTGATCCACGCATCGTCGCGGCATTCCCCATCGCGCTCACGAACGACCCCGAAGGGGCCCGAGCCCAGGTAAGCGCAAGTCTCACGGGCTACGGGACGTTGCCCTCGTACCGCGCCATGCTCGATCGTGAGGGGGTGGAGGGGCCCGGCGATCTCGCCATTCTCGGCGACGAGCAGGTTCTCGACGCCGCCATCGATCGGCTCCGGGACATTGGTGTCACCGACTTCTCCGCGTCGATCATGCCGGTCGACCCGGATGCCGAGGGACGGACCCTCGCCTATCTCCTCTCTCGGCTCGGAGGCGAATAGCGGATGGACAGCAAGGTCGTCGCCACCTTCGAAGACGCGGTCGCCGGCATCGCCAATGGCTCGAGCATCCTCATAGCGGGCTTCGGCGAACCAGGCACACCACACAACCTCATTCGCGCGCTCTACTTCCAAGGCGCGAGCGACCTCACGCTGATCGCAAACGGAGCCGGTGGCCCCCGTGCCGACGGCGTGATCAGCACCGGAACCCTGGTCGAGTCGAGCCGCGTCGGCCGGGTCATCCTCGCGTTCACGGCCTCGACCCATCCGTCGCGCCAGACGCCCTTGGAACGCCTCCACGAGGCAGGCGAGATCGAGGCCGAGATTACCCCTCAGGGCACGCTCGCCGAGCGCATCCGCGCGGGCGGTGCCGGGATCCCCGCCTTCTACACGCCGGCTGGGGTGGGCACCGAGGTGGCGGAGGGGAAGGAGCACCGCGACTTCGGCGGCCGGACCTACGTGCTCGAAGAAGCGATCACCGCGGACTATGCGTTCGTGCGCGCCTGGAAGGCGGACCCGTTCGGCAATCTCGTCTTCCGCCGGGCGCAGCGGAACTTCAGCCCGATCATGGCGACGGCGGCCGAATGCACGATCGTCGAGGCCGAGGAGATCGTCGAGGTGGGCGAGCTCGACCCCGACCAGATTCACACCTCCGGGATCTTCGTACAGCGCGTGATTTCGATTCCCGATGCGGAGGGCATCCTGCGGGTGCCGGCGCTCGCCCTCGCAAGCGCGCCGAGGCCGGCGTCATGAGTGGCGAGCGAGAGCGCCTCACGCGCGATCTCATGGCCGCCCGCGTCGCAGCTGCGTTCGCCGACGGCTGGATCGTGAACCTGGGCGTGGGGATCCCAACGCGCTGCTCCGACTTCGTTCCGACGGGCCGTACGGTGGTTTTCCACGCCGAGAACGGGGTCATTGGGTACGGGCGCAACGCCACGGTCGAAGAGGCAACGCCTTATGTCGTCAACGGCGGCGCCCAGCCCGTCCTCCTGACGCCGTTGGCTTCGATCGTCCATCACGCCGACGCCTTCGGGATCATTCGGCGGGGGCTCCTGGACGTCGCGGTCCTCGGCGCCTACGAGGTCGCCACCAACGGCGACTTCGCCAACTGGCGGATCACCGGACGCAAAGGCGGGGGAATCGGCGGAGCGATGGACCTCGCGGTTGGGGCGAAACGCGTCTTCTTGCTCCTGGAGCACACGACGCGCGACGGCCGGCCACGCCTGCTTGATCGTTGCGCACTGCCGCTGACGGCTCCGGGGGTGGTCACGCTGGTCATGACCGATCTGGGACTCTTCGAGCCCGCGGGAGACTCCTTCAGGTTGCTCGAGATCGCGCCCGGCTTCACCGTCGATGAAGTACAGGCACTCACGGGGGCGCTTGTGACACCCGCGTCCGATCTGAAGCCCGTGGCTTTGGTCTAGCGAGCGCAGCCGGCCCTAGAGCTGCGGCTCCTCCCGGCCACTGGATATCAAGAACGGAAGGCGCGTTTATCGGCCGGCAACGCGACGGGCGGATTGGAACGACCTAAGCGTGAGAACGAAAACATTGGAAGAGGCTCCGGCAGCGCCCGGTAAGTCGGCGCGGCTTCCTGGTCGGCAGCGGCGTCGCGGGAGCGGGGCGACGCGCCCCGAATCGGGCGTACCCCTCGCGGTAGCTGCAGTTGTCCCGGTCGGTGGTGGGCTGGTGGCGGTGGCCATCGGAACGGGGGTCGCGGTCGGTGTGGCGGTGATCGAGGTGCCGCCGCCCGCGGTCGCGATCCCGCGGTAGTGGCTGGGGTCGGAGCATCGCTCGAGTGTCAGTTCCCAAGAGAAATCCGCAAGACGAACCACCGTCACAGGACGCGCGCGCCTGACAGGCGGGATTGCGGGGGGTTGGGCGGGAGAGGGGTGGTACGCCAGAGAGGATTCGAACCTCTGACCTCTACCTCCGCAGGGTAGCGCTCTATCCACTGAGCTACTGGCGCGTACAAAGTTGGTGCCGAAGGTGAGATTTGAACTCACACGCCCTAAAGGACACTACGCCCTGAACGTAGCGCGTCTGCCGTTCCGCCACTTCGGCGCCATGAATCATTATCGGCTGCGGCCCGGCGGCCATCAAACGGGAACCTGCGGTGTGGCTGCGCGCGCCCTCCGGCCCCGGTTGCTGGTGCGCTGGGGCCAGCCCTAGACTGCGGAGGCGTAGGGGCGGTTAGCTCAGATGGTTAGAGCGCGTCGTTCACACCGACGAGGCCACTGGTTCGAGTCCAGTATCGCCCACCATTCCCCACCTGATCCGATCGTCCGTAGGGGGCGGGCCGCACGGCGGCGTTGGCAACGCTCGTCGTGGAGGCACGCCCCGTGACAGCCGCCGCTGCGGGCGTGACCAACTTCCGCGAACTCGTTCCGCTGCGGGTCAGACGAGCTCCGGCAGCTTCGAGAACTCGCCGCTCAGATCAGCGGGACCGCGGTAGAGGGGCTCGAAGCGACGGGCCTGGATGTACCACTGGCCGTCGATGCGACTGTAGGTATCGACGTAGCAGATCGAGTTCATCGAGCGACTGCCGTCGGGCATGTTCAGAAACTCGCCCATGTACCAGCGGCCTGACGCGGTATCGCCTGTGACGTCATCGATGACCCCGGAGTAGACGTGCATATAGACGTTGGGGAGGCGGGTCATCGCATCCATCCAGGAGCTCAGCGCCGCCTCGCGCCCATCGCGGGTGCCGCCGGGAGTCTGCCACTGGCCGTCGGGTGCCCACGTGCTGCCCCAGGCCTCCCCATCGAAGCGGTTAACGGCGTCCACGTAGCGCTCGGCGACCTGCCGGATCGCGGTGTAGTCATCGGGGGTGGGCTTGCTCATCTCACTGCTCCCTGCACGCTTGGCTCTCGGTGCCGTGTGCGCGCCGCCGATTCTAATCCCCTTTGCATGCGGCGGAGCCTTCCCGAATAGTTCGCCCCAATGTCGTCACTTCTCGGCTCACGCGCACCCGGCACCGGGCAGCGAGGGCCGCGCCTCTTCTATGGCTGGGTGATCGTCGGCGCGGTCACGACCATCAGTGCGATGTCGATGGCGCTGGCCGGGTTCAACTTCGGACTGTTCATCCGGCCCATGGAAGCCGACCTGGGCATCAGCCGCGCGACGTTCGGCTGGGCGCTTTCGGGCCGCCAGCTCGCCGCAGCGGCGACGAGCCCCGTCCTCGGGCGCGTCGTCGACAACCGTGGTGCGCGGCTGCCACTGATCGTTTCGACGTTGGTCACGGTTGGCGGGATGTGCCTGCTGCCGTTCGTCGGCGCCGGCTGGCAGCTGGTGGCGATCTTCACGGCGATCGGCCTTTGCGGTGGGGCGGGAGCGGCCGGCCTCTTTCACGTCACGCCGGTCGCGAAGTGGTTCGTCCGGCTGCGGCCGCGGGCCATGTCGATAGTGTCGGTCGGCCTTCCCCTTGGGGCGGTGGTGTTCGTGCCCCTTACCCAGGTCCTGATCGACGGCTTCGGGTGGAAGACGGCGTGGTTCCTCCTCGCCGGTGTCGGAGCGGCGGTGGTGCTTCCGCTCGCGCTGCTCGTACGTCGCCAGCCTGAAGACCTCGGCCTCCTGCCCGATGGTGCCGAGCCGCACTCGGCTCTGACGACAGACGCGGACGCCGGCGTAGACGAGGAGGTTTGGACGGTCGGAGAGGCCGTGCGCACCACGACCTTCTGGCAACTGGTCTTGGTGTTCTCGCTCGTGATGCTCGCGATCGGCAGTGTCGGGCTTCACCGCATTCCCCACTTCTCCGATCAGGGAATCAGCGCGCAGCTCGTTTCCATCGCGACGGGGCTGGACGCCGCCACCGCGACCATAGGCACGCTGGTGGCCGGGGCGCTCATGTCGCGGTTCGCGGTTCGCTACGTAGGGTCCGTGGGGCTCGCCTGCCTAGGCGGGGCGCTCCTGCTCACGATCTTCTCCACCAACGCCCCGATGATGTTCGTTGCGATGAGCGTCTGGGGCTTCTTCGCAGGTGCGATGCTGATGCTCCAGAACTACGTCTGGGCCGACTACTTCGGGAGGGCTCACGCGGGTGCGGTGCGGGGGTACTCGATGCCGATCACGCTCATGTTCAGCTCCGTGGGGCCACCGGCCGCCGGCTATGTGAATGACATCACCGGGGGCTACAACCCGATCTGGTGGGTGGGGATCTTCCTCTTGCTATGCGGCGCGCTCGTGCTCGTCCTTACCAACCCGCCCCGCCACGGTGGCAGCCACCAACGGGACGATGAGCGGACGGGCTCCCCAACAGCAGCCGCTTCCGCCCCAGCATCGTGAACCCGTCCGGGTGTGCCGTGGCAAAACTCGCGTTCGCGCGGCGATGGGCGGTTCGAGGCCGAAGCACGACGGGCCCAGTTCGCCCCGCAGCGGCATCCGGGTCCCCGACCTTGTCGGAACAGGCTTCCATTGCGGACACAGACGACCTAGGCTCTTAGTAAGGACTGGGAGGAAGGTCAAATGGCAGTCGAGAAGGAAGTCGGTGGACGCGTCAAAGAGGGCATCATCGGAGTGATCCGTGGGTCCGGAGAAATCACCTCGGCCGTAGTCGAGACCGTCGCTCAGACCGTGCAGACCGCGGTCAAGGAAACCGCCGCCACGGGCGGCTCCGTGGCCTCCGTGGGCATCAACGCGGCGAAGGGCACGATCGGGGCGGTGGGCGAAGTGGTTGGCCTCTCGGCCGCGACCGCAGCGGATACGATCGGCAAGACCGTGGACGCAGCATCCGAGACGGCGGCATCGATCGGGAACGCTGCGAAGGGAGCAGTGATCGGGACTGTTCGTGGCACATCGGAGGCAGGCGTCGAGACGCTCAGCGCCATCTCCCTGACGTCCCGCGGAGCCGTGAGCGAGGCTTCGAAGGTGGGCGCCGATCTCACGACCGCGGCTTTTGGTGCCGTCGAGGGTGCGATCGAAGCCGCGAAGGGGACCACCGTCAGTGTAGAAGAGGCGGCAGCGGCGGCGGCTACGGGGGCCATCGAGGCCGCCGGCGAAATCAGCGACGCCGCAGCCCTGCGCGTCCGCCGCGCCGTCGAGGGCACGATCCAGGGGGTCAAAGTGACCGCGCAGACGGCCGTCGGGCGGGGCCCGGGGGAATCATCGTAGCGACGAAGGGCCTCTAGCTCAGGCTCACCGGGGGCCGGATCGGGTCTCGTCCGCCCTCGGGGGCCTTTGCTCCGAAGCATCGTGGGCTGGCTCGCTGCTAGGCCGGTCAGTCTGGTTCTTGCTTGGGCGCCAGGCGGAAGAAGTGGTTGCTCAGACGGGGCCACGTCACTCCGAGACGACGAAGCGACGCGGGCGCGACGCGGAGACTGACGGGCGCGGTGAAGCGTAGGGCGCGCCACACGCCCGTGCCGATCATCTCCAGCCTCACGCGTCGGAGCAAGGGCAGGCGCCGCAGCAGACTGACGAGCTCCACCGCGATCTCCTGCGCCTCGTAGCCCGCATTCGCGCGCACCTCGGCGACCTCATAGCCCGCCTCTCCGGCGATGGCGCGATACTCGGCGATTGACCGGTAGGCGGCGGGGTAGTCGCCGTCCAGGACCTGAACCCCATGCGCGATCGTGGTCTCGCGCGCAATGACCACCCCTCCCGGTCCCAGACGGCTTCGGATCGCCCTGAGCAGGGCCACGGCGTCGTCACGATTGAGATACATCATGAGGCTACCGACAAACGCGAGGTCGAAAGCGCCGTCCATTGCCCCAAGGACCTCGATCGCACTGCCATGAATGAACTCGATGTTCGGCAGCCCGCGCGTTTGCTGGGCTGCGGTGTCGAGCAGGGGCAAGCTTTGCTCGACACCAGTCACTCGCTCGAAGCGTCGAGCAAGGTAGGCCGTCCACATGCCCGCACCGCAGCCCACGTCCAGGGCAGACGCGTTCCCGATACCGCCGGTCCATGCATCGACCACGCTCGCCTCGCGCCGGAAGCGGTACTGCACGCAGTCGTCGGGGATTCCTTGCTCATGCGCCAGGTAAGCCGATGTCGCGGCGTGCTGGGCCGCGGCGTCCCAGTACTGGGCGACGGTCTCGTAGTCGATCTCGCCAGGCATGCGCTGCATCTTAGCCCAGGAGCGTGTCGCCGCTTCGTTGCCCTTGGAGTCTCACAGGCGAGACGGACCGAGATCGGGATGATTCTGGGCGCCTCAGATCGCGGTGACCACGGGCGAAAAGGCCTGGTGCCGAAGGGCGCATGTAGACTGAGTGAGTCCTATGGCATGCGAACAGGAGACAGCAGCGACTCTGCGAGGGGCGGGGCACCGGGTGACGCCGCAACGTCTGCTCATCGCCTCAGCGCTGCGCCACGCCGGTCGCCACCTGACCGCCGCGGAGATCGCGGACGAGGTGCGGGCCGTCTATCCGATCGTCGATCTGAGCACCGTCTACCGCACGGTCGAGGTGCTCAAAGGCCTCAAGCTTGCGACCGGGACGGACATGGGCGGCGACGATCTGCTGTTCGAGTGGTCGTCCGGCGAGGCCCATCACCACCTGATCTGCTCCAAGTGCCGAAGCTCCCAGGTGCTCGACCGCGGGTATCTGGCCGACCTCTCTGAGCATCTCCAGCGGGACTTTGACTTCGAGCCGAACCTGGATCACTTTGCGATCTTCGGGGTCTGCCGAGCTTGCCGCGAGGCGGCCGGCGAGTGACGACGCGGCGCGAACTCGTGAACGCGCTCGCGGCGATCGTGGGCCGCGAACATGTCCTCTACCGGACCGAGGACCTCGTGGTCTACGAGCTGGACGGCACCATCGACCGTTCGCTCCCGCACGCTGTCGTCTTCCCGAACGAAGCGGGTGAAGTGCGCGAGATCGTTGCGGTGTGCAACTCCCTCCGCTTGCCGGTCACGCCGCGGGGGGCGGGTACGGGGCTGAGCGGGGGAGCGGTGCCGACCCGGCGGGGGGTGGTGGTGGCGACGGCGAGGATGCGTCGCATCCTGTCGGTGGACGCGATCGAGCGAGTCGCGGTCGTCGAGCCGGGCGTGCCCAACATCCAGCTCTCGGAGGTAGCCGCCGAGCACGGCCTTTTCTACGCGCCTGACCCGAGCAGCCAGAAGGCCTGCACCATCGGCGGCAACGTTGCGGAGAACGCCGGCGGGCCGCACTGCCTCGCCCTGGGCGTGACCACGAACCACGTGTTGGGGCTCGAGGTCGTCACGGCGGACGGCTCGCTCGAATGGTTGGGGGGGCGCGTGCCCGATGCAGCGGGATACGACCTCCGCGGGCTCTTCGTGGGGTCCGAGGGGACGCTCGGGATCGCAACCAAGATTGTCGTTCGACTCCTGCCCTTGCCCGAGACGATCGTGACGCTGCTCGCGATCTACGACGACATCGAGGCGGCGAGCGAAACCGTCTCCGCGGTCATCGGCGCAGGGATGGTGCCGGCCGCGCTCGAGATGATCGACAAAGTCACACTCCAGGCCGCCGAAGCGGGGCTGCAGTGCGGCTACCCCCCCGACGCGGGCGCCGTGCTCCTGATTGAGCTCGACGGGATCGCCGAGGTGGTGGGCGCCCAGGTGGAACGGGCCGAGGCGGCCTGCCGGGACCATGGCGCCACGGAGATCCGTAAAGCCACGGAGCCCGCCGAGCGGGAGTTGCTCTGGAAAGGGCGCAAGGGTGCCATCGGGGCCCTTGGGCGAATCGCGCCGAACTACTACCTGCTCGATGGTGTCGTCCCCCGCTCGCGACTGGTAGAGACCATGCGCAAGGTCGCCGAAATCGGGGAGCGCTACGAGTTCCCGGTCGCAAACGTCTTTCACGCGGGCGACGGGAACCTTCATCCGAGCCTTCTCTTCGACGAGCGGGAGCCGGGCGCGACCGCGCGCGTGCTCGAGGCTGGCGCGGAGATCATGCGCGCGTGTGTCGATGCGGGCGGGGCACTCACGGGGGAGCACGGGGTGGGGTTCGAAAAGCAGCGCTTCATGCCCTGGCTCTACGGCGAGGCCGACCTCGAGAACATGGGCCGGGTACGGGGCGTCTTCGGCAATACGGGCGACTTCAACCCCTGCAAGATCCTGCCCGAGGGAGCGGGCTGCGGCGAGATGGCGCAGCAGACGGGAGCGCTCGCCGCGGCGGGCCCCGATGCCTATGTCTGAGCTGGCGACGATTACGCTGCCGGAGGTCGCGGGCGTTGCGCCCGAGACGATCTTCGTCCCGGAAAGCTCCGCGGAACTGGGCGAGATCGTCGCTGCTCGTGACGGGCGAACGCTGGTGCCCGCGGGCGCACGGACGCAGCTCGCGCTCGGCAACGCACCCCGCGCTCCCTTCGCGCTGCTGGACCTGAGCGCCGCGCTGCGGGGCGAAATCGAGCACGAGCCCGCGGATCTCACGGCAATCGTGCCGGCCGGCGTAACGCTGGCCGAGTTGGATGCGCGACTCTCCGCGGCGGGGCAACGGCTACCCCTCGACCCGCCGCACGCTGACGAAGCGACGCTCGGCGGAACGCTCGCCGTAGGCATTGGCGGCCCGTTGCGGACACGCTACGGCCTGCCCCGGGACTTCGTCCTCGGGATGACGGTGCTGCGCGCAGACGGGGAACTCGTGAAGGCCGGTGGGCGGGTGGTGAAAAACGTCACCGGCTACGATCTCATGCGACTCTGGTGCGGCTCGCTGGGGACCCTGGGAATCGCAACCTCGATCGCCGTGCGCGTCCTGCCGAGGGTGGAGACGGTGGATCTGGGGTTTGTGGTCGACTCGCTCGAGGCCGGGCAGGCGTTAGCCGAGCGCCTCGATCGCGCGGATCTGCGTCCCGAACTGCTCGACCTCGCCCTCGACGGAGAGCGTTGGCGGGGCCTGGTGCGGCTCTCCGCCCAAGCGGTAGCCAAGGGCGGAGAGCTCGCCCGCACCGAGCTCTCCGCCTGCGAAGACGAGCGCGAGTACCGGGCAAGGCGCGATCTCGGATTCGGGAGCGACGCCGCGCTGACGCTGCGTGCGTCCTGCTCCGCACGGGCGTTGGCGGCGGTGGCCGGCGCTCTCCACGAGATCGCCCCGAGTGAGCTGCTCGTACGGCCGTTGGCGGGAGAGGTGCGAGCGACCTGGGCCGCGGCCGCCGTGCCGGGGGCGGATGGGCTTGGAGAGGTCGTGGGCACCCTGCGCTCCACCCTCGCCGAGAGTGGCGGCGGCGTGGTCGTCGAGCGGATGCCGGCCGCGCTGCGGGCAACCCTGGAGTGCTGGGGACGGCCGCGGCCCTTGGAGCGGATGCGCCGCGTGAAAGAAGCGTTCGACCCGGATGGACGGCTGAACGCTCGACGGTTCGTCGGTGGCCTCTGAAGCGCTGGGCTGGCCGCTCATCGAAGAGGCGCCCAGCGCCAGCGACTTGGCGAAGTGCGTGCACTGCGGCCTCTGCGTGAACGCCTGCCCGACGTATGCGATCACCGGCCTGGAGGTGGAGTCACCGCGCGGGCGGATCCACCTCGCCCGCGCCATCGACGAGGAGCGCATTCCGCTGACTGCGACAGTCCAGAATCACTGGGAGCTGTGCCTGCAGTGCCGCGCCTGCGAAGCGGTCTGCCCGAGCGGCGTGCCCTACGGACGGATCATGGAAGGCGCGCGGGCGCAGCTCGACGAGGCCGCCCCGAGCGGCCGCTGGCAGCGCTCCCTGCGCCGGTTCGTTCTGCGCAACGTAATAGCGCGGAGGCGGATATTGGCGGCCGCACTTGCGCCGATCCGCTGGTTCGCCACCTCGCGGCTGCGGGGGCTGCTGCGGCATGGCGGTATCCTCGGCCTCGTCGCGCCGCTCGCGCGCCTCGAAGCGCAGCTCGGGCGGCCGGGCGCACCCTTCCGCCCAGGCCGCCGGCCGCGCGCAGAGACGCCCGATGCGGTGTCGCTGCTCACGGGCTGCGTGATGAGCGAGCTCTTCGGGGACGTCCATCGCGCGACGGTGCGGGTGCTCGAACGCAGCGGAACTGAGGTCGTAATCCCGGAAGCGCAACGCTGCTGCGGCGCTCTCAGCGCGCACGACGGCGATCTGACCCAGGCGCGCCAACTCGCCCGTGAAAACGTGGTCACGTTCGAGGCGGTGGGCAACGGACCGATCGTCGTGAATTCAGCGGGCTGCGGCGCCGCAATGAAGGAATACGGCGAGCTGCTCGCGAAGGACTCCCGCTTCGCGGAGCGGGCGCAGGCCGTAGCGGCACGAGTCGTGGATTTCAGCGAGTTCCTTGCCGGCCGAGAGCTGCCCCCAGGTTCGCTGCCGGCGCGGGTCACGTACCAGGACGCCTGCCACCTCGCCCACGCACAGGGCATCCGCCAGCAGCCGCGCGATCTGCTCGGCGCGCTCGCCGGCTGCGAACTCGTCGAGACCGATGGCGCTGACATGTGTTGTGGGGCGGCGGGCCTCTACAGCCTCGTGCAGCCCCAGATGTCCGCCGAACTGCGGGCGCGAAAGGCGTCACAGTTTCGCCAGCATCGGCCGGATATTGTCGTGGCGGCAAACCCCGGCTGCCAGATGCAGTACGAAGCCGCTGTCCGCGAGGCGGGCATTCCCGCACGCGTCCTTCACGTCGCGGAAGCCCTCGACGAAGCCCAACGCCGGGCCGCGGGGCGGCGCCCTCGGCCGTAGCCACCCGCTGGCCTACAGTGGACTCGATGCCCGAGCGCCTTGCGCTCGGGCATAAGGGCGTTGGAGCGCGCTTGGCGAACGAGTTGGCGGGCGTTCGGGCTGCCGTCGAGGCGCACCTCGGCGGGCTGCGGCCTGGACAAGATGCGCAACGCCACCTCGGCGTACCGCAATCGGCGAAGCCCGTCACGATCGCGGCCCTCGCGGCAGCCCACGCCGGAGTCACGCTCGTCGTGGCGCCCAGCGCGGGCCGGGCCCTGGCGCTCGAAGAGGAGCTCGCGCTGTACGCGGGGGAGCTACCGATCGCGCGGCTGCCCGAACAGGAACGGCTCCCGTATGAGCTCGCCGAAGACGACTCTGCCGTGGTGGCGGAGCGGGACCGGGCCTTGCGGCATCTGCGCGCCGGCGAGCCCGCGATCGTCGTGGGCTCCTGGGCATCCCTGTCCGAGTTCCGCGCCCGACCCGAGCAGGCGGGAGCGGGCACGGATATCCAGACCGGGCAGACGCTGGCCCCGGCTGCGCTCCAGCGGCGACTCGAGGCAGCCGGCTATCTGCTCGAGTCGCTCGCCGACCAGCCGGGCACGGCTACGCGTCGAGGGGGGCTGCTCGACGTGTTTCCGGCGGGGGCGGAGGGCCCGATCCGGATCGAATTCCTGGGCGACGAGATCGAGAGCATTCGGCGCATCGACCTGGGGACGCAGCGAAGCGCGGGGCGGGTCGAGGCAGTCCACCTCGCCCCGCTCGCGAGTCACACGGTCGAGGCGGCGCAGCAGGCTCATGATCTGCTCGAAACGATCTCCGTGGGCGGCGACGGTGCGGAGGCCATCGCGGAGGAACTGGAACTGCTGAGTGGGGGCGAACGCAGCCGCTTCGCGGGCTTCTTTGAGCCGCTTCTGAATCGCGCCACCGCTCTCGACCACCTTGGCCCCGGCAGCCTCATCGTGCTCGAAGAGGAAGAGGAGGGCGAAGCCGCCCTCGCTCAGCTCCTCGAGCATCAGGGAGAGGTGCGCACGACCCTCGAAGGACGAGGCGTAATCCCGACCGGGCTTCCGCCCCTGAACCTCGAAGCGGCAACCGTGCGCGGGGTGCTCGCGGATCAGGAGAGCCGCGTCGAGCTCCATCGTTTCGGAGCGAGCGAACTCGGCGCAGAACGGCTGCCGTTCACGGCCGCACCCGCCTTCGGCGGGCGCATCCGCGAGGTCGTCACGCAAGCCGCTGCCTGGGCTGAGGAGGGGCGGGCGGTGGTGATCGCATCGCAGCAGGCCCTGCGCCTGGGCGAGCTGATGGAGGAAGAGGGACTGGCGCCGTCGCTGCGAGCAGAGCTGGCGGGTGCACCGGCGCCCACATCGATCACGCTCGTGCACGCGGCCGCAAGCGGCGGCTTCCTCCTCGGGGAGGAACTCGCCCTCATCAGCGACGAGGAGGTCTTTGGGCTGCGCCGGCGACGACGCCCTCAGCGCAAGCGGGTGGGCGTCCGGCCGAGCCTCCTGACCACGCTGCACGTCGGCGATCACGTCGTCCACCTCGACCACGGGATCGCCCGCTTTGGCGGACTCACGCGGCGTTCGGTGGACGGCGTGGAGCGCGAGTACCTCGAGCTGCAATACGCAGAAGGGGACCGGCTCTACGCACCCACGGACCAGCTCGAGGCCGTGAGCGCATACGTCGGTCCCAGCGACCGGCCGCCGGCGCTCACCCGCCTAGGCTCCCAGGAATGGGCGCGGGCGAAGCGGCGCGTGCGCCGCGCAGTCGCCGAGATCGCCCAGGATTTGCTGGAGCTGTACGCACGCCGCGCGGCGGCGGAGGGGACCGCCTTCGAGCCGGACGGTCCCTGGCAGCTGGAGATGGAGGGCGCGTTCGCGTTCGTCGAGACCGCGGACCAGCTGCAGGCGATCGCCGAGGTGAAGGGGGATATGGAATCGTCGCGGCCGATGGACCGCCTCATCGCTGGGGATGTCGGGTATGGCAAGACTGAGGTGGCCCTACGGGCGGCCTTCAAGGCCGTGATGACGGGCCGGCAGGTCGCCCTGCTCGTGCCGACCACGGTGCTCGCCGAACAGCACGGCCAGACCTTCCGCGAGCGCACGGCGGGGTTTCCCGTGAACGTGGCCGTGCTCTCTCGCTTCCGCAGCGCGAAAGAGCAGCAGGCGATCGTCGCCGGAATCGCCGACGGGTCGGTGGACGTCGCCATCGGCACGCACCGCGTGCTGCAACGGGACGTCGCCTTCAAGGACCTCGGCCTCGTCGTGATCGACGAGGAGCAGCGTTTCGGCGTGGTCCACAAGGAGCGCTTCAAGCAGATGCGCGCGGAGGTGGACATGCTGACGATGTCGGCGACTCCGATCCCACGAACCCTGCAGATGTCGCTCGCCGGCATCCGCGACATGTCGACCGTGATGACGCCACCGGAGGAGCGCCTCCCCGTGCGCACCTACGTCACGGCCTGGGACGACGAGATCGTTCGCGAAGCCGTGATGCGAGAGATCGAGCGAGGGGGACAGATCTACTTCGTGCACAACCGCGTGCAGAACATCGAGCGGGTAGCCGCCCGCCTGCGCGATCTCGTGCCTGAAGCCTCGATCGCGATCGGGCATGGGCAGATGCCGGAAGAGCAGCTCGAACGGGTGATGCTCGAGTTCGGGGCGGGCGAGAGCGACGTCCTCCTCTGCACGACGATCATCGAGAGTGGGCTCGACATCCCGAACGTGAACACGATCATCATCAACAACGCGAACCAGTTCGGGCTCGCCCAGCTCTACCAGTTGCGGGGGCGGGTCGGGCGCTCGGCAAACCGAGCGTTCGCGTACCTGCTCTACGATCGCGATCGTGCGATCACCGAAACCGCGCAGAAGCGCCTGGAGGCCATCTTCGAAGCGTCTGAGCTCGGCGCCGGCTTCCAGATCGCGCTGCGCGACCTGGAGATCCGCGGAGCCGGAAACCTGCTGGGAAGCGAGCAGAGCGGCCACATCGCGGCGGTTGGCTTTGACATGTTCTCGCGACTCGTCGCCGAAGCGGTGGAGTCGCTACGGGGGGGCCTCGAAGGCAGCGACCCGAACGCCGAACCCAAGCTGCCGCCTCCTCCGCGCGTGGACCTCCCGGTGAGCGCGTCGATCCCGGAACGCTACGTCGAGGACATGGACACGCGGCTCTCGCTCTACGAGCGAATCGCCGAGATCGACTCAGCGGAAGCCGTAGCGGCGATGA
>CAUYXJ010000011.1:0-44779 GCA_963577065.1 Dehalococcoidia bacterium | reverse complement strand
GGAGGCGCAGGCGTAGCAGACGAGCGTGGGGGCGGGGCTGGTGGGGTGGTCCGAGCGCAGCGAGCGATCAAGCGAGCGCGGAGGCGCAGCCGCAGCAGACGAGCGTGGGGGTGGGGCTGGTGGGGGGGTCCGAGCGCAGCGAGCTGTGACAGGGGTGAGGGGCCCGAGCGCAGCGAGCCTTCACGCCGAGCGGCGGGTCAGCTCGGCGAGTTGCGCCTCGACCTCCGCCAGCTCGGCCGCGAGCTGGTCACGGTAGTAGAGCAGGGTATCGATCTCCGCTTGGGGGCCGGCGCCCGCGCGAGCGGCACGCCCGTCGAGCTGGTGGCTGCGCAGCAGCCAGCGGCGGTTGTTCGCGCTTTCGTTCATCTCGCGCCCCCACGCACGATCTCCTATGAGTATCGGCAGCGCTGTGCGGTTTCCCGAGAGTGGGCCGGCGCTGCCGTTCCCGAATCGGGTAGGGATATTCACGACCCGCTGACCTAGGCTGGGCCGATGGCGCGCAGAGGCCGTCCCCCGCACCCCGACTTGCTCACACCCGCGGCGCGGCGCGTGCTCGAAGGGCTGCGCCAAGCGCGGGCGAACGCCGAGATCGCGCTGCAACTGGGCGTCAGCCCCGATGCGCTCAAGTACCACGTTTCGAACATGCTGGCGAAGCGCGATCTGCGAGACCGCCGGGTGCTCCCGGCGTGGCGCCCACCCGCCGCCGATCGGGGGCTACAGGGGCTGCTCAAGCCGCTGCGCGGGGTCGCCCTGGTCGTCACCGCCGTCGCGGTCCTTCTGGCTGTGGGGTCGCGCCTCGCGCTTTTGCGAGGCGGGGACGAGGCCCTGCCCGTGGGCGCGGGCGCTGAGGCGGAAGCGAGCGAGGTGGTAGCGCCGGGAAGATCGTCTCCGTGCGGACCGCGGGCCTCTCGCTCGAGCGAGCGGAGATCGCCCGGAACCCGGCGACCTCTACGCAATCGCCGCCGGCGGCACGGGCCTCGTGCGCCTCACCCACCGCCCCGAGACCGTCAAGGTCCCGCCCGCGGCGTCCCCGGACGGCGCGTCGTTGGCTTTCTTCGAGGCGCCCGCGGGTGCCGCGCTCGAAGAGCCGGTCGGGGAGCTCGTGGTGTTGGAGTTGCAGCGGCTCACTGTTCGCTCGCTGCATGGGTCCGTGGACCGTCTCGACGAACCTCGATGGCTGCCGCGAGTCGGTCGTCTAGGAGCGCTGGCCCGTGTGGTCCCCCGATGGCACGCAGGTCGCCTTCGTGTCCACGGTCGATAGCGAGTTCGGCGAGATCTACATGGCCGGCCCGGATGGCGTGAACGTCGAGCGCATCACGTTCGACGATTCGACGGAGATGATGCTCGAGCGCGCTCTAGACCCCGGCCCGCTCCTGGGCCTCCGCGATCAGCGCTTCCGTGCCTGCCATCGGGTCCTCGACGGGGTCCGCGAGGCGGTCGACGGCGCGCACGGCGATCCATCGCCAGAGGAGGGACTCGTCGAGCTTCGTCACGCTGCGGTAGCCGCGCAGGTAGCCGGTGATGAGGAGGCGCCGTGCGAAGCGCGCGATCACGCGAATCGCGGGCGAGGGGTCGTCCGGCGTGCCGAGCCGCAAGAGCACGATCGTGCGCGCGACGTCCGCCTCCGCCGGCCCCGCCGAAGCCCCTCCCCAGTCGATCACGACGTGGCGGCCGCTGGCTTCGACGAGGAGGTTGCCGGGGTGGTAGTCGCCGTGGCAGAGCTGACTCGCTGAGGGCAGATCTGCCATTGCTTTGAGGGCGATCGCGGCCAGCCGGCCGGGTGCGCGCGCGTGCTCGATTCGCTCGCGCACCCGCTCCTGGAGCGACTGCAGCCCCGCCGGGGCGACGAGCGCGTGGAGGCGGGCGTGCAGGCGGCCCGTGCGTCTCGCCTCGCGCAGCAGGAACCAGGGCTTGCGCCCCACCAGCTCCAGCTGGGTCTCGCCGTCTACCCGATCGAGGACGACGCCTTCACGGCCCGCCACGCGCAGGAGTTCGTGCAGCAGGGGCGTGGGGATGCGGCCGGCGCGTGCGGCCGCGACCGCGAGGCGCTCGTGCTCGACGTCGCGGGCGAAGCCATCGCGGAAGAGCCGCAGCGCCCGCCCCTCGGACCACGCGAAGACCTCGGCCTCGCGCCCCTCGCCCAGCTTCTCGAGTTGGGCGAGCGCCGGGTCGAGGCTCACTCGTCCTCGGCGAGGAGCGCGGCTGCGCCCCCCATCCGGCGCGCCACGGCCGCGGCCGCCTCCTTGTCGCCGGGGGGCAGTTCGCCGTCGAGCACGAGCGTGCTCAGGCGCTCCTTCACGCGCCCGACCCAGGGCCCCGGGCCGCGTCCCAGCAGCTCCATCAGTTCGCGCCCATCGAGCGGACTCTCCGCTCGCAGCATCGCCGCCTCTTCGGCTTCGACGCGCTCACACGCGGCCTCGAGCAGGTCGTGGTACTCGTGGTCGTCGTAGGTGTGGCTGGCGTTATCGGCGCGCTTCAGCGCGAGGAGATCGCGCCAGTGCCCCTCGATTCGGCGCATGAAGCGGCGCACGAGGCGTGCGTCCGCGGGGTCCGGCCGGTCCATATGGCGGCGCACCAGGAGCGTGACGAGGGCGCTCTCGCGCTTACCCAGCTTGAGCCGCTCGCCCAGGACCTCGGCCATCTCTGCGCCCACGATCTCGTGACGGAAGAAGCCCCACTCGCCGTTCGGCTTCGTGTGGCGTACGGCGGGCTTGCCCAGGTCGTGCAACAGCGCGGCCCAGCGGCGCCGCGCGGCGTTCTCCGGCTGGACCGTGATGGCGCGGACGGTGGCAGTCGTGTGTCCCCAGACGTCGAACTGATGGAACCGATTCTGGTCGCAGCCGGGCATGGCGGCGAGCTCCGGGAAGACGTATGCGAGGCCCCCGATCGCCTCCAGCTCCTCCATTCCCGCGGCTGGATCCGCGCCGCCCAGGAGGCGGTCGAGCTCGCCCGTCACCCGCTCCTGCGAGAGCGTCGCCAGCAGCTCGACCGCCGCCGCCATACCGGTTCGCGTCTCGCCTTCGAGCGTGAACCCGAGCTGGCTGACGAAACGGACGCCGCGCAGGATGCGCAGCGGGTCCTCCGCGAAGCGCGCGCGCGGCTCGCCGACCGCCCGCAGCAGCCGCTGCTCGAGATCCCCGCGGCCGCCGAAGGGATCCCGCAGCTCGCCCGTGGCCGTGTTCTCGGCAAGCGCATTCACCGTAAAGTCGCGCCGCGCGAGGTCCTCGTCGATCGAGCGGCCGAAGCTCACGTCCGGCCAACGGCTCCCCGGCGTGTAGCTGTCGCCGCGGAACGTCGTGATCTCGGCCCAGCCCTCGTCGAGCCCCACGCCGATGGTTCCGTAGCGTTGGCCGATGGTCGCGACGGTGGCGCCGAGGTCCTGGGCGATCTGCTCGATCTCGTCCGGCAAGGCGCTCGTGGCGAAGTCGGCGTCGACGTCAGCGACACCGAGCAGGCGGTCGCGCAGCTCGCCGCCGGCGAGCCAGAGCTCGTGGCCGGCGGCGTGGAAGGCCGCGATCAGCGCGCTCCGGGCGGGGGCCATGGGTTCGAGTCTAGCAGCGGCTCCTCTCCTCGATCGTGGCTTGCCCGCACGTGCCGCGTTTTCGTAGTGGCCATCGATGCTGAAGGAGAGGACGTAGTTTTCCCAGTGGAGGCTGAACCCGCGGCTGCCCGCCGCGCCCGGCGCGAGCGCCCCCTTTACCGAGGGGCCGGTGACGCAGGGTCGGGGACGCGGCGTCGTCACCACGGTCGCCCTCGTGAGGTGTCCGCGGCCCCTCGGGCGGGAAAAGGGCTTAGCGATCGGTTTCGGGGAGGGTAATCGTGACGGTCGTGCCTTGGCCGCGGGCCGAGCGCAGGGCGATTGAGCCGCGGTGCCCGGTGACGATGCCGTGGGCGGCCGCCAGTCCCAGGCCCGCGGCCGTGGCGGCGGGCTTCGCCGTGAAGAACGGCTCGAACGCGCGCTCGCGGGTGGCCGCTTCCATGCCCGCTCCGCTATCGCCGATGGTCAGTACGGCGCGGCCGCCGCCGGCGTCGAGGGTGACGTCGATCGCACCGCCCTCGGCCACCGCCTCGCGGGCGTTCTCGAGGACGTTCAGGATGGCGTCGGTAACCTGGCTGCGATCGCCGGAAACAAGAACCGCAGCGGGGGGCTCGGCAAGCCGCAGACTGATGCCCCGGCGAAAGCGGGGCATCACCAGGCGGACGGCGTCGGCGAGGGCGTCGCGGAGGTCGAAGGCCGCGACTTCGGCGGGCCCGCCACCGGCATAGGCGAGGATCTGCCGCGCGATTTGGGCGCCACGCTTGCCTGCGTCTTCGATCAAAAGGAGGTTCGCGCGATCGTCGTCGTCGAGCCGGGGCGATTCGCGCAGGAGGTGGCAGGCACCGAGCACGGCCGTGAGCACGTTGTTGAAGTCGTGAGCCACGCCGCCGGCAAGCGTCTGGAGGCCCCGCACCGAGTTCTCGGTGCGGCCGCGATCGCCCGCACGCTGGTCCAGTTCCGCCCCGCTCGTCACTGTGCCTCCGCCAAGGTTGGCACCGGCCGCCCACCCGGCCGTGTGCTGCCCATCATGGCTAATAGTCGACGCTCTCGCTGCGTCCGCCACGGGCGATACCGATCCTTCACCAGCCCGGCACTCGATCGCGTGGCCGCGGCAACCTACGGCTATGCTTCGGCCTCGCTTGCGTGGCGAGCGAAGGGACGAGAGGTGGACGATGAAGTTCGGCGTGGTGCTTCCCATGATCGGCCAGCTTGCGGGCGCGGATGCCCTCGATGCCGTCTGCGACAAAGCGGAGGCGGTCGGCCTCGATTCGATCTGGGTGGTCGATCACATCCTGCTGCCCTACAGCATCGGCGCCCGCTACCCCTACAACCTCACCGGCGAGTGGATGATCGGCCAGGGGCCGTGGTGGGATGCCTTCTCGGTCCTCTCCTACGCGGCGGCGCGGACGCGCACGGTCGAGATCGGCAGTTGCGTCATCATCTTGCCGTACCGGCATCCCGTACACACCGCCAAGATCGTGGCGACCATCGACCAGCTTTCGCGGGGGCGGGTGCAGTTCGGGATCGGCGTCGGCTGGATGGAGGACGAGTTCAAAAATCTTGGCCTGGACTCGTTCCACCATCGTGGCGCCCTCGTGGACGAGCAGATCGAGGTCTTCAAAGAGGTCTGGGCGAACGACCCGGCCTCGTTCGAGGGCGACCATTACCAGTTCCACGAAGTGAGCGTGACGCCCAAGCCCCTGCAGCAACCGCACCCGCCGATCCTTGTCGGTGGGAACACGGACGCCGCACTCGAGCGGACGGCGCGACTCGCGGACGGCTGGCTCGGGATCAGCCTGCGGCCGCAGGAACTCGCCGAGCGCCGCGCTGAGCTGCTGCGCCGCAACGAAGCCCACGGCCGCCTCGGCAACGACGTGCCGATCGCCATGCTCCACGGCATTCAGCTCACGGACGATCCCGATTTGCGTGGTTCGCTGCCCGAGCACGAACGCGCGCAGTCAGTGGTCGGCACCTTCGAGCAGGTGATCGAAGAGCTGCACGAGTTCGAAGCGGCCGGCCTCACCCACATAATCGCCTCGGCCCGCCGAATCGGGCCGCCCGGCGGGGGCATCGAGGCCGTCCTCGAAGGGATCGAGGTGCTCGCCACGGAGATCGCACCCGCCCTCCGTGGGAGCTGACGGGGTGCGTGGGCGCATCCGGTCCTTGCTCTTGGCCACGGGGCTGTTGGCTCCGGCGCGTGGAGTCCGGGCGGCCCTCCGGCGCCGCTGGCTGCATCGCGACGGCCGGAGGCGCATCGAGCAGTACTTGTCCAGCGACTACCCGAGGAAGCTGCAATTGGGCTGCGGGACCAACGTGTTTCCAGGTTGGCTGAATTCTGATCGCGTAAAAGAGACTGACGGGGTAGTCATCATCGATGCCACTCGTGAACTTCCGTTTGAGGATTCCATCTTTGACTATGTATTCAGCGAGCATCTGATCGAGCACCTCGAGTACCGCGATGGCGTAGCTTCGCTCAAAGAGTGTTTCCGGATCCTGCGCCCCGGGGGAAAGATACGCATAGCGACGCCTGATTTACAATTTCTGGTCGATCTCTATGGGTCAGGTAAGAGCGACCTGCAGAGAAATTATGTCTCCTGGTCCCTTGCGAGATTTAGGCCAGAAATCGATATAGGAGGGGAGGGCGACGTATTTGTGATCAATAATTTCTTTCGAGATTGGGGACATAAGTTCATCTACGACCGCGACTGCCTTGGGGATGCTCTGCAAAGCGCCGGATTCTCCCAGATCACGTGGCGTAACGTCGGCGAGAGCGACGACGATCAGCTTCGTCGGCTGGAGTCTCATGGCGAAAGCATCTCGGAAGAGTTCAACGCCCTGGAGACCATGGTCATCGAAGGATTGAAGGCCGACGGCTGATGGTGACGAGCGCCGACTGGGCCCCTGGCCCCGCTGCCTCGCCAGAAAACTACCTGCCTGGCTCCAGCAGCTCCGCGCTGCTCGCATAGCGGGCGAGCGCCTCGAGGTGCTCGTCGAAGTCGAACAGCGGGTGCAAGACGAGGTGCTCAGCACCGATCGCGATCGCCTCGTCGATGCGCTCGTAGCAGGCTTCGGCCGGTCCCCAGACGGCGGCCTCGTTCGCGAGATCGGCGCTCCCGTAGACGTGCGTGAACCAGTCGCGCAGGCGGCGTTCGGCGCGTCCGCGATCGTCGTCGATTGCGAGGTAGATCCGCTTCGAGATCGTGAAGCCGGCGGGGTCGCGATCGGCCTTCTCGAGGCAACGGCGGACTATGGCAACGTGGTCGCGGAAAGCTTCGATGCTGGATGAGCCGGGCCCCATCCAGCCGTCCCCGAGCCGGACCGCACGCCGCAGCGCGGGCTCGACGCGGCCCCCGAACCAGACCGGGGGGCCGGGCTGCTGGACCGGCTTCGGCTCCATGCGTGTGTCTTCGAGCTGGAAGAAGTCCCCGGCGAAGGTCGCTTCGCGTTCCGACCAGAGCGCGCGCATCACCGCGAGCGATTCCGTGAAGCGACGGATACGCCGGCCTTTGGCGATGCCGAACGCGGCGTTCGTCGATTCGTCGTTACCGAGGCCGAAGCCGGCGACGACGCGCCCCCCGCTGAGGACGTCGAGCGTGGCGAGCTCCTTCGCGAGGACGACGGGGTTCCGTTGGGGCAGGACGAAGACAGAAGTGCCCAGACGGACCCGCTCGGTGATGGCGGCCACGTAGGAGAGCAGGCTCACCGGCTCGAGATTGCGGCTACCACCGAGCACCTGCTCGAGCGTCCAGAGGCTGTCGAAGCCCAGCGCCTCGGCGCGGCGCGCGACCCGGCCGACCGCCTCGACATCGACCGGGAGCTGCGGCGACACCTGCGGGAGCGCGAAACCGATGGGGATCTGTTCAGCCATGCATCACCTCCGCCGGCACCTTACGCCAGTGGGACGCGCGCAGGCCGAGCGCTCCGGTATGCTCTCCGCCAATGGATGTCGATCACCTGCGCGAGCTCTACGACCACCACGCCTGGGCGAACGGGAAGATCCTGACCCAGGCTGCGCTGGTGTCCACCGCCCAGGCGGCGGCGAAGCCCTGGGAAGGGGTAGCGAGCCTTCACGACACGCTCGCGCATGTCGTGGGAGCGGAGCGGTTCTGGGCCGCGCGCTGGCGGGGCGAGGAGCGTCCCCCGCACGTCGAGCTGAAGACGATCGCGGAGACCGAGGCGCTCTGGGAGAAGACGGCGGCGACGACGCGGGAGTTCCTCGCGGGCCTCGATGACGCCGCGCTCGCCCGAGAGATCGGCTCGCCGATCCGGGG
The DNA here is from genome assembly GCA_963577065.1 of Dehalococcoidia bacterium. Taxonomy (GTDB): domain Bacteria; phylum Chloroflexota; class Dehalococcoidia; order Tepidiformales; family Tepidiformaceae; genus CAUYXJ01. Next base: position 36,970 of record CAUYXJ010000011.1, on the reverse strand, counting down.
TGGGGCCACACTCACGATTGGCAGCGCGCTGACGCAGGTCCTCCTGCACTCGGTCCAGCACCGGTCGGAGGCGGCTGCCCTGCTTACGGAGTTTGGGCACTCCCCGGGCGGGCTCGATTACCTGAACTTCCTCACGGAGCGGGACGCGTAGGCGTGTCGCTCCTGGAGCGTCTGCGGGCTCGACTCCCCGCCGCCACCCCCCGCGGGGACGGCGTCCAGCCTTCGGACTTCGTCGAACTGCAGCAGCTCCCGATCCGCTACGGCCACGCCGTCGACATGATCGGCCGCGCCCGCAACCGCGGCGACGATCTCCTCCTCGCGGAGGGTGAGGCGATCCTGGAAGACACGTTCACGGAGGACTTCGTCTTCGAGGACGTCAGTGGCGATCCCGTCAATGTGCCCGGGGCGGGCGGCTGGGCGGAGTTCGTCGCGGATGCCCTGGGCAGCTTTGCCGGCACCCAACACCTGATCGCGCCGCCGCTCATCCTCATCGACGAAGCGCCCGTGATGCGCGCGGGCGCCCGCGTCGGCGGCAGGGCGCGGCTGCGGAGCTACGTGCAGGCGACGCATCTCCGCGCGGCCGACGGCGAGAGGCCAGCGGACACCTCCGACGCCAAGCCCACGGCCCGCAGGGGCACGAATATGGTCGTGCAGGGCACCTACCGCGATGAGTGAGTGCGCACGCCCGGGGGCTGGCGCATCCGCCGCCGCTCGCTCGATTTCACGCACGTTGAGGCACGGTCCTTCGGAGAAGCGTGAGCAGCGGTCAATTCACGGCGCGCTCGTTCACCTGCCGTTCCATAGATTTGAAGAACTGCCCCACGAGCAGGCGTGCGACCCCCCCTAACAGCCGCCCGCCCAGGCGTGCGATGGTCCCGCGCGCATGCACATCGGCGCGGTAGCGCACGGTGGTGCCTCCGTCTTCAACGAGCTCGAGGAAGGCGTCCGCCTTGGCCCCGCCCGGCTTCCCCGAGCCGTCGATCTGGAGCCGGTAGGAGTCGAGCGGGCTCCGCTCGGTGACTTCGACGCGGCCCTCGTACGTTCCTCGCACCGAGGCGATGCCGACGCGCATCGTGAGGGAGTAGGAGTCGGGGGCGGTCTCTTCGAAGCGCTCGACCCCGGGAAGGGCGGCCTCGATCGCCGCCGGGTCGAGAAGGAGCTCCCAGACGAGCGCACGCTGCGCGTCGAAGTGGTGCTCACCCTCGATCTCCATGCGCGCGAACCTCCGTGTCGAGGGCTTCCCGATGGCCTCGCCCGTGCGCGCCTAGACGCCGTTCGTGTTGATGTCTTTGAGGAGTTCGTAGGTGCGTTGCGGTGACTCGGGGTCCTCGGGCACGGGCAGGATCGAGCCGTTGTAGTCGGTCACGCCGATCGACTCGAGCCGCTTGATCTGCGCGCGCACGCTCGCCTCATCGCCAACGACGGCCAGGTCGGCGACGCCGCTCGCGCCCTCAGCCGCGATGACGTTCCTGTACGAGAAGATCTTGCCGTAGACGTCCCAGATCTGGCCGCAAGACTCCCTCGCCGAGTCCTCTTTGTCGGTTACCGCGATGGGGATGCCCGCGACAATGCGGGGGGCCGGCCGGCCCGCGCCAGCGGCGGCCTTCGTGATGATAGGCACGGCCGTGCCCTCGATGTAGTTCGGGCCGCACCAGAACATGCTCGTGCCGTCCGCCAGTTCTCCTGTGACCCTGAGCATGCCCGGCCCAAGCGCCGCGATCAGCACCTGCGGCCGCGTCGCGCCGGGCACCTCGAGCTGCGTAAAGGGGGCGTTGTTGAGGTGGACCTGGAACTCCTGGCCCTCGTGCTCGACGCGCTCGCCATCGAGGAGTGGGTTCAGGATCTCGAGGTATTCGCGGAGGTGCCGGATGGGGGTCGCCCAGCGCAGCCCCTGCCAGCCCTCGACGATGAACTTATGGCTGAGCCCGAGGCCGAGCGTGAAGCGACCCTCGCAGGCGAGGTTCGTGGTCAGCGCCTGCTGCGCCATCACCATCGGGTGGCGGGGGTAGGTGGGGACGATGGCCGTGCCCAGCTCCAACGTGGTCGTCGCCTGACCGCCGAGCGCGCAGATCGTCATCGCGTCATGACCGAGGTGGTTGCCCGCCCAGGCGGAGCCAAAGCCATCGGCTTCGACGCGCTTGAAGCGCTCCATCATGTCGGCAACGGAGGTCCCGCCCCCCGCTCCTGGTGGGCTGGTGATGATGCGGATGCTCATAGCGTTTCCTCCTGCGCCTGCGCGGCGGGCGGCGCAGGCGGGGATGATACCCCGCCGTCCCGACGCCTTGCCCGCAGTCGTGCCGGACCTCCTGGCGAAGGGCCGTGTCTGAAGCCGCCAGCCCCCGACCCCCAAGGCGCCTACCGGCAGGGGGGAGCTGATCCGCCTGCGCGCACTGCACGTGGCCGACGGCGAAGCCTAGCCCGACGAGGACACCGATAGCGACGCCATCCGCGCGCAACTACGAAGTGACGCGGCCGAAGTCGCGGGCGATGGCGGAGGAATGGGCAACGACCTGGGCGGACTCCACCAAAGCGGACGAGCGCATCTTCTTCTCCATCGAGACTCTCGTAGGCGAATAGGTGGGCAACATCAACATCCAGAGATGGATCGCCGCAGCGGCACCTTCCAGACGGGCACACGCCTCTTCCGCCACTTCCGCGGACGCGGTTACGCCTTCGAAGCGAGGCGCATCGTCCTGCGCTACGCCTTCCACGAGCCGCGCTTCCAGAAGTACGACCCGTGCTGCCTCGAAACGAACGCCACGATCATCCGCTACGCCGAGCGCATCGGTTGTCAGGACGAAGGCTACATCCGCCAGGCCGCGTATACCGAGGACCGCTACCTCGACGAGCGCCTCTTCGGTCTTACCCGCGAGGAGTTCGACGCCGGCGAGGCTGCGCGCCTCTAGGCGCCCACGCCGATCCGGCGGCGGTACTTGGCGCGATAGCGGCCGGGAGGGAGGCCGGTAGCCGCGCCGAAGGCACGCCGGAAGGCCGCGGGATCGCCGTAGCCGGCCTGGGCGGAGACCTGCTCGATCGGCGTGTCGCCGGACTCCAGCAGCTCGCGCGCCCTCTCGAGTCGCGCTTCGCGCAGATAGGCCCGTGGTGGCAGGCCGGTGGCGGCTTGGAAGCGCCGGCTGAGCGTTCGCTCGCTGACGGCGTGGCGCGGCCAACGTCGTCACGCTCAAGTCCCCGGTGGCGCCGTAGTGGATGTCGTCCTGGATCTTATGCACGAGGGCATCCTCGTGCGCGCGTCGCCCGACCGCGGCCATGTAGGGCAGCTGCATCTCGCGCTCGCCGTCGATGAGCAGGACCTTGGCGGCGAAGGCGGCGCGCTCGCGCCCGCCGAAGCGCTCGGTGAGGTGTAGCGCGAGGTTCAGGAACGTCGTGGCGCCCCCGCTCGTGATCACGTCGCCCGCGTCGATCAGCATCCGCGCTGGCTGCAGGTCGACGGCGGGGTAGCGTCGCTCGAACTCCGCCGCGGCATACCAATGGGTCGTTGCGGGGCGGCCCTCGAGGATGCCCGCTTCCGCGACGAGGAAGGCACCGGTGCAGGAAGCCGCGACGATCGTCCCAGCTTCATGCCACGTGCGGAGCCAGGGTGCCCATCCGCGGTTGCGTTCGAATGAGGGCACGAGGTCGTCGTCCAGGCCGGGGACGACTGCGATTGCGGGGCGGGGGATATCGCCGACGCGCGTGGCTGCGATCGAAACACCCCCTTCGCACGAAACCGGACCGTCCCCGAGCCCGACGAGCGCAACATCGAAGAGCGGCTCGTACGCCTCGGGCGAATGCACCGCCCAGGAGCGGTCGGCCTTCACGAGCACGTCCCGGAGGCCGGTCGTCCCGATCGAGGCAACGGCTTCCGGTGCGCAAACGGCGACGGTTCGCATTCCGCCAGTGTACTTACAGCTCGCTTCGCTCGGCCCCGCCCCGCCCCGCCCCACCCCACCCGCGCTCGACTGCTGCGGCTGCGCGGCCTGCGGCCGCTTCGCCTTCGCGCTCGCTTCGAGAGCTCGCTTCGCTCGGCCCCTCCCGACCTCCCTGCCCCCCGCGCTCGACTGCTGCGGCTGCGCGGCCTTTCGGCCGCTTCGCCTTCGCGCTCGCTTGGGCCCCGGTTAGTGCTTGCGAGCGCTCGGCCCCCACTGGCCCCACCCGCGCTCGACTGCTGCGGCCTCGCCTCCTCGCTCGCTGGAGGCTGGCGGGAAGTGCACGGAGATTGTCCGGTCGGCCACTCCCCGCCCCGGACGGCCAGCCCTAGGCTCGCAGCATCACCTGAGGAGGGCTGCTGCGATGGCCGAGGAAGTTGCGAGCTATGAGTTCGGCGTGGTGCTCCACCACGCCGGCCAGGGAATCGCGGAATTGCGCTGGGACGCCCGGACTGCGGAGATGTCCGACGACGACTTCAAGGGCGGACTCGAACTGCTTGCGACCGCGGCCGAGAGCCATTCGACGAAGGCGATCCTGATCGACGCGACGGCTTTCCGGCACGAGTTCGGCCCCGGAATCATGGAATGGCGCGATGCGACGATCATTCCCCGCTACGCGGCGGCCGGCGTGACGAAGTTCGCCTTTCACATGCCCGCGGGCTATCCCGATACCGCCGAAGCCGGCCGCGAGCGCGAGCACGAGGGCCCGGCGCCCTACCCCACGCAGTGGTTCGCCGAGCGTGAGCACGCTCTCAGGTGGTTGGGCGAGGAGGCAGCCGGCTCGTGAGTCTCACGGGTGCGGCACTGCTCGCGACGACCGCGAGCTACGTCGTCTATCTCACGATCGCCTGGTGGTACGTGGTGCCCGCACTACGAAAGTGGGCGCCGGTCGTTGCAATCGGGCCGCTCCTCTAGATTCACGTGTTCCGCTACATCGCGTTGCAGCTCTTCTCCGCGCAGGAGTACGGCCTCGAAGCGAGCGACCCCCTCCGGGATGAGATCGCCTTCGGCGACCTGCTCGGGGCGGTGCTGGCGCTTGCGTCGCTGTTTGCTCTGCGCTTTCGCTGGCGCTACAGCGCGGCGCTGATCTGGCTCTTCGTGCTCGCCACCGTCATCGACCTTGGAAACGCCTTCGTCCAGGGCGTGCGCGAGGATCTCTTCGAGAGCGCGACCGACATCAGCTGGATGATCCTGATCTTCTACGTGCCGGCGCTCTGGATCTCGGTGACGCTCGTCGCGTGGCAGCTGCTACGGGCGCGGCGTGACGGGCTACACGCGAAGGCGGCTAGCCACTGACCGCGGCTGCTCGCCGCCATCGCCAGACCAACGCCGGTGCGATCGCGAACGCGGGCCAGACCGCCATCGCCGCGCTGCGCCAACCCTCGCCGGCAATGAGCTCGAGCCAGAACAGCACGGAAAGCAGGCTCGCGAGCGCGCCCCGCTCTGCGGCAGCGCCCCGGCTCGCGCCGAAGCGCCAAGCGATCGCGGCCGCCCCCAGCGCCGTCGCGACCAACAGGCTCGCGACCAGGTAAGCGCCAAACCAGGCGAGCCAGAGCGTAATCGCAGCGAGGAGCGCGGTCAGGACGGCTGTGGACCAGGCCTGGCCGGGCATGACGGGAGCGTCGGCAGGGCCGCCGGCGGCCCGCATCCGCGACGCCCCGCCCCGCGCTCGTGATCGCCATCACTGCCCGGTACGATCGCCCCTGCGACCGTCACGTCGCCCTACCCGGAAGGAGACACGCTCGTGTCCGAGACCGAAGCCGCCCGCGCTCCCGCTCCCCAGAAGCAGGATCTGGACTACGTCTTCTACGAGCTCACGCGCTCGATCTGCCCTGAGTGCCGCCGCGTGATCGATGGCCACATCATCCTGCGCGACAACAAGGTCTACATGCAGAAGCGCTGCCCGGAGCACGGCGACTTCGAGGGTCTCGTCTACAGCGATGCTGAGGCTTACACGAATCATGCCAAGTTCAACAAGCCGGGCACGATCCCGCTCGAATTCTCGACGGAGATCGTCGAGGGCTGCCCCTACGACTGCGGCCTCTGCCCGGACCACAAACAGCACGCCTGTGTGGGCATCATCGAGGTCAATAGTGCCTGCAACATGGAATGTCCCCTCTGCTTCGCGGAGGCGGGCGCGGGCTTCAATCTCACGGTCGAAGAGGTGGGGGAGATCCTGGACCGCTTCGTCGAGACTGAGGGCGAGCCCGAGTTTGTCCAGTTCTCCGGCGGCGAGCCCACCATCCACCCGGACATCATTGAGATGGTGCGGATGGCGAAGGCGCGCGGCATTGGCCACGTGATGATCAATACGAATGGCAAGCGCATCGCCAACGACGACGCCTTCCTCGCCCAGCTCGCGGAGGTGCGCCCCGACTTCTACTTCCAGTTCGATGGTTTCGAGTCCGAAACCTATCGCATCATCCGCGGCGAGCCGGACATCCTCGAGGAGAAGATCCGCGCCCTCGACCGGCTCGCCGCGGCAGGTCTGCACGTGGTCCTCGTGCCCGCCATCGAGCGCGGCGTGAACGACCATGAAGTCGGCCGCATCGTCGAGTTCGGCCTGAAGCACCCGGCCGTCTTCGGGATCAACTTCCAACCCGCCTTCCACGCCGGCCGGCACTTCGAGCACGATCCCATGAACCGCATGACCATCCCCGACGTCCTTCGTCTCATCGAAGAGCAGACGCAGAGCCAGTTCATGGTCAGCGACTTCGTGCCCGTGCCCTGCTGCTTCCCCACCTGCAATTCGGTGACCTACGCCTACGTCGACGAGCACGACGGCAGCGTCACGCCGGTGACGCGCCTGCTCGAAGTCGACGACTACCTCGACTACATAACGAACCGCGCGGTGCCCGACCTCGGCGACGAGATCAAGACGGCGCTCGAGGGCCTCTGGTCCTCGGCGGCCGTGCCCGGCTCGGACAAGGCCTCCCGCGACTTCGCCCTCTCCTGTGCCTCCTGCGACCTGCCCAGCATGGAGTTGGGCGAGCTCGCCAATCGCGTCTTCATGATCATGCTGCAGGACTTCATGGACGCCTGGACGTTCAATCAGAAGAACCTGATGAAGTGCTGTAAGGAGTTCCTCCTGCCCGGGGGCAAGCAGATTCCGTTCTGTGCCTTCAATACCCTTGGCTATCGAGAACAGACCCGAGTCCAGCTGACTGCGCGCGAGCGCGAGCGCAATCGCGCGCGGGCGGCCGGCGAGGCGTACACGCCGAAGCCGATCGAGTTCCACTTCGAACACGCGCCGAGTGGTGGCGGGCGCAACGGCGCGCACAGCAGCAACGGGGCGAGCGAGTGACGGAAGCGGCGGCGCCGCCAACGACCGCGGAGGAGATCAAGTCCTGTTGCGCGGCGCTCTACGAGAGCGACTGGGCGCGGCTGCTCCTCGGTGATTCGTACCATCCGGGCGGGCTCTCGCTCACCCGCCGGATCGGCGAGCTGATCGAGCTTTCGTCCACCGACCGCGTGCTCGACGTAGCCGCGGGGCGAGGTGCTTCTGTGATCGAGATCGCACGCGTGTTCGGCTGCCAGGTCGTCGGTGTGGATCTGAGCGCGGCGAACGTCGCCGGCGCCAAGGCAGCCGCGTATGAGGCTGGCGTCGCTGAGCGGGCGGAATTCCGTGTGGGCGACGCCGAGCGCTTACCGCTCGACGTCGCCAGCTTCGACGTCATCCTCTGCGAGTGCGCGTTCTGCACCTTCCCCGACAAAGCCACCGGGGCGGCCGAATTCGCGCGCGTCCTGCGGCCCGGTGGCCGGCTGGGCTTCTCCGACGTCACGCGGCGAGGCGAGCTCCCGAGCGAGCTCGAATCCCTGCTCGCCTGGATCGCCTGCATCACCGACGCCCGGCCCGCGCACGACTACGTCTCCCTGCTCGAGGCGGCGGGCTTCACCGACCTCGTGATCGAGCCCCGCGATGACATGCTCAAGAAGCTCGTGCGGGACACCCGACTGAAGCTTCTCAGCGTCGAGATCATGGCCAAGCTGGGCAAGGTCGACCTCGCGGTCGCCGACGTTCGCGAAGGAAAGCGCATCGCCAAGGCGGCGGCCGACGCAGTAGCAGCGGGCAAGCTCGGCTACACCGTGATTACTGGCCGGCGTCCCGCCTAGTGCCCCTCCAAGTGAACTCCAGCCAATACGGGCCGTTCGACTTTCGCCGCCCGGGAGTCCGATCGGGACCCGCGGTAGCAGACGAGAGAGATCCCAACCTAAGTTGGAGAGGCACTAGGGAGCCGTACGAGCCTTAGAATCCGCGGAGCGCCGCCGCGCTGGGCACGCTCAGCCCGGTGCCTCCGGGAGCGGCCATGACCAACGACTCAGCGAACGATGTCACCGCATTCCGCGCTGCCGCGCACGAGCTGGTCGGAGCAGTGGTGGATGCGGTCGAAGGGCTGAGCGAAGCCTTGCGCGTGCTCGACCGCGGTTCCATGGGGGAGGGGCAATCGCGGTTGCGACCGCTCCAGGAGCCGCTCGCCGAGAGCTTGGCGACGCTGGGCGCGATCTCCGTGCCGGAGCAGTTCGGGCCGTTGCGCGGAGACCTCGCGCGGGGCGCTGAGGCCGCGCTCGAAGCGCTGACCGCCTTCACCGCGGACGGGCCTCGCGAAGGGCGTTCGGGCAACGCGCTCGCGAGCATGCGTGGGCACGCGCGTGCGCAGGAGCTGCTGTACCCCATGCGCTCACTCGACCCCATCCTGGGGCAGCTCTTCGCCGAGCCCGCCGTCCACGACAACCTCGCAGCGCTCGATGCGCATCGCGCGGACAACCCCGAGGTCGGCATTCGTCGCAGCGGCCCCGATGACGATGCGGATGCTCGCGGCGAGTTCCACCTCTACGTTCCGGAATCGTGGGACGGTTCCGAGCCGCTCCCGCTCGTGGTCGCGCTCCACGGGGGCATGGGGCACGGACGGGACTTCCTCTGGACCTGGCTGCGGGAAGCGCGCAGCCGCCGCTTCCTGCTCCTCGCGCCGACCTCAGTGGGCCAAACCTGGGCGCTCATGGGCCCCGATGTCGACCGCTCCCGCCTCCTCAAGGCTGTGGAGTTCGTGCGTGAGCACTGGCAGGTCGCCGGTGACCGCATCCTCCTCACCGGCCTCTCCGATGGCGCTACCTATGGCCTCTCGACCTTTCTCGCCGGCGATACGCCGTTCGCGGCGATGGCGGCCGTCGCCGGGGTCCTCCACCCGAAGAACGTCGAGGCCGGCGTGATCCGGGGCGCGGAGGGTAAGCGCGTTTCGATCACGCACGGCACGAAGGACTGGATGTTCCCGGTCGCGCTCGCGCGTGCGGCTCAGGAGGCCCTCCGGGGCGCCGGCGCCGATGTCCGCTACCACGAGATCGAAGACCTCGCGCACGCCTACCCGCGCGAGGAGAACGACGCCATCCTCGCCTGGTTCGATGAGTCGTTGAGCGCACGAGGATCGGCCTAGACTGGGATCGTCGCGTCTGCGGCCGTACGGAGGTGCACGATGTCGGAGAGTCGCGCGCTCGTTCGCGAGCTCCTCACCCAAATGTCCGAAACGATCGACGGGCTCCTCGCCCTCAGCGATGACGACCTTGACTGCGATACCGAGCACGGCTGTGCGATGAACGGCGGCGTCCGCCGCCTGCTCGTGCACAATGCCGAGCACGACCGCATGCACGCCGGCGCGATCAGCAGCGCTCGCTTCGAGGTGCGCGCGCTCCAGGAGTCGGAGCTCGCCCAGCTCCTCCGCGGCTGGCTGCGTGAGCGGGTGGAGCTCGCGGGCCAACTGCTCCTGGCGCCGGACGCGGTGCTCGATGCGCAGGCCGCGGGTGATGACTGGAGCGTGCGCCAGCACGTCGAGCACGTCCTCTACGTGGAGAAGGACTCCATCGCCCAGGCGCTCAGCGACGTCGCGAAGGCGAAGGCTCGGGCCTGAATCGGGCTGCTGTCCGCTAGGACATGCCTCCAGCTGGTTTTGACGAAACGCTCACGGTACGTGATGCGCTTGAAAGCGGACAACCCCTCAGACAACCTCGTGCCAAGGTCACAGCCGATTTCCTGGTCTGACGCTGGTACCATGGGCTCTCTGCGGGACAACCGAGTGGACATGTCCGCAGACAACTGAGACGCCGATGCCATCTTGGGACGTCAAGTTCGACCGGCTAGTCAGACTCGATGACATCGAGGTCATTCGAACGATCGCGGAGGCGGAGGTAGTCGCCAAGTTCATTCGCGGGATGCCGCTACGCCCGTCGGTCCAGGCGCGCCTCGACCGCCTAAATATCATGCGAGCAGTTCGCGGGACCACCGGAATCGAAGGTGCGGACCTCGACGAGGATGAGGTCGAAAGGGTTCTCGCATCGCCGCCCGACGAGCGTGTCCTGCCTGTGGCGAAAGCAAGAGAGGAGCAAGAGGCCAGGAACGCAGGAGCGGTAATGCGGTTCGTCGCGCAGACGCTGGGCACGGATCGCACGCAGACGCTGACGGCACCCTTCGTGCGTGAGCTACACCGGCTCACGACCGAGGGAATCGACTACCCGAACAACGTGCCAGGTGAGTATCGGACGCATGCTGTCAGCGCCGGCACGTACGTCCCGCCCCGAAGCGGCGACGAAGTGCGTCGGCTGATGGAAGAGTTCGTGAGCTGGCTGAACGAACCCCCCGCGACGAAGTGGCCGCCGATTGTCCGCGCGCTTGCCGCTCACTTTTACTTCATCAGCATCCACCCATTCGGCGATGGCAACGGGCGGACGGCGCGGGCGATCGAGAGCTATCTCCTCTATCAGGCTGGTGTGAACGTACTGGGCTTCTACTCTCTCGCCAACTTCTACTACCGCCGCCGCGGCGAGTACGAGCAGATGCTCGACCTCTGTCGCTTCAGTGACGCGAGAGACCTGACCCCCTTCATCCTGTTCGCGGCCACGGGCCTCACGGAGGAACTGGACGCGGTCCACGAGGAGGTGATTGCGGAGGCGACGCGAACGGCTTTCCGTGAGTACGCCCGAGAGACGATTCTGGGCGCCGGCGGCGTCAGCGCATCGGTGCGGGCTAGACTCGCTCAGTTCCTTCACGAGCTCGAGGGCGAACTCGATGAGCGAGAGTTCCTATCGAAGCGAGATCCACTCGCCCGCTTCCATGGCAACGCATCCCGGAAGACCATGACTCGCGATTTGGACCGACTCGAGAGGCTTGGGCTGATCTCGCGGGAGAACGGCGCAATACGACCGCGCCTCGATGCAATGGAACAGTTCAAGCGATAGCGCTTAGCCGCCCTCCGGCGGCAGGTCCTTCGCGAGGCGCTCGTAGTCGCGGGCGGGCTTGCCGATGTCGGGCTCGGGGCCCATCGCCGCGTCCACCTCTTTCCCATAGGTTGCTTCCGCGTCGGAGAGCTTCGTGGCGAAGCTCAGGTGGTGCGCGAAGCCGCTCATCACGCGGCGCATCTCGTGGTCCGGGGCGGTCGGGCAGGGGGGTGCCTCGACGACATCGGCGATGCGTTTGCGGAAGACTTCGTCACGCGTGCCGCATTGCGCGCACGCGAACTCGTAGAGCGGCATCGCGCGCCCCCGGCCTAGCCTTCGCCGATTCCCGCCTCAGCGAGGTAGGCCTCGGCGGCGAGGGCCGCGGTCGCGCCGCCGCCGCAGGCGCTGACCAGCTGGCGGGCCGCCTGCGTCCGCAGGTCGCCGGCAACAAAGAGGCCGGGCACGGTCGTGTGCATTCGCAGGTCGACCTGCGCGTGGCCGCCGTCGTCCAGCGCGATGAGGTCCTTGAGCAGGTGGCTGTTCGGGGTTTGGCCGATGAAGATGAAGACCGCCGCGGTTGCGAGCGTCTGGGTGGCTCCAGTCTCGACGTTGCGGAGCTCCGCCGCTTCGACCGCCTCCGTCCCGAGGATGCGAGCGACGACGGTGTTGCGCACGATGTCGATCTTGGCCTTGGCGAAGACGCGCTCCTGGAGGAGTGCGCTCGCGCGGAAGTCAGCGCGGCGGTGTACGAGGTGCACCTTGCTCGCGTAGCGCGTGGTGAAGAGCGCCTCGTCGAAGGCGGCATCGCCACCCCCGACGACAATGACCTCCTGGTTCTGGAAGAAGGCGGCGTCGCAGGTGGCGCAATAGCTCACGCCGCGACCCACGAACTCGTCTTCGCCGGCAACGCCGAGCTTGTTGTAGTCCGCGCCCGCCGTCGCGACGACGGCATGCGCGCGGTAGCCGCCTTCGTTCGTTTCGACACGGAAGGTGCCGTTCGATAGTCGCTCGATCCGGGCCACGTCCTCGTAGCGCATCTCTGCGCCGAAGCGTTCCGCCTGCTGGACCAAGTTCTGGGCGAAGTCGAAGCCGTTGATGCCCTGGGGGAAGCCGGGGTAGTTCTCGACGAGTTCGGTGGTCGCGATCTGGCCGCCGGTGATGAGCCGCTCGAAGACGACCGTGCGGCGCCGCGCGCGGGCGGCGTAGATGGCGGCGGTCAACCCCGCGCCGCCTCCACCGATGATGGCGATGTCGTACGTGTTCGGGGTTGCCTCGTCCATACCGCCCCTCCTCACCACACCCCAGCTCTAGGGGGTTTCAGGGGCCGTCGCCCGACAGCCCCTGATGCCAGCGTGGCTGTCGCTAGAGGATCGCCTCTTCGAGGCGCTTCTTGAGGTCGCTCTTGGGACGGAAGCCGACGATGGTGCCGGTGAGCTCGCCACCCTTGAAGATCAGGAGCGAGGGGATGCTGCGAATGCCGTACTTCGAGGGCACGGCCGGGTTCTCGTCGGTGTTCATCTTGTAGAAGTTCACGCGCCCGGCGTACTCCTCGCCGAGCTCTTCGACGATCGGTGCAACCATGCGGCAAGGGCCGCACCAGGGCGCCCAGAAGTCCACCAGTACGGGGAGGTCGCTCTTCATCACGTCCGCGTCGAACGTGGTATCGGTCACCTCAGGGGTGTCTGCCATCGTAGTAGTGCTCCTTGATGTGGCCTTACTGGCGGGATTGACTTTCGCCCCGCCGGTGGTAGGCTTTCAATATACCCCCATGGGGTATAAGACGTCAAGCCAGCGGAGTGCCTCCATGGACATCGAGAGCAACAAGAAGCTCCTCGACCGACTCGCGCGCGTAGAGGGCCAGGTCCGCGGTCTCCGCAACATGCTCGACGACGAACGAGCCTGCGAGGACGTGCTCACGCAGCTGCTCGCGGCCCGTTCAGGGCTCGAGAGCGCGGGCCAGGTGATCCTCAATCGCCATATGCAGGATTGCGTCCTGGGTGAGGCCGAGCTCTCAGAGGACGAGTGGTCAAAGTTCCACGAGGCGCTGAGCCTGTGGACGCGGCACGCGGCGTCCAGCTAAGCGCTCGCCGCCCCGATTCGAACATAATTGCGGCCCCGATCGGCCCTTTGTTACGATCCCGCGCGAGGTCCCACTGGCAATGAGCGTCTCGCTCGCCCTCGTTCTGAATCAGAACTACGAACCCTTGAACGTCTGCAACGTGCGCCGCGCGATCGTGCTCGTGTTGCGCGGCAAGGCCGAGGTGGTGGAGTCCGGTCAGGGCGTGATGCGCACGACGAACCATCACTTCTCGCTGCCCTCGGTGATCCGAATGGTGTACTACGTGCGGCGGCCGCGACCTCGTGTTCGGCTCTCGCGGCGCGAGGTTTTCGCCCGCGATGGTTGGGCCTGCGCCTACTGCGGCCAGGGGGCGAACGAGCTCACGCTGGACCACGTGGTGCCCCGCCATCGTGGCGGGCGCCACAGCTGGGAGAACCTCGTCAGCGCCTGCAAGCCCTGCAACCATCGCAAAGCCGGCCGCACGCCGAAAGAGGCGCGGATGCGGCTGCGCACCCGCCCGCGTGAGCCGCGCGTCTCGATTTATCACGGCTTTCTGCAGTACGTGCGGCGCTACCAGGACTGGATCAAGTTCATCCCCGGTGCCGAGGCCGTGGGCGTCGCGAGCTGAGCCTTGGGGCTGCCTTCCTGCGCCTCCTCGGGGCCGCGCGCTTGCGTGGAGGGGGCGCGGCGGGAGAATCCGCGCGATGGGTGAGCTCTCGCGCGAGGAGATCCTGAATGAGGCGCAGCGCATCGCGCGCTCGCAGTTCGGCGGGACGCTGGCGACGATCCACGCCGACGACGGCACCCCCTACCCCGCTTTCGTGCTGTTTCACCTCACCCCCGAGTGCGAGGTGCTCTACGGCAGCGCAGCCGACTCGCAGCACACGCGCGACACCGTGGCGACGCCTGAGGTCGCCTTCCTGATCGATACCCGCAGCGTGCTCGCGACCGACTGGCCCGCCTTCGACCGCGTGATCGTGGAGGGCAGGGCCGAGCGCATTCCCCCGGAGGACGAGCGTTACGCCCCCTCCGTCGAGCAGCTCGCGGCGAAGAACTGGCTGGCCGGCTACTTCACCCAGACGGGCAGCCTCTACCGCATCACTCCCCGGCGGCTCACGCTCGTGCAGGGCCTCGGCCCCGAGCGCCACACCGTCGACTTCGCGGACTAGGGGCGCGGCTTCGATCCGGCCCCGCTTGAACGACGGCGAGCTGCTTGCCCTCACGTCGCCAGTAGCTGCGTCTTCACCAACGGCGGCCGGGTCCTACCTGCGAACGGTCCGGACCAGGAGATCGCCGCGCGCCTTTCCCTCGTCGGATGTGCGACGGGCAATCTCGTCCAGATACGCCACGAAGTGGGAGAAACGACGGCCCAGGCCCTGGTGTGTATTGCCGCGAACGAGCCGCCCCTTCGCGACCCCGAGTCCGCGCCCCGATGTTTCGAACGCTATCGCGAGCTATTGGCAGCCGAAGCGCCGGTGGAAGCGTGCGAATTGGGGTTGATCTGGACCTTCCCCGAGAACCTCAGGTATGAGCACCGCGCCGTTGTCGTCGCGTCGGGTACGACCGCGGGACACCGCCTCGTCCGTCGTTTCGATGAGCCGGGAATGCCCGAGACGCTGATCGCCCTCGGGTTCGGGAGCACGGGCGGGTTCTGGCCACCGTGGTAGACCGCCCTCGCCCGGCGACGAAGTCGCTTCGGTCGCGTTTGCCGGCGCGCCTCGGGCCGGCTGCAGCGGAGGTCGGCGTGATCACCGTGCCGGCGTACTGTGGGCGCGGCTTTGCGGCCGCCGTGACCGTCGGGGATGGGGTCGGGCTTGAAGCGCCGCAGAGCGCGAGTCGTGTAGATCGTCGCGAAGAGCCCAGGATCGTGCTCGGCCAACAACTCCTCCTGCTGCCGGGCGGATTCTACAGGCGCGGGGCCGGTGCAGCGGCGAAGGGGTAGCATGCGCGGCGCGAACGGAGGCTTGCGATGTACGCGGGGGCGAGCACAGCAGCAGATTGGCAGGCCGCGGTCGATCAGGCCCTTGTCGGTGCCCCCACCGAGGCCGATGTCGTTTTCGTGTTCGCGAGCTACCACCACGCCGAGCGCTACCCCGAGCTGCTTCGCGTCGTCCACGAACGGCTCGCGCCCCGTTTCCTCGTGGGCTGCTCTGGGCAGGCGGTGATCAGCACCGGTCGCGAGATCGAGGGCCGGCCGGGACTGGCCGTCCTCAGCCTCTCGTTACCCGGTGCCGCGCTCGAATTGAAGCGCCTCGGCCAGGACGACCTGTCCGCGGATCCGGGCTCGCTCCGAGCGCGCCTCCTCCCCTCTGAAGCCGTCAACGCTTGGATCGTGATCTCAGACCCATTCACGATCAATTCCGAGGTGCTCGTAGAGCAGCTCGAGCAGGCGTACCCCGAGACGCCCATCGTCGGGGGCATGGCTTCCGCCTTCCCCGGCGGCCGCAGCACCTATCTCTTCGCCGGCGGTGAGCTCGTCGACGGCGGCGCATTGCTCTTGGCAGTTGGCGGCGGCTGGACCATCCATCCGGTGGTCTCCCAGGGAGCGGCCCCCATCGGGCAGACCTGGACGATCACGGAGGCGGACCGAAACATCATCCTCGGGATCGGTGGCCGGCCCGCCGTCGAGGTGCTGACGGAGACGCTGCAGGCGCTGCCGGCAGACGAGCGGACCCGGGCGGGGAGCAACCTCCTCGTGGGCCTGGCCATGGATGAGTACCGGGACGAGTTCGGGCGCGGCGACTTCCTCATTCGCAACCTGCTCGGGGTCGATCGCGAGCGCGGCGCCGTCGCCGTCAACGAAGAGGTGCGGCTCGGGCAGACTCTGCAGTTCCAGCTCCGAGACGCCGCCGCCGCGAGCGACGAGCTGAACGCGCTGTTGGACGCGGCCAGCGCTGCGATCGGCGGAGAAGGTCCCGCGGGCGCGCTCCTCTGCGCCTGCAACGGCCGCGGCGTCGGCATGTTTGGCAAACCCGATCACGACGCGGAGGCGGTGGCCGCACGCCTTGGTGAGGTTCCGCTTGCGGGGCTCTTCTGCAACGGCGAGATCGGTCCCGTGGGGGGCAAGACCTTCGTCCACGGCTTCACGGCGAGTCTGGCGCTCTTCGTGCCGGTGCCGCCGCCGGGCTAGGTTACGTCGACGCTGGCTCGCCGCTGCGGGGCGCCGCCGCGGCCGCTCGCTTCACCGCAAAGTACGAGGCCACGAAGAAGGCTGCGCTCAGGGGAAAGCCGACGGCTCGGCTCGCCAGTACGTACTCGTTCGTGGAGAGCGCATCCAGGAGAAAGATGCGAATCACGCCCGTGACGATGTTGAGCGCCACGAAGCCGAGTGTGAGGTAGATGAACGTCCGGTGACCAACGTCTAGGCGCGATCGCAGCGCCGGAATGCTCTCGCGTGCGACCGCACCCACGAGCGGCCGCCCGATGGCGATACTGCCCACACCGACGACCGCCACGAGGAAGTCGCTGACGATGTTCTGCGCGGCGAAGGCCTTCGTGTTCTCGGTCGCGAGGCCCACGATTGCCGAGCCCGTGACGACGAGGAAGCCCATGATCGCGAGCGCCCTGATGACGCCGCTGTCGCGGTTCCTCAGAAACACCCACACCGATGCCGCGAACGAGAGGCCAATGGCCAGCTGGGCCGGCCCGATCACATTGAGGACGAGGAAAACAAGCACGGGCAAGCCCGCCTCGGCCACGCGCCAGTCGATCTCGTTGAGATCGCCTTTGAGGATGCGGCTGACCTCGGGCATGCGCGGGCTGGTGGGGTCCGGCTCGGGCTGCTCCTCGGGTAGCGACATCTTTCTCCCTCGGGGTCAGGTCAGAATACGTCACGCGCAGGAAATGCTCTCTGCTGCGCCCCTGCGAGAGTAGCGGAGTATCATCGCTGCAGCCCGCGAGGAGGAGTGCCATGCCGGCCCTCGATGGCATGCGCGTGCTCGATATGACGCAGTACGAGGCTGGGACCTCGTGCAGTCAGCTGCTTGCCTGGCTCGGTGCCGATGTCGTCAAGATCGAGCCGCCTGGACGCGGCGATCCCGGTCGCGGTGTGAATGGCCCCGCCGGCATCCCCCAGTACTTCTTCAACTACAACAGCAACAAACGGAGCGTCGTCATCGACCTCGCCTCAGCCGCGGGGCGCGAGCTCCTTCTGCGCATGGCGCCGAGCTTCGATGTGTTCGTGGAGAACTACGGCCCGGGCGTCATCGAGAAGCTCGACATCACCTACGAGGTGATGCAGAAGGCCAACCCGAGCATCATCTACGCGCGGCTCAAAGGCTTCGGCTTGAGCGGCCCCTATGCCGACTATCTCTCGTACGACTGGGTCGCGCAGGCGTCCGCGGGCACGTTCTCCGTGACCGGCGAGCGTGACGGCCCGCCGATGACGCCCGGCCCCACGATCGGCGATTCCGGCACGGGTATCCAGCTCGCGCTCACTATCACCGCCGCCTACGTCCAGAAGCAGCGCACGGGCGAAGGGCAGTTCATCGAGATCTCCATGCAGGAAGCGGTGACACTGTTCATGCGCACGCTCGGCCTGCGGACCTGGGGCGAAGCGCCGCAGCCCCGCAACGGCAACCGCCGCGGGCCCCCGACCGACGTCTATCCCTGCAAGCCCGGCGGCCCCAACGACTACCTTTTCATCATGGCGGTGACCACCGCCCAATGGGACGCCTTCTGCACCGCGATCGACCGCCCCGAGCTCGTGAGCGACCCCCGCTTCGAGACCGGTTTGGTGCGGCTCGACCATGGGGACGAGCTGTTCGCGATCGTGGAGGAGTGGACGCGTGAGCGGACGAAGCACGAGGCGATGCGCGAGCTTGCGAGTGCCGGCGTTCCCTGCTCGGCCGTGATGGACACGCACGAGCTCTTCACCGATCCCCACCTCACCGAGCGCGGGCTCGTGCATGAGCTCGATCATCCCGAAGTGGGGCCCGTGAAGGTCATGGGCATGCCCGCGCGCCTCTCCGGATCGAAGGTCCCGCTGGTGCCCGCGCCCCTCCTCGGTCAGCACACCCGCGAGGTCCTGTCAGACCTCGGCTTCGACGAGGCCGAGGTCGACGCCCTGCTCGAGCAGGGCGTGATCGGCTAGCGCGGTCGTGACGGGCATTCGCGGGCTCCACTCCGTCACCCTCTTCGTCGACGACCTCGAACGGGCGGCCGGCTTCTACGTCGAAATGCTCGGGTTCGCGGTCGAGACGCGCTACGCACGCTCGCAGCTGCTCCGTGTCGGCGATTTCCGGCTGGTCCTGCACGTGGGCGGAACCGCAGCCGCGGCCGAGGCGGCGGCGCTGCACCTCCACCTCGCCGTCGACGATGTCGACGCCTTTCACGAACTCGTGCGTGCTCGGGGGGCCACGCCCGAGGGCGTGCCCGAGACGAAGCCGTGGGGCCTGCGCTCGTTCGAGCTGCGGGATCCGTCCGGCCACCTCTGGGAGTTCGTCGAGGAGGTCGGGTCGGGGGAGTAGCCGCCCACACTGAGGCCCCCGCCCCTCCCAGGCCGTCGTATCATCCCGGCATGCCTCGCATCGACGCCTACCTTGTCGTCAACGCCCGTTTCCACGACTCCGACTTCGCTCGCCTGGAGCTGCTGAAGCTGCTCGCGGAGAACGACGATGTGCGCGTACGCGTGGCCGAGTCGTTCGCGGACGAAGAGGCCATCCTCGCCGCCGATCTCTTGGTCACCTACACCTGCGATGTTCGTCCCAGCGCGAGCGAAGAGGTGGCCTTGCGCCGTTTCGTCGAGGGCGGTGGGCGCTGGATGGCGCTGCACGCAACCAACGCCCTGCTCGACTTCGGCCCCGACGGCATCATCGCTCCCCGCATCTGCGACACCTTCATGGATACCCTCGGCAGCCGCTTCATCTCGCACCCCGCGATCCAACCGTTCCAGGTCACCGTCTCCGCCCCCGACCACCCCCTCGTCGCCGGGATCGAGCCGTTCGAGGCCTCGGACGAGATCTACCTCTGCGAGTACGCCGAGGGGATCACGCCGCTGCTCGAGACGCGCTTCAGCGGCAAGTTCGAAGCCGGCTACGTCGAGAACGACTGGCCCGACGACGATCCCCGGCTCATCGCCTACCTCCGCGAACTGGGCGAGGGCGCCGTCTTCTACCTCACGCTCGGGCACGCCTGTGGCAAGTACGACATGCAACCGCTGCGAGAGGAGACGGAGGTCGTGCGCGGCTCCTGGGAGCTGCCCCAGTTCCGAGAACTCCTCAACCGCGGCCTCGCCTGGTGTATTCAGGGCGCTGTTTTGAGGGCGCCACGACCTGCAGCCGGCTGACGACTTACGCCGGCTCAGTTTCTTCTGAGGGCGCCACGGCTGTGCGGAGCTGAGCGCTGGTCGCCGGCTCAGGTTTCTCCGGTGGGGCGCCAACTGACGCGGCCACGGGTCTCGTGGGCTGGCGCTAGCGTCTCCTCCAAGAGCCAAGAGCCAAGAGCCAAGAGCCAAGAGCCAAGAGCCAAGAGCCAAGAGCGGCTGGCGGTCGGCGACCTGCCCGCGCCTTAGACTCGTTGCGGTGTCGCTGGCCGGTCAGGCCCGCGCCCACACGCTCGTGTGAGCACGTTCGGGGGGAGCGCGATGGCGAAGAGCATCCTCATTACGGGGACCAGCTCCGGCCTCGGGCTCGGCGCCGCCGTGGAGCTCGCAAAGCGGGGCGAACGCGTCTTCGCCACGATGCGCGACACAAGCAGCAGAAAATCTAGGTCCGGCTTCGCCGCCGGTAGTAGAGCTCGCTCGCCTTGGCGGCGAGGGCGGGGAACGCTTCGGCGAGCACCTGGGCGATGCGCATCTGCGGGACCGTGTTCACTTCGGCCGAGGGATGGCCGACCGAGTGCACGATCGCCTTCGCGACCTGGCCTGGCGTCTGTGCGCGGCCCAGCATCGCTGCCGGCTCGTAGCCGGGCGTGACGATTCTCGCCGCGTCGAAGAATTCGCTGTCGGTAGTGGCGGGCAGCACGAGCGTTACGCTCACGCCCGAGCCGGCGAGTTCGGCTCGCAACGACTGCGTTAGCCCCGTGAGCGCGAACTTCGTGGCCGCGTAGGCGCCGTGGTACGGCCAGCCCCGCTTCCCCACCACCGACCCCACGTTCACGATGTGGCCCGAGCCTTGCCGCCGCATGTGGGGCAGGGCGGCGCGGATAGCGCGGTGCGCGCCGAGCAGGTTCGTCTCGAGGAGGTCGCGGAACTCCTGGTCGGGGGTGTCTTCGACAAGGCCGTAGAGCCCGTAGCCGGCGTTGTTCACGAGGACGTCGATCCGGCCGAAACGGTTGATCGTCGCCGCGATGAGACGCCCGATGTCCTCCGCCTCGCGGACGTCGCAGCGCTGTACGAGCACCTCCACGCCGAAGCGGCTCTGGAGGCGGGCCGTGAGCCGGTCGAGGCGCTCGCGCGAGCGGGCGGCGATCACGACGGCGGCGCCGTCGCGGGCGAAGCGCGCGGCCGTCGCCCGGCCGATGCCCGCGCTCGCGCCGGTGACGATGACTACGGGCGCTCGCGTCATCGCGGTGGGGCGGGTGCCAGCAGATCGTCGCCAAGCGGGACCGTGTCCCGGGAAACCCGGGCGACGATCCGCGCGCCCGCCCGCAGGGCCCGGAAAGCGGGACGGAGGCCGGCGGCGAGCCGCCCGTAGGCAAGCCACTCCTTCGGCCGCTTCACGATCCCGCGGACGATCGCGCCTTCGTCCTCGTCGCCGTCCCACTTCTGCAGCGCCGCCGGGAGGGTGGCACCGGCGGGGTCGATCACGACGCGCAACGCCATCCAATCGACGCCCTGCTCCGTCGCCGCGCGGGCGAAGCCGGCGGTCTCCATGTCGACCCCAGCGGCGCCGTGGATGTTCCAGAGGTCGCGCTTCGCCTCGCGTGTCGCGACCGGCTCGCGCATCGTCAGGAGCCGTGACGAGACGAAGTTGGGCCCCTCGTTGCGAAGCGCGCGACGAGCGCTCGCGAGCGTGGTCGGCGGCGGCTGCAGGGCCTCGCCGGCTTCGTCGATGACCTCACGCGCGAGGATCAGATCGCCGGTGGCGAGGGAAGGATCGAGCCCGCCGCAGAGCCCGAGGATCAAGAGCGTGTCCGGCCGCTGCTCGCGAAGGAGTGCCGCGAGCTTCTCGCTTGCGGCCTCACCGCTGCCAACGGGGCGGCAGGCCCTCCCGATCGCTCGGGCCTCACGGGCCGTGGGCGCCACGAGCAGGAGGCTCACGAACTCTGGCGGCCGCCGATCGTGCCGAGCGCGGCGCGGACCCCCTCAAGCGGGCTGGCCATCGTGGTGCCGACCGCCGTGGCCTCGTAGCCGCAGTGCGCCATGCAGTTGGTGCAGCGCGCGTCCCGGCCGTAGCCGTAGCGGTCCCACTCCGTCTCCTCCATGAGCTCGACGAAGGTGGTCGCGTAGCTTTCGTTCATCAGATAGCAGGGCCGCTGCCAGCCGAGGACGCTCCGGGTGGGATTGCCCCAGGCGGTGCACTGCATCGCCCGCTTGCCCTGGAGGAAGTCGAGGAAGACCGGCGTGTGGAAGAAGCGCCAGCGCTTGCGGTCGGGCGAGTCGAAGATTTTCTTGAACGTCGCCATCATCTCCGGGCGCTTGAGGAAGACGCTCTGATTCGGGGCCTTGGGGTAGTCGTATCCAGGCGAGACCATCATCCCGTCGATGTTCAGGTCGTCCACGAGGAAGTTGAAGAGCTGAGCCATCTCGTCCGGCTTGCTGTCGTTGAACACGGTCGTATTCGTGCTCACGCGATAGCCCTTCGCCTTCGCTGTCCGGATCGCCGCGACGGCCTTGTCGAAGACGCCCTCACGGTCGACGGACTTGTCGTGCTGCGCCCGCAGGCCATCCATGTGCACGCTGATCGTGAGGTAGGGCGAGGGGCTGATCTTCGGCAGCCAGCGCTCGAGCAGGATCGCGTTCGTACAGAGATAGACGAACCGTTTGCGCTCGATCAGGCCTTCGACGATGCGGTCGATCTGGGGGTGGATGAGGGGCTCGCCGCCCGCGATCGAGACGACGGGCGCGCCGCACTCGTCCGACGCCGCCCAGCACTCTTCTGGCGAGAGATAGGTGTCCAGGATCTCCTCAGAGTGTTGGATCTTGCCGCAGCCCTCGCATTCGAGGTTGCAGCGATACAGCGGCTCGAGCATCAAGACGAGCGGATAGCGCTTCTTCCGGAGCAGCTTCTGCGTCACCAGATACCTGCTCACGGCAGCGGCTTGGCGAAGGGGGATGCCCATACCACTCTCCAGACCGGGAGTGGCAGCAAGCATACGGAGCGAAGGCCGCGAGGGCTATGCGGAGCCGTCCCCAGTCGCGTCCGCCGCTGCGGCCGCGGCGAGGCCGCTGCGGACGGCCGACTCCATCGTTGCGGGCCAGCCGGTGTCCGTGTAGGCGCCGGCGAGGAAGAGGTTGGCGAAGGGCGTACGCGGTCCTGGGCGCGTGAGCCCCGGGGCCGGGACGAACGTCGCTTCCGGTTCTTTCACCGCCAGGTAGCGCACGAGCTCCGCGGCGCGGGCCGCGGGCAGGGCTGCGCGCAGCTGCGGGAGGAGGCGCGCCCGCAGCGCCTCCTTGTCGAGCGCGAAGAGCTCGCCCGGGGCGCTGATCGAGAGCACGAGGTGCTGCTCGCCCGCTTGCTCTTTCGGCCCCGCCCCGTTTCGCCCCTTCCCCAAAGAGCTCTCGTTGAAGACCCATTGGATCTCAGAGTGGAGGAACGCCGCGAACGCGAAGCTGGCCACGGGGCGGTCGAACCAGAGGTGGAGGTTGAGGATGGGGGCGGCTTCGAACTGCGCCAGCGCCCCGAACGCCCCCTGGCGCGCGCTCTCCGGGAGCAGCGGCAGCAGCCGCCACGGTGGCAGGGCGCAGATGTAGGCGTCGAACGTGCGGCGTTCGCCGTTCCGCAACGTGAGCCCGCCGACGCGCCCGTCGTCGATCTCAATCCGTTCGACCGTGGTGCGAGGCGAGAGCTTCCCACCGCGGTCCTCGATGTAGCGGACCGCGGGCTCCACGTGCAGCTCCGAGAGCCCGACGCCGGGCAGGCCGATCGCGGCCGCGGTGGGGTTCTTGAGGAACCCCTCCTCGAGCACGAAAAGGGCCTGGCTCGCGCTCGCTTGGTGGGAGCGGCAGTTGAGCGTGGGGATCACGAGGAAGTCCCAGAAATCGCGAATCGTCTCCGGCGCTTGGCCGAGTCTTTCGAGCCAGGCCGCGAAGGTCACGTCGTTCAGTTCGGCGCGCGCCTCGGCACGAAGGCGGCTGACGGCGACGATGACGCGGGACACCTGAAACTTCTGGCGCCAGGAGAGGTGACGGTAGCGGAGAAACCCGGGCGCGAGATGCAGACCAAATGGCAGATTCGTGGCCGTGAGGCCCGAGCGTCTGCCAGCGGCGTCGAAGACCGGCACCCGCAGGTGCCGTTGGCGTCGCGTGAGGTGGAGGGTGCCAAGCCGTTCGAGGAAGGCCTGGTAGGCGGTCGTGCAACGCATGAACACGTGCTGGCCGTTATCGACCCAGCTGCCCGTTTCCTCGTCCCGGTAGGAGTAGGTGGCGCCGCCGGCCCAGGGGCGCCGCTCGAGCACCTCGACCGCATGCCCGCGCTCGGCGAGCTCGCAGCCGGCAGCCAGCCCGGCGAGCCCGCCGCCGATGATGCCGACCCGCATCGGCCGCTGCTAGCCTGATCGCGCGGGGCCGCGCAGGGCAGCGTCGCCCCAGAGGCGCGCGATCGCAGTCGCCTTCTCGCCGCCGCTAAGGCCGACGCGCTCCGAGAGGACGTCATAGCCGCGCGCTTCGATCCGCTTGAGGAGTTCGGAGTACACGCCCTGAAGGACGTTCACGCACATGCGCGAGCGCACATCGAGCAGGGGGAGGAGGTGCCGGCCGCGGCGGAAGTAGCGATGCGCTCGCTCGCCCTGGGCGGCCATCATCGCGGCGAAACGCTCGTCGTAGCGGCAGGCGAGAATGTCCTCAGCGGTCAGGCCGTGGGCCGCAAGTTCATCGGCCGCGAAATACACGCGCCCGCGCTCGGCATCCTCCCGCACGTCGCGCATGATGTTCACGATCTGGAGACCGATGCCCATGCTGGTGGCGAACTCTTCGGCGCGGGGATGGGGCTTCGCCCCGAAGATCGCGACGCAGATGTGGCCGACCATCGACGCCACGCGGTAGCAGTACTGTCTGAGATCGGGCCAGGTCGCGTAGCGGTTGGTGGTGAAGTCCATCTCCACGCCGTTCACGAGCTCCTCGAAATGCTCGCGGGGCATCGGGAAGCGCTCAAAGGCATCGCCCAAGGCGGTGAACAGGGGACCGTCGCGGCTGCCTGCGTAGCAGGCCTGCAGGCGCTCTCGCGCGAGCGCAATCTCGCGCTCCTGCTGGGCGCGGTCGGTGAGCTCGTCGGCGATATCGTCGACGTAGCCGCTGAACGCGTAGGCAGCGTAAATGGCGTCCCGTTTCTCGTGCGGGAGGATCGTGAAGGCGTAGTAGAAGTTCGAGGCGCGGTCCTTCGTGTAGGCCTTGCACCAGGCGTAGGCCTCGGCGGGCGTGAACGATTCGCCGGCGTGGCTTTCGAGCTCCGCGAGGACGTCGATCGCCATGGGCGCCCCTCAGATCCCCAGCGCGATGCGCACGCCGTTGCCCAGTGCGAGCCGTGCTTTCGCTGCGCGCGTCACGCGTGGGCGGGCGGAGAGCGTGTCGTAGCCGGCAGCTTCGATCGCATCGAGGATGGCTTCGCCACCCAAGCGAAACAGGCGGATGTCCGTCCGCACCTTGCGGTCGACCTTGGCCTCGAGCTCGCTCCCTTGCGCGAAAAGGTCGCGCGCGCGCTGGACCTCGAACCGCATCAGGCGCTCGAAGTTCGCGTCGAAACGTGCGTCGACGATCTGGTCCTCGCTGCAACCGAAGCGGGCGAGGTCCTCTTGGGGCAGGTAGACGCGGCCCTCCTCGATGTCGACGGAGAGGTCCTGCCAGAAGTTGGCGAGCTGCAGGCCGATGCAGGTCGCGTCCGAAAGGGCAATGCGCTCCGCATCGTGATAGCCCAGCACAGCGAGGACCATTTGTCCGACGGGCGTCGCGGAGTAGTTGCAGTACTCGAGCAGGTCGTCGTAGGTGGAGAAGCGAGTGACGCGCTGGTCCATGCGGTTCGCCTCGATCAGCCGCAGGAACGGATCCGTCGGGATCTGACAGCGCTCGATGGTGCGCGCCAGCGCGACCATGAGCGGCCGCGTGGCGTTGCCCGCGAGCGCGTCCTCAAACTCGCTCTGCCAGGCGTCGAGCAAAGCGAGGCGGTCGCCCTCGGCCTCGTCGCCGAGGTTATCGGTATACCGGCAGAAGGCGTAGACGGCGAAGAAGTGCCGCCGCAGCTTCCGGGGGAGGAAACGCGAGACGACGGTGAAGTTCTCGTCTTGGCGGCGGGCGTAGCGCTCGCACCAGATGTAAGCCTCTCGCGGCGTGG
Organism: Dehalococcoidia bacterium; assembly: GCA_963577065.1. Classification (GTDB taxonomy): domain Bacteria; phylum Chloroflexota; class Dehalococcoidia; order Tepidiformales; family Tepidiformaceae; genus CAUYXJ01. The sequence goes on along the minus strand of CAUYXJ010000011.1, from coordinate 11,357 downwards.
TGACGTGCTCCGCGGGCCAGCGCCGCGGCAGCTCGTCGCTGCGCGCGGTCATTGCAGGGGGTCCGTGCCGGGACGGTGGAGGGGGCGGCCCTCGCGCAGGCGGCGGTAGCGGCCGAGCGCCCAGAGAGGCCAGCAGTGGCGATAGAGGTGGTACTTGAGCATGAAGTCGCCGGGGAAGCCCGTGCCCGTGAAGTGCGGCTCCTCCCACTCCCCGTTCGGGGATTGGGTGCGGACCAGATAGTCGATCCCGCGCGCGACCGCGGCGCTCTCCGGCGCTTCCACGGCGAGCAGTGCGAGCAGCGCCCAGGCCGTCTGCGAGGCGGTGCTCGGGCCCTGGCCGCGAAGCGCGGGGTCGTCGTAGGTCGCGCAGCTCTCGCCCCAGCCGCCATCCGCCTGCTGGTGCTGTTCGAGCCAAGCCACGGCCCGCCGAAGTCGCGGGTCTGCGACATCGACGCCGGCTGCGACCGCCGCGGGAACGGCGGCACCGAGGCCGTAGATGTAGTTCACCCCCCAGCGCCCCCACCAAGAGCCATCGGGCTCCTGCGTGTCCCAGAGGTAGTCCAGGGCCCGTCGCATCATGGCGTCGTTTGGGGGCACGCCTTCGAGAGCGAACGCCTCGACGATGTGGGCGGTCACGTCCTCCGTGGGCGGGTCGAGGGTGGCGCCGAAATCGGCGAACGGGATCTTCGTGACGAATTCGCGCGAGTTGTCGCGATCGAAGGCGCCCCAGCCGCCGTTCCGGGACTGCATCGCCCGCAGCCAGGACTTCGCTCGGGCGAAGGGGGCGTCCTTCCCCGGCACGTCCAGCAGGCGCAGGGCAATCAGCACCTCCGCCGTATCGTCCGTGTCCGGGTACTGCTCGTTGGCGAATTCGAAGGGGAAGCCTCCGGGCTCGATGCCCGGTGTGGTCACGGCCCAATCGCCGAGGCTCTGGACCTCGGTGCCGAGGAGCCAGCGTCCGGCCTGTTGGAGCGAAGGGTGGTCGGCGGGGAGGCCGGCCTCGCGCAGGCCGGTGACGGCGAGCGCGGTGTCCCAGACGGGCGAGAGGCAGGGCTGCACCGCGAAGGTGTCGCCCTGGCGCAGGGCGAAGTCGCCGAGGAAGCCATCGAGACCCTTGCGCATGACGGGCTCGTCCATGGAATACCCGCGGCACTTGAGCGCGATCAGCGAGTACACCCAGGGAGGCTGGATCCCGCCCCAGGAGCCGTCCGCCTCCTGGTGCGCCACGATCCAACGTTCGCAGGCCTCGAGCGCTCGCTTCCGCAGCGGCTTCGCCGGCAGGCGCTCGTGCAGGCGGAGCGCCTTGTCGAGCGCGAGGAAGAGGTTGCGCCAGGAGAGCAGTTGGGGGTCACGCTCGAAGCGGATAACGCGGCGGTCCCGGGGGTCGAGATAGAGTTCGTCGATCGCCGCCTCGGCGGGGACGGGAACAACCGGCTGGTAGGCCCAGACGACGAGGATGGGCACGATCGTTGCCCGCGCCCAGGAGGCGAAGGCGTAGATGTTCAGCGGTGAGGATGGCGGTAGGAGGATCGCCTCGGGCGGCATCGCTGGCATCGCCGACCATTCGAACTGGCCGAAGAGCGCGAGCCACAGCTTCGTAAAGATGCGGGTCGCGCCGGCGCCCCCGTGGCCGCGGACGAACGTGCGGGCGCGCCGCATCTCGTCGCGTTCCGGGTCGATCCCAGCGAGCTTGAGGGCGAAGTAGGCCTCGGTCGTGATGCTGACGTCGCCGGGGCCGCCCCAGTAGGTCGCCCAGGAACCGTCCTTGCTCTGCAGCGACAGCAGGTATCGCGCGATCCCCTGCTCACGTTCCTCGTCGTTCGTCCCCAGGAAGCGTTCGAGGAGAAGGTGTTCGGCCGCCATCGTCGCGTTGGCTTCGAGCTCCGCCCACCAGAAGCCATCCTCTGCCTGGAGCGAGAGGAGGTTCTCGATCCCGCGATCGATCGAATCGTCGAGGTCGTCCCGGGGCGCCGCGCGCGGGCGAGGAGGGGCGGCGGCGACGCTCCCCCGAGCGATGCCCGCTGGTGTGGTCACAGCGCCGCCGCGAGCGCGGCCAGCCGCCCCTCGACTTCGTCGATGGAGCGGTCCGGGGTCGATGCCCCAGCGGTGAGCCCGATGCGCTCGGCGTCCGCGAACCACGTCGCCTCCAGCTCTTCGGCGCTTTCGACCTGGTAGGTCTTGGTGCCCTCGGCCTCGCAGACTTCCCGCAGGTGGCGCGTGTTCGCACTCTTGCGCCCGCCTACCACCACCATGACGTCGACATCGTGTGCGAGTTCGGCGGCGGCCGCCTGCTGGCCCGTCGTGGCGTGGCAGAGCGTGTTCACGACGTGCATCTCGAAGTTCGCGGCGCGCTGGAGGAGCATGAGGTTGGCGACGAAACGGGCGCAGTCCTCCATCTTGTGCGTTGTCTGCGCCATCACGCCGATCTTGCTGGGAAAGCCGCCGGGGAAGGTCTCGATCACCTGACGCAGGTGGTCGAGGTCGGCGCGTTCGACGACCGTCATGCGTGAACGCCCGCGCGCGTCGAGCGCCCAGCCGATGATGCCGCGCACTTCCTTGTGGCCGGGGTCGCCAAAGATGAGGACGTGCCAGCCCTCACGCACGAACTTCTGGGCGAAGCGCTGTGCGCGCGTGACCACTGGGCAGGTGGTATCGACGATGTCGAGGCCCGCTTCTTCAAGGTCGCGCATGACGCGTTCGCCCACGCCGTGAGCGGTGATCGCGACGCGGCTGTTCCCGAGCCGCTGCGCGGTGATCGCACCGAAATCGCCCTCGACCTCGTCTGGGCCGGGGAGCTGGCGCACCCCAGCGCGTTCGAGCTGCTCGACAACGTGGGGGTTGTGCACGATCTCGCCGGCGCTCGCGATCGGGCGCTCGGGCGTGGCCTCGTCCTCCATAATCTGGACGGCGCGCCGCACGCCCATGCAGAAGCCCATCTCGTTCGCGCGGATGATCTCGGCCATGGCCGGACCCTCCTTGGGCCGGTAAGTATAGGGATGTGGTCGTGCAGTGGCAGGCCAGCACACGTGAGCCGCCACGCTCGGAGGCCTGGCCGTGACCGGATTCGCCTTTGGGTGGCCCGCCCTCTTCTACGGCCTGCTTTTCCTCCCGGCGCTCATCCTCGCGCCGTTTGCCGCCTTCTTCTGGGATGATCCGAATGCCGGCGGGGGGGGGGTCCTCGTCGCCTTGACCGTGGCGGGTTGACGGCGCCAGTCGCGCTGGCGGTCGCCGTGGTGGGCATCATCGTCTTCGGGCTGCTCCGGCGAGCAACGGCACGCACCGTCGCCGCCATCTACCCGGCGGCGCACGGCCTCGTCGTTTTCGCCCTCGCGCTCGCTGCCTGACCGGGGGCCGATCACGGCTGCGAGCACTCGCTCAGCGCAGCTTCACCGCCGTGCCGTAGACGAGGATCTCTGCCGCTCCCGACATCACCGAGGCAGTGGCCATGCGTACGGCGACGAGGGCATCCGCGCCGAGCGCTTCCGCCTCGGCGGTGAGCCGCTCGATCGCTTCCTCGCGCGACTCGATGAGGAGCTGGCGGTAGGCGCCGATCTCGCCGCCCGTGATGTTCTTCAGGCCGGCGAGGATGTCGCGGCCGATGTTGCGGGCGCGAACCGCGTTGGCGGTCACCAGCCCCAGCGTTTCCGCGATCTCCCGGCCCGGTATCGTGTCCGACGTGCTCATGAGCATGACTATCTCCCGCGGCACGCACGCCGCCATGTCCGAAATGATAGGTGAGAGATGAGCTGCTGGCCCAGAGATGATCGGGCCTTCCGCAGGGCAGCGCTACGGCTCGCGTACCCATTCGCGGCCCGGCTCTGGCGCTGGTTCGGCCCGCCGCTGAGCGCCGGCGTTCGCGTCCTGCTCGTGGATGCGGGCGAGGTCGTGCTCGTCCGGCACACGTACGGCTACGGCTGGTATCTCCCCGGTGGTGGGCTCGATCCGGGCGAGACCTTCGATGGGGCCGCGCGCCGCGAGGCGCGCGAAGAGGTGGGGGCCGATCTGAAGAGCCTGCGCCTCTTCGGCGCCTACACGAACCGGGCGGAAGGTCGCTCCGACAACGTCATCGTGCTCATCGCGACCGAGTTCAGCCTTGGCGATATCGACGGCGTCGAGATCGCCAAGGTCGGCCGCTTCCCCCTGAACGACCTGCCCGAAGGCACCTCGCCCGGAACGCTTCGCCGCCTGGCCGAATACCAGAGCGCGCCCGCGGGCGGTCACGTCGGGCGCTGGTAGCGGGCTAGCGCGCGCGAGAGAGTAGGCGCGCGCTCACTCCTTCGAGCGCGTCGAGGCCGTCGAGGCCGTCGAGGAAGAGATCGACCGCATCGCCGAAGCGCTCCGGGAGTATCGAGAGGACGAACGGCGTCCCGTCGAGGAGCGTCGTCGCCAAGAGCGAGTCGTCGATGTCCGTACGGAAATCGGGCTTGGGGAAGATCACCAGGGCGACCAGCAGCACCTGGCAGATGAGGACCCCCTGCAGGAGCCCGAAGGCGCCGCCCGCAAGGTGGTCGGCACCGCCGAGGTTGAGGGCGTTGACGCTGCGCTTGAGCAGATAGGCCAGGATCTGCCCGCCGACGACGACGCCGATCAGGATCGCCAGGAACGACAGCAGCGCGGCGCCGATGCGGTTGTCGACGAGCGGCTCGACCTTCGGGATCATGTCGTCGTAGAAGATGCCCGCCACGGGCACGGCGAGGATGAGCGCGGCGAGCCCCACGAGCTCTCGCACGAAGCCGTTTCGGTACGCCCGCCAGGTGAGTAGCCCGACGACCGCGACGATGACCAGGGTCACCCAGTTCACACGCTCTACTGCCGCATACCCCCCGCTCCCGCACAAGTTTTCTTTTTTGATGGCGCCACCGGGGGTGCTTGGGGGACGGGTGTTCCCGGCTCAGGCTGGCTCGCGGCCGCGCCACCGCGGGACTGCGGAAGCGGTTTTTGATGGCGCCAGGGGGAGTGCTAGGGGGTCGGGCGTTCCCGGCTCAGGCTGGCAGGCGGTCTCGCCACCGTGGCGACGACCGTGCGATTTTCAGGGCGCCACGGCGAGTGCCTTCCGCGCAGAAGTCCCCAGCTTCTCGTCTTCGGGGCCGGAGGGGGAGCGCTTCTGAGCCGGGTAAACCCGCGCCGATGCCACTCCCCGCGGCGCCCTTAGAATACGAAGGTGCGTGCGGAGTTGATGGAGATCCTCGTGTGTCCCGTTTGCAAGGGTGAGCTCACGCTCACGGTCTTGCGCCAGGAGGGGCCCGAGATCCTCGAGGGGACGTTTGGCTGTGCCGCCTGCGATGAGGTCTTTCCGATCGAGGACGGCATCCCCAACATGCTCCCCCCAGAGCTCCGCGAGGAGTGACCGCGCCCGACGAGCCGGGCGCCGCTCCCCAGCCGGTACATTGGACCCAGTTCGCAAACGGCGGCGCCCTGCTTGCGCTCGCCGCCCTCGCGATTACGGGCGCGCGCGCGTCCCTCCGGCTGAGCTGGCTTCTTGCTCCTGCCGCGGGGGTTCTCGTGGTGGTCGCTGTGCTGGCCGGCTGGGGCGCCGCGATCCAGCTCTCCGGCGGCACGCATACCGACGACCACCCCTGGGTCTGACCGTGGTACGCCCCCGGGGAGCTAGTGCCCCTCCAACGTAACTCGTGGCTGCGAGGGTCTGCCGGCCTTCCCGAGCCGTAAGTCCGGCCGCACGTTGGCATGAATGCCCAGCGGTGCGAGGTGGAAGCCAAGTTGCAACGGCGCTAGCGAGCGGGGCTGAGGCTGAGGTCGCTGCGCTCGTGGCCCGTGGTATCGAGACTGGCGAGCAGCTCACCCGCCGTTCGGCCGATGAGCGGCAGCGGGCCGCTCACGACCTCGGCGAGGGGGAGGAGCACGAACGCTCGCTCGCTCAGGCGGGGGTGGGGGACGGTGAGCGTCTCCGTCACGATCTCGCGGTCGCCGTAGAAAAGGATGTCGATATCGATCGGGCGAGGACGCCAGTGGCCGCTGGGGCGCCGGCCCAGGAGGTGCTCGACCTCCTTCGCGGTGGCGAGGAGCGCTTCCGGGCAGAGCGCAGTCTCGGCGGCTGCCACCGCGTTGAGGTAGCGCGGCTGGTCCGCGGGCACCGGCGGCGTCTCCCAGACCGATGAGACCCGCGTGGTCGTCACTCCGCGTTCGGCCAGGAGTGCCAGCGCCGCGCGAAGGTTCGCGCAGCGGTCGCCGAGGTTCGAGCCGAGGGCCAGGATCGCCTCGCTCACGGCGCTCGCCAATGGCCCCGGGTGATGGCGTCAGCCACCGCAGCGACCTTTCGCATCGATGCAACATCGTGCACGCGCACGAGATCGACGCCCTGCGCGATGGCGATCGCGACGGCGGCGGCCGTGCCTTCCAGCCGCTCGCCGGCCGGGGCGTCGATGACGAGCCCGATCGTGGACTTGCGCGACGGCCCGAGAAGGATTGGGAAGCCGGCGGCAGTGAGCTCCCCCAGGCGCCGGACCAGCTCGAGGTTCGCCTGCGCCGCCCAGCCGAAGCCGAACCCAGGATCGAGGATGATCCGTTCCGGGGCGATGCCGGAACGCGCGGCGATGGCGAGGCTTTCGTTCCAGCCGGCCGTGACATCTGCGATGACGTCGCCGCTCTCGCGGCCGCGCTGATTGTGCATCGCCACCAGACCGGCGCCGTGGGAGGCGACGACCTCGGCCATGCGACCATCGCCGCGCAGTCCCCAGATGTCGTTGACGATGTCCGCACCCCCGCTCAGCGCGATATCCGCCACCGCCGCGTGTTGGGTGTCGATCGAAATGGGAAGGTCCGTTGAGGCCCTGATGGCCTGGATCGCGGGCAGGACGCGTGCGGCTTCGTCCTCGAGGGGCACCGCCGTCGCCCCGGGCCGGGTGGATTCGCCTCCAACATCGATGAGGTCCGCGCCCGCGGCGGCGAACTCTGCGGCGAGCGCGCCCGCTTCCGTCGCGGCCTCGGGGCCGAGACCATCGCCACTGAACGAATCCGGCGTCACATTCACGATCGCCATGACGTATGTGCGTGCGCCCCAGAGGAACGAGCGCCCGCGGATGGACAGCTCCGGTGAGCGGTAGGTGCGGGCTTCCGGGTGCGTGGACGTGACGACGGGAGCGCCTCCTCAGGCCTCGATCGTGTACTCCTGCTCGGTAGCGCCGCCCTCTTCGATGTGGAAGAGGCGCACGTCGGGATGGTCGCGATCGGCAACGCCGACGACGATGTGCACGTACGGCGGCCCGAAGAAGGTGCTCATCATGCGGATGTCGGTGGGGCTCGGGCGGGCGGGGCTGCCGGTGTGCGAGTGGTAGAACCCCGCTAGCGAGTCGCCCGCGGCGTCAAGCGCCTCTTCGATGCGGCGCTGCTCGCGGTAATCGATGCTGAAGCGGTAGGGGCTCGCCTCGGCGTTCAGCGCCCGGTGCAAGGCCGTGACTTTCCCGTCCTGTGCGCCGAGCATGCCGCAGCATTCGTTCGGCGCCTCCTCGAGGGCGTGCGCGATCATCGCGTCGAGGTCGGCGGGGCGCAGGCTGATGACGGCTGCCATGCCTGCATTCTAAAGGGGCCGTGCCGCCAGCCAGCTCGCGACCGGCCGTGCGCTGCCAGACTCGCTCAGACGAAGGCCCGCGCCGAGCGCAGGCCGGGGCTGCGCAGGCGTGCAGCTAGGGGCAGGCCTGCCCCGCGCTATCGGGGAAGAACGCGTTCGCGACGGCCGTGTTCGTCATGAGAATGACAGCGGAGAAGCGGGGGATGCTCGTGATGCCGCCGACGTCTGCGTCGTTGATGTAGGCCGAGGCGTTGATCGTGCTCGTGTTGACGAAGTGGCGCCAGGTCTGGGTGGGTCCGTCCCAGAGATAGAGGACCTGCCAGGAACCCGCCGGCAGACAAGCCACGAAGGCGGCGGGCTGCATCGAGCTTCCGAGGGGCCCGCCAATTGGATTGAACCCCGAGGAGAGGTTCCGGCTGCCCGCGACCGCGCCGAGCGTGCCGCCGAGCAGTGAGACGATGCCGAACGTCACCAGAACGATGACGATGGCTCTGCTTCGTAACCAGCCCAAGCTTCCCTCCAGCGCAGGCAGTCCCTGCTGGGATCAGCGTCCTAACGCTACCAAGATGGGGGGGTACGCGCACCGGAGATCGGCCCGTGATCGCGGCGGGAGGGAGGTGTTCGCGTAAAACCTCCGTAAATTGCTCTGGGTTTCGCTAGTACTGGGCGACCGGCTGCGGGGTGGGCGTGTCCGGAAGCGGGATCGGGGTGCTGGTCGGGCGGGGCGTGCGCGTCGGCGTGGGGGTGATGGTTGGCGTGTTCGTTGGCGTCGCCGTCGGTGGCACCGGGGTGGCGGTCGGGCCCTGCGGGCCCTGCGGGCCCTGCGGGCCGAAGAAGATCGGGCCACTCGAGAGCGGTGTGCCGGGTGGGATGTTGAACTCGAAGTAGGCCTCCGGGTTCACCGGCGCGTCCCGCCAGAGGATTTCGAAGTGGAGGTGCTCGCCTGTGGAAAAGCCGCTGTTGCCGGAGATGCCGAGCACGGTCTCCTGTCCGACCACGTCCCCAGGGGCCACCGAGAGGAGGCCGAAGTGGCCGTAGAGCGTGCTCCAGCCATCGCCGCAGTCGACCACGATGTGCGATCCGTAGCTGAAGCTGTACTCCGCCAGGAGCACGGTGCCGGCGCAGGCTGAGTAGACCGGAGAGGCCACGAGCTCGTCCTCGAGCACCAGGTCGATGCCCGCGTGGACGAAGCCGGGGCCGCGGTCTGCCCCGTAGCGGTCGGAGATGTGTGACCACTCCGGTAAGGGCAGCTGGAAGCGACCCGCAGCGGCCGGCGCCGGCTGGGCCCCGCTGACTGCGATGGCGATCGCCCCTTCCAGTTCGGCGGCCGGGTCCACCTCAGGCTCGGCGATGACCTCGCTCTCGGCAGCCACACTCGGCGAAGGCTCGGCCTGTCGGTCGGAGCTGGTCGCCCCCTCAGGCTGCGGCGGCGTTGGCGGTGATGGCGGCGTCGGCTTCTCCGCCGGTGCCGTCGCGTCAGCGACGGCGGTCTTGATCTCGGTGGGCTCGCCCGGGCTCGCTGCCAGAAACACCGCGAGCCCGCCGAACGCGGCCGACGCAGCGAGGATCGCGCCGAAGGTCAGGGAGACGCTGGGCTGAGGCAGCAGGCGAGCAAGAACAGCCCGGAGATTCGACACAGCACCTCAGGTCGCGCCGTCCGCGACAAAGACCACACTGCCGAGGGTCCTATCTCCGCGGTATAGGGGAAATCCCCAGGTTTTCGCCCTAGGGGCGTTCGGCGGCGCTAGCTACCGTCGCCGCCCGCGTGCAACCGCCGCCAGACCTCGCCGCTGGCCGAGTAGCGCTCCATCAGGTACGGGTAGACCGCCTTCAGGCCGAACAGCATCTCCATGCACTGCTGGGCGAGATAGCGGTCCAGCACCGCGGGCTGCGAGTCCGGCTCGACGACGTCGATCGCCAGTCCAGCTTCGAAGCCACCCGCCGCCGCGGGCACACCCGCGGGCTGGTCGGCGAGGATCCCCCGCGCCACCAAGGAAGCGATCGCCTCGCGTAGGTGGGCGCGGAACGCTGCCGTCACACGTGTGCGATCGGCTTCCAGATGGTGTTCGGCCGAACCCTCGGTCAGGCCCAGAATGCGGGCCGTCACGTGATCGACGCGGAAGCCGTCGTCGCCGGCTGCTCGAGCGGGGGGCAACCCCACGCAAAGGACGCCGAGCAACGCTCGCTCGATGTCGCTCAGGTCCTGGGGGGCGAGGCTCGCTGGGATCTCGCTCATGTTTGTGGTGGAACTGCCGATTTCCGCTTGACGATCCGGAAGGGCACGGTCTGCTCGACGCGCCGGTCGCCGTCGCCTGCGCTGACGTGAAGGCGGTAGCCACCCTCGCGCTCCACGGCGAGGTGCATGAGCGAGGCCATCTGCGCGAGCTGTCCCGAGCCCGGTGCCAGCTCCGGGGGTCGTCCCGCGTTGACCGCCGCCTCGACGCGCACCAGCTCCTTGCCGTCGTCGTCCTCGGCGATGATCCGGACCTGGTGCGGGTGGTTCGTCTCTTCCCAGGCGATACGCACGCCGATGGCGCAGGCAATCCGAACGGTCGTGGGCAGCTTTTCGATCGCGAAGGCATCTCGTCCTCCGCCCATGACGAAGAGGCGGTTGCCCGCGATCTCTGCGTGGTCGGCGACGAGTGCGTATTCAATATGCATGAAGCTGCATCAATCTACATCGACCCGCGTCGGCCGACGTCGGCCGACGCGGCTGGGTCGCGCGTGATCGTAGCAGAGCCCCGCGTCCTCCCGCGTCTACGGGCTCGGGGCGCCGGGCGAGGGGTGCTAGAATCCGGCATTCCCCGTTCCGGATGACCACGTATGGAAGCGACAGCGGTCACGGTTCGCGTGCCGGCCACGAGTGCGAACGTTGGCACCGGCTTCGATTGCCTAGGGCTGGCCCTGGACCTTTTCGCCTCGATCACGGTGACGTTCAGCGAGGACGATCAGCCTCCGCCCAAGGATGTCGGCGAGAAGATGGTGCTTTCGGCCGCGCGCGCCGCCTACCAGCGCCTCGGCCGCGCCGCGCCCCCGGGGCTCGCTGCGGAGTACACCGTCGCCATCCCCTTAGGGCGTGGCCTCGGCGCTAGTGCCGTCGCTCGGGTGGCTGGCGTCCTCGCCGTGAACGAGCGCGAGGGGCACCAGCTGAGCGAGGACGACTGCCTGGCGATCGCCAGCGAGCTGGAGGGCCACGCCGACAACGCCTGCCCCGCGCTCTTCGGCGGTGTGCAGGTCTGTGTGCGCGCTGAGAACGGCTACGCCCACGTGCGCTGCCGCTACCCCGGCGAGCTGCAGATCGCCGTACTCATTCCCGATCACTCGATGCCGACCAAGGAGGCGCGGCGCCTCCTTCCCGAGAGCTACAGCCGCGCCGATGCCGTCCACACGAGCGGCCGCCTGGGACTGCTCGTTGCCGCCCTGGCCGCAGGACGGACCGAGCTGCTCGACGAGGCCACCCAGGATCGGTTCCACCAGCCGCAGCGCGCCGCCCTCTTTCCGCCGTTGTACGACATCTTTGCGGCGGCGAAGGGCGCCGGCGCCTACGCCGCCTGGCTCAGTGGCGCGGGCAGTAGCGTGGCGGCGTTTTGCTCGGAGTCGCGGGGCCGTGCCGCGGCCGCAGCGATGCTGACCGCGCTCGAGGGGGCGGGGATGTCCGGCCGCACCTTGGTCACCCACATCGCGCCGAAGGGTGCGGAGGTTGCGAAAGTCGAGCTCGTCTCGCTGTAGCGTCCCGCCCACCGCTCAGTAGTGGCTGAACGGCCGATACGCCTCGTCTAAGGGACAGCCTCAGCAACCCCCTCGACGCCGCCCGGTGCCCGCGGTCCGATCG
>CAUYXJ010000010.1:0-45360 GCA_963577065.1 Dehalococcoidia bacterium | reverse complement strand
GCCCCGACGTCCGCGGGAGATCGCGGGTGAAGGCCATCCGCGCGCTCCTCCACGAGGACTGGCCTCTCTTCACGGAGAACCTCGCGCTTAACATCGTCGGCTGGGACGAGCCGCTGGTCGCTCGCGAGCTGGCGACCCTGATCCGTGAGAGCAGCGACCCTTCGCGGACCGAGAGAGTTGTTCAGCAGTTGGCCAGCGTGGATGTCACCTCGCAGCTCTCGGGAGTTCGCTCCCCCACCCTCGTGTTGCGCCGTCGCGGTGTAAGTGCGCCTCCCGCTTCAACAGCGACTTCACTGGCTGCAGGCATCCCGAACGCGCGCTGCGAGGTCTTCGAGGGAGCAGCCGTCGAGCCGTCCATTGGTCTGGTCGCTCCCGTTAACGAGGCCATCGAGAACTTTCTGAACGAGTCCCCCCGGGGCCCCACCGTTGACGTTGAAGCACTGCGACTGGATCTTCCTCTGCCCTCGCTCGGACGCGTCGAGCCCTTGACCGGGCGTGAATTGGAGGTGCTTCAGCTGGCTGCTGCCGGGCTCTCCAACAGCGAGATCGCAGGAGACCTTGTCGTGGGGGTCCCCACGGTAAAGACGCATCTCCACAACACCTTCGGGAAACTCGGGGCGCGGCGGCGCACGGAAGCAGTGGCGAAGGCGCGCAAGCTTGATTTGATCGACTGACTGGGCTGGTTCCCGTTGAGCGCGAGAGCCTGGCCTGAACCTGCTTCCGTCCAGCTGCGAGCTGCTCCATCTTTTGGATGAGGCCAGCCTGCCAACCGCGACAAAGTCACGCGGAGTTCAATCCTCTGGTCCATGAATCGGCGGGCGCGCGGACCTACCGTCGGATGCGAACGATGGCGCCCGTGCTGCTCGTTGGGATTCGCAGAAGAGGTAGAGGACCGTTCCGGATGGCTGGAGGTGACGCTACTCGACATGCAGGCAGCTCTCCGTCTCGCCAGGAGCTGGTCCAGCTCCTGGCGAGCGTGCTCGGGAATGCGACCCTCGCGCAGATGGAGCTTGATGAAGACTCCCCCGTCCGCGCGACCATCCGCGAGATCGAGCGCGCGGCCACGCGGGCGGCGGAGGTTCTGCCGTTCGTCATCCCGGACCGGCCACAGGCGGTGGAGGCGGCGGCGGCGGCCATCGCTCGTCTCACCCCCCGTGAGCGTGGGGTGCTCCGCGTGGTCGCCGAGGGGCTCACGAATGCCGACGTGGCCCGCGAGCTCCTGATCAGCGTCCGCACGGTCGAGCGCCACCTCGCGAACGTCTACGCGCGGCTCGAGGTCTCGGGCCGCGTCCCCGCGGTCGCGCTCGCGATCCGCTCGGGGCTGCTCTGGGCCGGGCCTGCAGGCGCTGACGAATCCTCACTCGATCGCGATGGGCACGTATGGGAGGTTCTTTGCGGGGTCGACCGGCCGGCGTTCGATGAACGCCGTCCGCCGCTCCCGGCACTCGTCCGATGCGGCATAGTCCGGGATGTGCTCCTGTACCGGACCTGTCTCCGGGATGATGAAGTTGTCGTGCTGATTGAATGCGATCTTCTGCATCTGCAGGATCACCGGGCTGACGTTCTTCACCATCGCGATCCAGCGATCCACCTCGGCCCAGAGCTCGTCGGGCTCGACGACCCGGTTGACGAGGCCCATCTCGTAGGCTTCGGCCGCCGTGTACTGCTGGCAGAGCATCCAGATCTCGCGGGCGCGCTTCTGGCCGACGCGGGCGGCGAGCATGGCGACGCCGTGCCCCGCCGCCGGGCTGCCGACACGCGGGCCCGTCTGGCCGAATCGCGACCGGCTGGTCGCGATCGTGAAGTCGGACTCGTACGCCAGGATGTTCCCGGAGCCGATGGCAAAGCCGTCGACGGCGGCGATCACGGGCTGCGGCATCTGCCGGATGACCTCGCCGTAGGCGATCGCCGCCGTGCCCGAGTAGTCGGCCCGTTCGAGCTCGGGGTCGTAACTCTGGTCGTTGCCGGTACAGAAGCCGTTCGGACCGGCTCCCGAGATCACCACCACCCGCACGGAATTGTCCGCTGCCGCGTCGAGCAGGGCGGTGGCCATCTCGTTCATCGTGATGCCGCGCTTGGCGTTGTACGTCTCGGGCCGGTTGAGCAGCAGCCAGGCGACGCCGTCCCGCTTATCAAGGGTGATATCGGAATAGCCACCGGCGTCGAGGACGGACGCGCGGTAGTTCGCGAATCGCTGGTCGATCATGTCTGCCGCCGCCTGCGCGAGGGCGAGCAGTTCCGGCGCCGGTGCGCCCTGGCGTGCCGGTCCGTGAACGGAATCCTCCCCGCGCTCCGCCCGAATGCCCTTCGTGGCGAGCCAGCGTGTGTACCCGCGCGTGAAGTCATGGACGGCGGCGCAGGCGTCGTGCCGGAAGGGCACGCGTTCCCCGCTCGCGAGGTTTCGGACGGAGAGGTCGAAGAGGGCCTCTGAGTCGGGCGTTGGCTGCTGGAGCGATAGCTGGAAGCCGACGCCGGCGTCCTCGTAGGTGAGCTCCGTCTCGAATGCGAACGTCTCGGGCACGACACTCCTCCTTCTGCTTCATCGGCGCCTGCCAGACTCGCTCCGTGACGCCTCGCGGGCGGGGCGTGAAGGCTGGGCCCGCGAGGTAGCTAGCCGTTCGCCCGCTGACGCCACGGGCGGCTGAAACCGATGGCGCATGAAGGGTAGCGCAGCCCGCAGCCCGGCAGCTGAGCCGAGGCCGAGGGTCAGGAACGTGCCCGCAGCGAGCGGCGGATGGGGTCTTTCGGCCGGTAGGGGAGTTGCTCCCTGGACAACAGGCGCCTCTCGCCCCCATCGTGAAATCCGTGCCTGACTTCGATACCGATGTCATCGTCGTGGGTGGCGGGCCGGGGGGCGCCGCTGCGGCCACGATGCTGGTGCGCAAAGGCTGGCGGGTGCGCCTCTACGAGCGCGACCACTTCCCCCGCGAGCACGTCGGCGAGTCGCTGTTGCCGGCGTCGATGCCCGTCTTAGCGGAGCTGGGTGTGCTGCCCGCGATCGAGGCTGCGGGCTTCCTCCCGAAGTATGGCGCGACCATGGTCTGGGGCAGCGATCCCGACCCCTGGAGCTGGTCCTTCCGCGAATCCAGCCCTCGCTACCCCCACTCCTACCAGGTCGTCCGCGCCGAGTTCGACGACCTCCTCCTCCGCAACGCCGCCGCTCACGGCACCGACGTGCGCGAGGGTCATCGCGTCCTGGAGGCGACCACGGGCGCCGCGGGCGCTTCCCTTCGCGTCCTCGACGATAGCGGCCAAGAACGCGCGGTGAGCGCTCGCTTCGTCGTCGATGCGAGCGGCCAGGCCGGGCTCATCGGCCGCGCGCGCGGCCTCCGTGAGCCCGATCCGTTCTTTCGGAACCTGGCCGTCTACGGCTACTACGAGGGCGGCGCCCGCCTCCCTGGGGCCGAAGCCAACAACATCTTCATCGAATCCATCGCGGCGGGCTGGGTCTGGACCATCCCCCTCCACACCGGCCAGGCGAGCGTTGGCGTTGTCGTCGACAGCGATGCCAGCGGTGGCCGCATCCAAGCGATCGGGCTCGATCGCTTCTTCGGCGATCAGGTCTCGCAGGCGCCGCGTACCGCGGCCCTCCTCGCGGGAGCACGGCTCAGCGCCGGTCCGACCGTGGTCCGCGACTGGTCCTACGCCTCCCGCGAGGTCGCGGGTGAGGGGTTCGTGCTCGTCGGTGACGCCGCTTGCTTCATCGATCCGCTCTTCTCCTCAGGTGTCCATCTTGCGCTCTCGTCCGGAGTGCTGGCGGCCGCCTACGTCACCTCGGCCTTGAAGGACGTGGAATTGGGGCGGGCGGCGGCCTCGGTCTACGCCGAGAGCTACGACCAGCAGTACGGCCACTTCCGCGAGTTGGCGCGCCTCTTCTACGCGAGCAACCGCACCGTCGACTCGTACTTCTGGGAGGCTCGCAGAATCACCGCCGGCGACGATGCCACGCCGGCGCGGCTGGCGTTCATCCGCGCGGTCGCGGGCCAGCCCCCGGTCGGCTACGAGCGTGCGGTGCTCGCCCATGGCGAGACGCCCCGCAGCTTCGCCGAGGCGGTGGGCGGCATCGAAGCGGAGCGGAGCGAGCGCGCCGCCGCTTTCGAGGTGCGCTTCGGCGCCGATACCCAGGCGGCACGCTTCCTCGCAGCCGCGCCCCGGCTTGCTGCTGATGCCGCGCTCGAACGAAAGCCGGTCGCCGGCGAAGGGGAGTTCGTGTGGGGCCAGGTCCTCCGCACTGCCGCCCGTTCAGAGGGCATGCCGGTGAGTGACCTCGTGGCGCATGTGATCGCGCTTGTCGCCGCCGAACTGAACGTCGGGGCGATCCTCGAAGGCGTTGCTGAGCGCGTCGGCGCGGAGCGCGCCGCCCATCTGCAGCCGCAGATCGCGCAGGCGCTGCGGCTCCTCTACCTCGACGGCGCGATCGAGGAGTTCGTCGAAGCAGGGGCGTCGTGAGCGACAGTCTCGGTGGGCGCATCGTCCAGATCAGCGCGTTCGCAGGGGGAGTGCCCAAGCGCGCGCTAGCCGAAGCGCAGGTGGACGGTGGCGGCATCACCGTCGATCGGCAGACCGATCTCCGCGCGCATGGCGGCCCCCGGCGTGCCCTCTGCCTCTTTGCTTGGGAGCGCATCGAGACGCTGGCCGCCGAGGGCCACTTCATCGCTCCCGGAAGCACCGGCGAGAACATCACCACCAGCGGGATCGACTGGGGTCGGGTCACGCCCGGCGCGCGGCTGCGCCTGGGCGGGTGCGTGCTCGTCGAAGTCACGGACTACGCCGCGCCCTGCTGGAAGAATGCGCGCTGGTTCGCCGATGGTGACACCGGCGCGATCGATCAGCAGGCGCGCCCCGGCTTCAGTCGCGTGTACGCGCGTGTGGTCGAGGGGGGCGCCCTCCGCCCCGGTGACACCGTCGTCCTCACGCCCGCGACGCCGGCCCAGCGCGTCGAGCGTGCGCGCATCCCGACGGTGCGTTGGCGCCCACCTTCAGCAGAAGGCGGCGGGCCTCGATCGTGAGCGTGCCGCCGCAGCTCCGCGAGCACGAGGTCAGCCTGCGCGACGGTGCGGTCGTGCTCCGGCCCATGCGCGAGAGCGACTGGGACCTGCTCTTCGCCTGGAACAACGACCTCGAGCTGCAGGACTACGCCGACGCCGAGCCGGTCGAGAGCCGCACGATGGCAGAGGTGCAGGGAATGTATCGCGGCGTTTCCCGGGCCGCCTACACGTTCGTCATCGAGTTCGAGGAGGTTCCGGTCGGAGCGACCCACCTCCAGGAGATGAACCTCGCGCGCCTGCGGGCGCAGCTTCCCGGTCGCGATCTCCGCCGCATCGACATCGAGATCACGCCGCGCCATTGGGACCGCGGCATCGGCACGCGCGCAGTTGCGCTCCTGCTCGACTTCGCCTTCGGCCGCGAGACGGCCGACGCCGTCTTTGCGGTCGAGGTCGCCGACTACAACCCGCGCAGCCGCGCCATGTTCGAGAAGCTCGGCTTCGAGCTGGTGAACGAGCTGCCGCAGGCCCCGCCGGTGAAGGCAACCGTCGCGTTCGATCTGATGGTCACGCGCGAAGCGTATGACGCGCCCCTGCGTTCGCGCGGGTGAGCGCCGCCCCGCTCGCCGAACGGATCGCGACGGCCTTTACCGCGATCGGGCCGGTCGCGCCGTTGCGCGACCTCGGCCACGGCTTCCGGAGCGACGTCGTAGAGACCGCCCGCGGGATCGCGGTGAAGGGTCGGCCAAATCCCCGACGCGGTCGCCGACTACGAGCGCGAGTGGCGGGCCCTGCCCGTCCTTGCGGAGCGCCTGACGGTGCCGATCCCGTGGCCGCCGTGGCACGCTCCGCGGGGAGCGGCCTTTCCGCATGGCGCCCTCGCCTATCCGACGTAGGCCGGCGCCGCCCCGCCCGCTAGTGGCTCGGCCACGCTGGCCCGAACACTCGGCGAGTTTCTCGCCGAGCTGCACGCCCTGCCGGAGTCGGTCGCCGTGGACGCGGGCCTCGAGCCCTGGGATCAGCACGCGCGCGATCTCGCGGCCCGCCCGGTCGTGATGTCAGTTCTCGCGGAACACCTCTCGCCCGAAGAGTACGGCCGGCTCGACGCATGGTGGGATGCGTTCGCGGAGGATCCGGCGATGTCGCCGGGTGCGCTCGTGATCTGTCATCACGATCTCTGGCAGGAGAACCTGCTCGTCGACGAGCAGGGGGCGCTCACCGGCGTTCTCGATTGGGCGCTGGTCAACCGCAGCGACCGCGCGCACGACTTCACCGCGCTTCGCCACTTCGGCGAGGCGTTCACCGAGGCGGCGATTGCCGCCTACCGCGCCGCCGTCGGCGACTTCGATGACGCGGCGGCCGGTCGCGCAGAGCGCTCGTGGGAGGCGCGCGACCTCGGCGGCCTGGCCTTCGCGGTCGAGCATGAGGACGAGGAAAACATCCTGGACCAGATTCGCAAGGTACGGGCCGTCCACTTCGGGACGTGACTCCGACGCATCGGCCCTCCGAGCTCGCTCTGCGCTAGCCTCTCCACCAACGGCGAAGGTCACAATCGAAGGAGGGCGGGCGATCGAACTCGGGGCATTCTCGGTAAGCCTGGCGGTCAAGGACCTGGGCGCCTCGCGCGCCTTCTACGAAGACCTCGGCTTCGCGGTCGCGGGCGGGGAGGAGTCGGAGAACTGGCTGATCATGCGAAACGCGGCGCACGTGATCGGGCTTTTCCAGGGGATGTTCGAGGGGAACATCCTCACCTTCAATCCGGGCTCGGGGCAGGACGGCGAGGACCTGGAAGCCTTTACCGATATCCGCGTTCTGCAGCGGGAGCTCAAGTTCCGTGGCGTGGCGCTCGTGACCGAGGCGGATGAAGACACGACCGGCCCGGCAAGCCTGATGATCACCGATCCCGACGGGAACACGATCCTGCTCGACCAGCACCGGTGAGTGCGCGAGCGCCGCGATGACCGAGCAAGCTCTGCGGGCCGGAACAGGGGCGGCGGATCTGCGCAGAAGGCACCGCGATTGCCCGCGGCGGGCCCTAGAGCGGGCGCCGAAGCCGCATTGACGGCATGCGGAGCGGTCTGGCAGAGTATTGAAAGTACTTAGTGTACCAAGTACACTAAGTAGGTCTCTCCCCCCACCTGAAGGGAAAAGCCATGACTGCTCCCGCATCCCCCGCCGCCGGCCGCGACGAACTCCTCGAGCTCTATTCGGACCCGGAAACCTGCCCCACGGACCGCCTCGAACCCCTCCCCCTCGTCGAGGAAGCGGCCTTCGTGAGCTGGCAGCAGGACATTCCCCGCGCCTACCTGGGCCTGCCCCCCGAGGAGTTGGAGCAGCGTATCCGCGCTGCCCGCGCGACGCTCGGCGAGCGGCTCGTGATCCTCGGCCACCACTATCAGCGCGACGAGGTCATCCAGTACGCGGACTTCACCGGCGATAGCTTCAAGCTCGCGCAGCATGCGGCCGCCCAGGAAGGGGCCGAGTACGTCCTCTTCTGCGGCGTGCACTTCATGGCCGAATCGGCGGACATCCTCACGCCACCGGAGGTGGCCGTGATCCTGCCGAATATGGCCGCCGGCTGCTCGATGGCCGACATGGCCGACCCCGGCGATGTCTATGCCGCCTGGGACGAGATCATGGGCGCCCTCGGGGAGGGCGCGCGCGTCATCCCCATTACGTACATGAACAGCGCCGCCAGCCTGAAAGCGTTCGTGGGCGAGCGCGAGGGCATCGTCTGTACCTCCAGCAACGCCCCGAAAACGTTCGAATACGGCTTCGCGCGCGGCGAGAAAATCCTCTTCTTCCCCGACCAACACCTCGGCCGTAATACCGGCTACGAGATGGATATCCCCCTCGACGAAATGGTCACCTGGGATTGGCGCCAGCCCCTCGGCGGGCTCACGCAAGACGAACTCGAGAAGGCCCGCGTCATCCTCTGGAAGGGGCACTGCAGCACCCATCAGCGCTTTAGCGTCGAACAGATCGAAAAGGCCCGCGAGGAACACCCAGGCGTGAATGTCATCGTGCACCCTGAGTGTTCCTGGGAGGTCGTACAGGCGGCCGACGTCAGCGGTTCGACTGAGCGCATCATCAAGGCGATCAGCGAAGCGCCCGCGGGCACGACCTGGGGCGTGGGCACGGAGATCAACCTCGTCAAACGGCTCGCCGACGAGCACCCGGACAAGACCGTCTTCTGCCTCGATCCCGTCGTCTGCCCCTGCAGCACGATGTACCGCATCCACCCGGCCTACCTCGCCTGGACCCTCGAGGGGCTCGTCCAGGGCTACGTCGTCAACCGTGTCGAGGTCGAGGCGAAGACGCGCGCGTCGTCGCTCGTCGCGCTGGAGCGCATGCTCGCCCTGCCTTAGCCGCCTACTCCTCCAGCAACTCCCCAAGGTAGTCCCGAACGGCGGCTTCGTACGCTGCTGGGTCGACGTTCCAGGAGCGCACGTGGCGCGCGCCTGGGACCCGCACATACGTAACGATGTCGGGGCGGGCGGCGGCGAGCGCGTCGCTCTCCGCGACCGGCGTCCTCTCGTCGGCGTTGCCGTGGAAGAGCAGCAGCGGCACGGTGAGCGCTCGCGCCTCGGCGCGGTAGTCAGCTTCGTCCCAGTCGATACCGAAGCGGCGGCTCGCGAACCGTTTGCCCGCCCAGATCACCAAGCCCGGCACGCCCCGGTCCTTCGCGCCGGAGTCGACCGTCGCGGCGAAGGAGATCACGGGCGAGTCGAGAATCAGCCCCCGCACCCGCGAAGCGAGCGGCGAGCGGTCGATGAAGGCGAGCGCGATCGAGCCGCCCATGCTGTTCCCGACCAGCACGACGTCCCCGGCTCCGCGGTCGAGCCCGAACTGGACGGCTGCCTCGAGGTCTCGCCACTCCTCCGCTCCGTAGCGGTAGTAGCCGTCGGTGCTGGCGGGCGCCCCTTCATCGTTGCGGTAGCTGATAAGCAGGACCGGGAGCCCCGCGGCTGCGAGGGCCGGCAGCACGCGTAGCCCTTCTCGCCTGTCCGCGCCCTTGCCGTGCACGAAGATGGCCCAGGTCGAGCGTTCGCCCGGAACGAGCCAGGCTGCGAGCGGTCCCCGCTCGCCCTCGATTGCGACCTCGTCGAAGGCGAGGCCGTGAGCCTGGAGTGGATCTCCGGGGAAGACGAAGCCGTCGAGGCGCGCGCGCTCGCCGGCCTCTGGCGCGCCGCCCTCGATCGGCTCGAAGCTGCGCACGACCTGGCCGTCGCGCCGATCGATGATCGCGCCGACGAAGGCGTAGCCGCCCTCCCACTGGAGGCCATAGCGACCGTCGCGCGCCCAATCGTCGTCGTCACCGGCGCCGGCGGGCCGCAGGGTGATCTGGGCAGCCGCCACGGCGACGACCTCGAGGTCGAGCGGGTCCGGGGCGTGGTCTGGCGCCAGCGCGTCGTCCCGAAGAACGCCGGCGAAGTACCAGCCGATCCCGCCGGTGATGAGGACGAGGACGGCTACCAGAGCGAGCAGCGCCACCGAGATCACGACCTTCCAACGTCTACGCAGCCACCGAAACCGACCCTGCCGTTCGGCTTTCGCCGATTCGCCGGACATCGCGGCTAGCTCTCCGTGGCGCCCAGCTCGCGGAAGACGCGCTCGTTGTCCTCGCCGAGGAGCGGCGCCCGCCGCCTGATGCGCCACGGCGAGCGCTCGAACTGGTAGGGGGCGCCGGGGTACGTCACCGTTCGGTCGAGCTCCGGGTGGTCGACTTCGACCGGGAAGCCGCGCGCGACGAAGTGCGGGTCCTCGAGGACCTCCTCGGGGGCGTAGATGATCCCGATTTGGAACCCGCGCGCCTGGCCGCCCGTGAAAAACTCGTAGGCCGGGAGCTTCGAGGCGAGGAGGTTCATGGCCGCTCGCCCCGCCCCGAAAATGGCCTGCAACTCCTCGTCTTGCGCGATCATCGACATGTCGAAACGCTCGCGGCGCATCCCCTCCTGCAGCAACGGCGCTTCGAGGAACTCCTCCACGAGACCCAGCGATTCCAACCATTCGTGCACGGCGCGAAAGGACTCGGGGCGTCGCGGAGGAATGCCCGTGTTCGCGTAGCGGCCGTCCGCACACTTGATCTGCGAAGGCATCGAAGGGTTCACGCCCGCGTGCCGGCCGGTCTGGCGCTGGACGGTCTGCTGCGCCACGAGCCAGGTGTAGCTGCCCGCCTCCGTGGTGACGTTCGCGGCCGCGTGCGCGTTCACGTCGATGTGCTGCCCGGGGCCGCCTGCATCGCGGTGCAGCAGCGCAACCAGGGCGGACATCACCGCGAAGTGGCTCGCCGTCTGGTAGCCCTGGTTGCCACCGCCGCGTACCGGCGGCATCGAGTGGTCGTCGTAGCCGCAGCTCCAGGCGGGGCCGCCCCCCGCCAGGATTGTGAGGTCGGTGGACGCCTCGTCTGCGCGGGGCATGCCCCGCCCGAACGGGCTCACCGAGACCATGATCAGGCCGGGGTTGGCGGTCCGGAGGGCGTCGTACTCGAGCCCGAGCGCGCTCAGGCGCTCGGGCGGCTGGCTCTCGAGGAAGATGTCCGCGCTCTGGATGAGCGCTCTCAGGCGTTCCTGCTCCGCTGCTTCGCGGAGGTCGAGAGTGACGCTCGCCTTGCTCGTGTTGTAGTGCCAGAAGTAGAGGCTGCGCTCGGGGTTCGGTTCGTCATCCACGAACGGTGGGTAGGCGCGGGTGGGGTCGCCTGCGGGCGCCTCGACCTTGATCACGTCAGCACCCATGTCCGCCAGCAGCTTTCCGGCGAAGGCGCCGAGGTCGTCGCACAGCTCGACCACGCGCACGCCTTCGAGCGCACCGCTCGCGACCGGGGGTGTCGTCACAGGACGCCCTCCTCGGTGAGCGCTGCGATCTCCTCGGCGCTGTGCCCGAGGAGTTCGCCGAACACCTCCTCGTTGTGCTCTCCGAGGCACGGTGCGCCGCGAGCGATCTGCCAGTCCGTTTCGGAGAGGTGCACGGGCAGGCCGTCCACGCGCACATCGCCCATTTCGCGGTGTGTCACCGTTGGCCAAAGCCCCCAGGCTTCCGTGTTGGCGTCCTGATCGATGCGCTCTTCAGGACGTTGCACGGCGGCGGCGGGAACGCCCACGCCCTGGAGGAGGGCCGCGGTCTCGAAGTTGCCCCGCGCTCGCGTCCAATCAGCGACGAGCTCATCGAGCTCGTCGCTTCCGGCCAGCCGTCCGGCGAGCGCGGCGAAGCGCTCGTCCCCCGCCCAGACCTCACCGCTCGCGCCGGCGATCGCGGCCCAATCGCGGTCGTCCCGGCACGCGATCGCCACCCAGGTGTCGTCCTCGTGCGAGGGGTAGATCCCGTGCGGCGCCATCGCGGGGTACTCATGGCGATTGCTGTTCGGGCTGCCCTCGCGGCGCAGCGGGCGGCCGTTCACGGTGTAGTCGAGGATGGCGGGGCCGTTGAGGCTCGCGCCTGCTTCGGTGCAGCCGAGGTCGACCCACTGGCCCTCGCCCGTACGGTTGCGGTGACGCAGCGCCATGAGGATCGCGATCGCCATGTAGTAGGCGCCCGTGTGGTCCATGTACGAATAGCCCCAGCCGGCCGGCGGCTGGTCCGGCAAACCGGAACTGAACGTGAGCCCCGAGATCGCCTGCACGATCGGTCCCCACGTCTTGAAGTCGCGGTAGGGGCCGCTGTGGCCAAAGCCGCAGTTTGAGACGTAGATGACGTCCTCGCGCAGCGCGCGCAAGGCGTCGTAGTCGAAGCCGAGGCGTTCCATCACGCCCGAGGAGAAGTTCTCCGCGACGACATCCGAGACGGCAACGAGCTCACGCAGGAGCTCCTTGCCGCGTTCCGTGCGGAGGCTGAGCGTCACACCCAGCTTCTCGACGTTGTGGTTGTTGAAGGAACCGCCGAACTCGATCCCCCGGCGCTCGTCCACGTGCGGGGCCATCCCCCGGAGGATGTCCCAGCGGCCCTCGTTCACGGGGTCTTCGATGCGGATGACCTGGGCCC
The DNA here is from genome assembly GCA_963577065.1 of Dehalococcoidia bacterium. Classification (GTDB taxonomy): domain Bacteria; phylum Chloroflexota; class Dehalococcoidia; order Tepidiformales; family Tepidiformaceae; genus CAUYXJ01. The sequence continues at coordinate 33,397 of CAUYXJ010000010.1, read as the reverse complement.
CGAAAGCGGCGAGGAAGCGGGTCGCTCCGGCCCCGGCGAGCTGGCCGGTGAAGTCACAGATACGGAGATGCGAGAGCGCTCCCGGCATGCGGCCTCCCGGCGGCGAGCATACCCGCGCGCACGTGGGCTCGCACGGGGGGCGGGGGTCTCCTAGTAGGCGCCTACGGAGGAGAGCCGAGCGCGTTCGACTTCGCCCGGGAGCACCTCCAGGACGGCTTCGATGTCGGCCTCGGTTGTGCCCTCGCCCAGGCTGAAGCGCACACTTCCGGCGGCACGGCGAATGGGCACGCCCATCGCCAGGAGCACGTGCGAGGGCTCCCACATCGCGTTGGAACAGGCGCTGCCGGTACTGGCCGCGATCCCGCGTGCGTCGAGCCGCGCGACGAGCTCGTCGCTCTCCATGCCCTCGAACGAGATGTTGAGGTTGTTCGGCAGGCAGTTCTCCTGGCAGCCGTTCGTTTCGGCGTCCCCGACGGACGCCACGATGCCCGCCCGCAAGCGCTCCCGAAGCGCTCGTACGCGCGTGGACCGGGCGGCGATTCCCGCGCAGGCCAATTCCAGGGCGGTGGCCGTGCCGGCGATGCCCGCGACGTTCTCGGTGCCGGCCCGTTTCTGCATCTCCTGGCCGCCACCGTGCAGGAGCGGACGGAACGGGGTTGCGCGACGGAGGAAGAGGATGCCGCTCCCCTTCGGGCCCCCGAATTTGTGCGACGACAGGCTCAGTGCATCGATTCCCAATGCCTGCACGTCGACCGCGGCCCAGCCGGGAGCCTGGACGGCGTCCGTGTGCAACATGACCCGATGCTGCTGCTGCCGCGCGGCGTACTCGCGCAGAATACCCGCGACTTCGCCGACCGGCTGAATCGTTCCGACTTCGTTGTTCGCGAGCATCACACTGGCGAGGACGGTGTCCGGGCGCAGGGCGCGCTCGAACTCGCTGGCGCTCACGTGGCCGACACCGTCGCACCCGAGGGTCGTGACCTCGAACCCGAGCTCCTCGAGATGCTGCGCGGCGTGGAGTCCTGCGTGGTGTTCGATCGCGGTCGTGATGACATGGGCGCCGGCGCCCGCCCGCCGCATCGCGTAGGCGATGCCGAGGATCGCGGTGTTGATCCCTTCGGTGCCGCCACTCGTGAACAGGATCTCGGACGAGCGTCCGTTCAGGCAGGCGGCGACCGACTCGCGCGCGGCGTCCACGGCTTCCTGGGCAACGCGGCCCTCGCCGTAGTGGCCGCTGGGGTTGCCGAAGGACTCGCCGAGAAAGGGCAGCATCGCCGCGCGGGCCTCGGGGCGCAGGGGCGTCGTCGCGGCGTGATCGAGATAGGTCACAAGCGATCAGCCTAGCAGAGGGCGACGTTGCCGACCGGCGTCGCGAACCGCGCCAGGGGCGCTAGAAGTCGAGGTAGAGCCCGAACTGGCCCGCTCCTATGGGGGCGTCCGGTACACCGAACCAAACGGCGATCACGCCCAGGACGAGCGTCATCACCGAGAAGCCAATGATGCATGCCACGACCACCTGGGTGGACTCAGCGTTCGTTGCCGATTGGACCGCGTAGATCATCGACACCAGCAGAATGGCGAGGGGCACGAGCGCGAATACTGGATAGAGCACCGGGACCAGCATCAGCACGGAGAGCGCGAGCGGCGCCGCCGCGTACCCCATCGTGCGGACGATGGGCCGGAGTTCCACCTGCACCTTGTAGAACTGGACCATCACCACGTAGATGACGAGCGCAGCGGCTCCGTACATCACCGCGAGGAAGATCGATCCGAGCAGGAAGGAGTTCAGGAAGGTGTTATTGGGCGTGAAGTCAGCCGCGATCTCCCAGTACAGCCAGGCCCCGAGCCCGGCGAGGAAGCACGAGACGACGGCCACGATAAGTGCGGGAATGAGCTCTCGTTCGTCGTCGCGAACCTCATCAAACACCGAAGTGTCGAGACGCACGAGGCGCAGCAGCCGGCTCAGCATTAGGTTCGGGTCCATGGGTCACCTCCCGGGCCGGCCCCATCCGACGCATCGGAGTGGGGGCACGATCTCGGTAAATATTGCCTCCTGGAGGCGCCGCGACTATAGCACAGGGGTTCTCCCAGTCAGCCCTGGGCGGGGCGCGCGATTGGACGTTTCGCGGGCATTCCGGGCCGCCGCGGATAGCGCTCCGGTGTGGCTCCGAGCTTGCGGAACAGCTGCACGCGTACGTGCTCGCTCACGGCCGCTCGCATCATCGTCGTCTCGAAGTGCTTGCAAGCCAGCTCGGAGAGCGCACCTGCCGCTTCCTCGAGCTGTGCGTCCGCCCGGGAGCCCTTGAGCGCGGCGATCACCCCCCGCGGCGCTGTCATTGGTGCGGTGTACTCGAGCAAGACCGGCAGCGGCGCGACCGCGCGCGCGAGGACGAGATCGGCGCTGTCCCGAAGCGAGCCCCGCCCCGCCTCCTCCGCGCGCTCAGCATGCACCGTCACCTGGTCGAGGCCGAGCTCCTGTGCGATTTCGCCTAAGAGCGCGGCCCGCCGCCGGTGCGACTCGACGAGGTGCACCTCCAGCCCGGGCGCGATCGCCGCGATCACCATTCCCGGGAAGCCGCCACCGCTGCCGACATCGACGAGCCGGCCGCGGGCCGGCGCCCCTGCCAGGCGATAGGCCTCGAGCGACTCGGCGTAATTCCGCGCAACCGCCTCATCTCGTCGAACGGCAGTCGTGCGTATGGGCGCCGCCGCGAGTAGCTCAGCGTGGCGTTCGAGGAGGGGGAGCCAGCGGCCCGGATCTGCGACAGCAGGGAAGAGTGCGGGGAGCTCGCTCCAGGTGAGCATCGTGCGAATGCTGCCCTCCCTCGCGGGGGCTCGGGCCCCTCCCCAGAGAGAGAGAGATGGTACGATGAATGCATGAGCGATCAGCCGAGTGAAGGGACCCTCATTTCGATCACGCTCGGCGAGGCATTGCAGGAATACCTCGGGACGCTGGCGCCGGAAGCCCACAACGCTTTAGGGCCGTTCGTGCGCAAGTATGTCGAGCACGCCGGTCCGGACACGACGATCGAGTCGCTGTCGGGCGCGCGCGTCGAGTCCTACGCCGAAGCCCAGATCCAGGCGTCGGACCCGGCAGCGCCACAGCGCGTGGCTGCGCTCAAGGCCTGGTTCCAGTACCTCAAGAAGCACAGTTACGCGGAAAAGAATTTCGGCATCCACATCCGCGTCCGGCGCTCGGCGAACCGGCTGAGCGCGGCGGCGACACGCGCCGCCGAAGCGCCGATCGAGATGACCGCCGAGGGCATCGCCGGGCTCGAGAAGGAGCAGGCGAAGCTCCACGACATCGTTCCTGATCTCGTGAAGGCGATCTCGCTCGCTCGCGAGGACAAGGACTTTCGCGAGAACGCACCCCTCGAGGCGGCCCGCGAAGCGCTCGCCTTCAACGAGACCCGGCGCCGTGAGATCGATGCGATCCTGAAGCGGGTGGTCGCCGTCGAAGGCGGCGTCGGCGCTGGGAACCGCTCGACCATCGGCTCGGTCGTGGCGGTAACGCGCCTCGATAACGGGATCGAGATCGATTACAAGCTGGTGAGCGCGCGGGAGGCGAACGCGACCGATCGCAAGATCTCGGTCGAGTCGCCGGTGGGCAAGGAACTGCTCGGCCGCCGCCCTGGCGACGAGGTCACCGTTTCCGTGCCCTCGGGCGTGGTCCAGTTCCGCGTCAACGGCGTCCACTCAGGCTAGTCCTCGCTCCGCCTGAGGGCCCATCCCACGGGGTATAGGGTCCTTGCCGATCCTCGCTAAGCGACGCTCGATCCACGCTCCCCTGCCTGGGAGGGCTCTGGATGCGCGTCAAGGGCGAGGTGAAGTGTTTGCACTGCGGCTTTGTGAGCGGCACCTGGACCGGAGAGAGCGGCGCGCCCCTTACCGCGGAAGGCTTCGTCACTGCTCAGGAAGTCCCACCCGCTTCCGGCGAGAACGCGCTCGGTTGCGGGCGCTGTGAAGGGCCTGTCACGCTCCACGACGCCAGCCCTGTGATCTCACGTCGCCGAATCGAACGGCTCCGGCGGATGCGTGCCCGCGTCGCCGAACTCCACCGGCGACGGCCTCCGGCCTAGCGCTCCGCCACCGGCGACTGCCTAGCAGCAGTCATCCTTGTAGCCACAGCGCCGGCAGACGGCGAGCCGCGATCCCTTGATCGCGGATAGGGCACCGAGGCAGCGGGGGCAGCTCTGGAGCGGGATCTCAGCCACGGGGGGGGCCTCTAGCAGCGGACTACCGATCATCTGTTTGACAACCTTAACATTTGGTGGAGAATACGGCACGAACGGCTGCGGCTGAGGCCGAGGCATAAGGGGGCCTGCTCCATGGGGGAGTTCTCGCGTAACGATATCCGGGCGGTTCTGGCCGAATTCCTGGGGACGATGTTCTTCATCATCGTTGGGACCGGCAGCGTTATTGGGGCATTCGCTTTCGGCGGTGACGCCGCCTTGCTCACGATCGCGGTCGGCCACGGCCTCGGCATCATGGTGGCGGTGGCCTGGACCGCCGGGATCAGCGGCGGTCACATCAATCCCGTGGTCTCGCTCGCAATGATCGTCACCCGGAACATCAGGCCGGTGCTCGGGGGCGCGTACATCGTCGCCCAGCTCGCCGGAGCGGTCGTCGGATCGGTGCTCGTGAAATGGTCCGTCGGGGCCGCGTTCGAGGTTAACCTCGGCGCTCACGGGATCAATTCCGCGATCAGTTCGAGCGAAGGCCTGCTGATGGAGATCATCCTCACGGCGTTCCTCGTGCTCGTGATCTACAACGTTGCCGTGAGCAAGAAGGGCTGGGGCGCGAACGCGCCCATTGCGATCGGCTTCGCCGTCCTCCTGATCCACCTTGTGGCTGTGCCGTTCACTGGCGCATCGGTCAATCCCGCGCGCTCATTCGGGCCAGCGCTGGTCGCGAACGAGTGGGGCGACTTCTGGGTCTACGTCGTGGGGCCGGCGGCCGGTGCGCTTATCGCCGCTGTCGGCTGGTGGTTCTGGAAGAGCCTGGGTGAGGACGAGCTCGAGGAGTCCAGCGCCAACTAGGGCGTCGCGTTCGCCCGCGCGAGGAACGAGGCTGGGGCCTGGTAGTCCCAGCCTCGTGGCGTCCGGCGGGCAAGCTGCCCCGCCTCGGCGACAATGGCCCGTGCGGTGTGCTCGGCGCCACCTGACCGCCGCCTTCAGGCTGGTTGGGCCCGCTCTGCTTCTGGGAGCATGCGCGAGCGGCGGCGTGCCCGCGCCTCTGGGCGTTCCTGAAGGCGCCCTGCTCGTGACCCAGGACGACCTCGCGTTCTCGCCGGCCGCGGTAAGCCTCGGGGCGGGGGAGCCGGTTTACTTCTGGAACGGCGAGACGACGCTGCACAACCTGGTCTTCGACGGCGTCGAGCGTTCCCCGAACATGGAGGCGGGGGACGTGTTCGCCTGGCGCTTCGAAGCAGCGGGTGAGCACCTGGTGACGTGCGACTACCATCCCCAGATGCGGCTTCGGGTGGTGGTCGAGCCGTAGTGCCCGCCTGGGCGGTCCCGTACCCTAGCGCGCATCCCCTGCAGCGAGGCGGCGGTATGGAGTTTCGGGACATCATCTGGGAGGTTGCGGGCGGCGTCGGCCGCCTCACGCTGAACAAGCCCGAAAAGCTCAACGCCCTCAGCTGGAACTCCTTCGCCGAGATCGAGCAGGCGATCGCGGCGGCGAACGTCGACGACGAGATCCGGGCCGTGCTCGTCACCGGCGCCGGGCGCGGCTTCAGTTCCGGCACGGACCTCACGCATGAGGGCGGCGACGACGTGCCGCGGCCCTTCGAGGGGCGGCCCGGCCGCTCGCGCAGCCGGATGAAGGGCCCCGCGTTCGTCTACCAGTGCGAAAAGCCGACGATCGCCGCAGTGAACGGCGTCTGCGTGGGCGCAGGCTTCTCGCTCGCCCTCGCCTGCGATATCCGGATCGCTTCTGCGGAGGCGCGCTTCAGCTCGATTTTCGTCAAGCGGGCGATTACGCCGGACACCGGCTCGAGCTGGTTTCTGCCGCGGCTCGTCGGCATGGAGAACGCCCTCAAGATGATGTACACGGGCCGCATGGTGTCCGCTCCCGAAGCCAAGGCGATGGGCCTGGTGAGCGAGGTCGTTGCGCCCGAGGCGCTGATGACGCGGGCGGATGAGCTCGCGCACGAAATCGCGAGCGGGCCTTCGGTCGCGGTCGAGCTTTCGAAGCGGCTGGCGCATGAGGGGATGACCCGCGGCCTCGAGGAGCACGTCGAGATCGAGCAGTTCCTGCAGAGCTACACGCGCGACACCGAGGACGTGAAGGAGGGCCGCCTCGCCTTCGTCGAGAAGCGCGAGCCGGCCTTCCGCGGGCGCTAGCCGGAACGCCCCTCTGCGGCCAGCTCCTGGACGATCTCGCGGAGGGAGCGGATCGCCTCTGGCATGCGTGGCCCGTACCACCAGAGCAGCTTGCCATCGATGACCCGCGTGGGCGCAATCGCGGCGAATTCGGGGACGTGCTGGGCGGCGAAACGATACGGCTCGTCGGGGAGCAGGATCGCCTCTGGCGCGAGGCCCGCGACCTCATCGCGCCCGAGCTCCGGGTAGCGCGGGCGGTCGTTGAGAACGTTGGTCGCGCCCGCGGCCGTGAGCAGGGAGTGGCCGTAGGTGCCGCCGGCAAGCCCCATGAGGGGGTTGCGCCAGATCGCCACGAAGACGCGTGGTGAGCGATCGCGAGAGGCGCCGGCCGCGATCGCGGCTCGCGTATCGCTGACCAGCCGTCCCCCTTCGGCGGCGGATCCGAGGAGTTCCCCGAGCTCCAGGATCATGTCCAGGGCCTCCTCCATGCTGTTGGGATCCGTGAGCAGCACGCATAGCCCTGCTTCCTCGAGGGCTTCGACGTCCTCGCGGCGGTTTTCTTCGCGGTTTGCGATCACCAGGTCCGGCGCCAGCGCGATGATCGCGGGCACGTCGGGGTTCTTCGTCCCCCCGAGGGCGGCCACGCGCTCGACCTCGCCGGCCGGCTCCGTGCAGAAACGGGTCCGCCCCACCAGCGCCTCCCCCCGTCCAAACCACCACACCAGCTCCGTGAGGCTGGGGACGAGCGATACGATTCGGTCCGGCGGCACTGGCCGAGCTTACGGCCCGCGACCGGGCGCGCGCCAAAAAGACGCGGCCTCTGTCGTGCTGGTGGGGCCCGGTCTGCGGGCTACTGGGGCGTGGCCGTCCCTAAGGTGGCTTCGACCGTCAGTCGCTGACCGTCCCGGTAGAACGTCACGGAGACGGTATCGCCCGGGTCGAGAACGATCAGCGCTTCCGCCAAGTCGGACTCGTTGACGATGTCGAAGTCGGCGATCCGGACGATCGTGTCGCCGTCCTGGAGGCCGGCCTGGCCGGCCGGGCCGTCTGGGTCGACGATGCTCGCAAAGACCCCGCCGATGTCCTCGGGGATCCCCAACTCCTGGGCGCGAGCGGGTCGCAAGGCGGAGAACGCGCGAATGCCGATCAGTGCCCGCCGGACCTCGCCGAGCTCACGCAGTTCGTCGTAAACGGCGGTGACCGAGTCCGCGCCGACGGCGAAACCGATGCCCGAAGCGGCCCCGCCCACCACCCGGTTCACCGCGATCGCGGTGTTCACGCCGACGACCTCGCCGCGCAGGTTCAGCAGCGGGCCGCCGCTGTTCCCGTTGGTGATCGCCGCGTCGGTCTGGATGGCGCCGAAGATGGCCCCGCCCTCGATGATCCGGTTCTTGGCGGAGATGATGCCGGTGCTCACCGAGAATGAAGCGCCGTCGCCGCCGGGGAGGTCGAGGGGGAAGCCGATTGCGACGACTGCCTGGCCGACGACCACCTCGTCCAGCCTGCCGATTACCAAGGCGGGCAAGTCGCTCCGCTCGATCTTCAACAGCGCGAGGTCGGCTCTCGGGTCACGTCCGATCAGCTCGGCGGAGATCACGGCGCCGTCGGACATGGTCACGAAGATGGTCAGTTCGGGGGACGTGGCGACGGCATCGATCACGTGGTTGTTCGTGAGGATGAAGCCGTCCGCGTCGACGACGAAGCCGGTGCCGACGCCGCCGCCCACGGCGATGCGCACGATCGCGGGCTCGGCGAGCTGCACGAGCTCGACGACGGAAAGGTCCGCTGTCGACGGTGAGTGGGTGGGCTCTACGACGGTTGCGGGAGTCGTCGGCGTGGGTGCGGCCGAGGAGTTCGTGGCAGCGGTCTCCGCAGGCGCGGTCGTCGTCGCGGCGACCGACGTCGCGGGGTCGGCGCTGCTACCCGGGGGGTTGACTCCGGAGCAGGCAACGCTCGCGAGCAGACCTATCGCGGCCACGCCTGCCACCAGCTTCCGACTGATCTTCCGACTGACCATGGGGCTCATCTCCGCCTAGAACTGTTGTCAGTCTCGGCGAGTCGCTGGCAGCAAACGGTAAACCAGCTGGCACTGGAGTAAAGGCGGTGGCAACCCGCGATCAGGGATCCCGAGCCATAGTATTGGTGCCGTGCATTATCGCCGTCAGGCCGTTCCGTGAGCTTCCGCAGCAATCCCGAGACCTCCCGCCTTCGTAGTGTCGATGGTATGGCGGTGCCGCCTCGCGCGGCACTTGACCTCGGGGCGACGGTGGAGTGGACGGATGAAGCGCTCATGGCCGCTATCGCCGAGCAGGACGTTCGCGCTTTCGCCATCATCTACGACCGCTACGTCGATCTCGTTTTCTCGACCGCGCTCCGGGTCCTCGCCAGCCGCGAGTACGCCGAGGATGTGGTGCAAGAGGTGTTCGTACGGATCTGGACCCGCCCAGAGGCCTACGTGCCGGAGCGGGGGCGCTTCATGAGCTGGCTCATCAGCGTGGTCCGTAACCGCTCGGTCGACGAGCTGCGGGCCCAGGGCCGGCGGCGACGGCGGGAGGTTCTCACCGAGAACTCCCTCGACGATAATGGACATAATGATCCGCTGGACGATGAAGAGCCGAGCGCCGCAGCGCAGCTCACCGAGGAGCGCCACTGCGTGAGACGCGCCCTCCATGATCTGCCGATCGAACAGCGCCGCGCGCTTGAGCTCGCCTACTTTGCGGGCCTCACCCACCAGGAGATCGCTCGCACGCTGCACGAACCGCTGGGCACCATCAAGACGCGCATCCGTCGGGGCATGCAGAAGATGCGCCGCGCCCTCGCCGAAGAGCTTGCCTGAGCAGCGCAGTATGGAAATCGCTCATATCAACGAGGAAACGGCTGACGAGTATGCCGTCGGCGCGCTCGACCCCGCGCTCAGCCGGCTCGTCGTTCTGCACGGAGCCGACTGCCATCCCTGTCGCGCACTGATCGCGCGCTCGGAAGAGACGGCGGCAGCCCTCGCCCTCGCCCTATGCAGCGAGTCCCCCTCGCCCCGGGTCCGGCGCCGCGTGCAGCGCGAGATCGGTATCGGCCGGCCCGGCGTCATCGTCCGCGTCGCCCGTCGCGTTCCTGCGGCGGCGGCGGTGGCCTCGGTGGCTGTCGCGATTGTCGCCTTGACCGGCATGGTGGTCATGCGCGACGACCTCGCGGCCGTGCAGAGGTCGAATGCCGGACTCCAGGTCCAGGTTGACGAGGCCTTGAATCAGCAAATCGAGATTGCGACTTTGCAGCAGCGCCTCAGCGACGAAGAGCTGCGAACGTTCGAACTTGCCACGGCAGCCCGCGGTGACCGAGAGCTGCTCTCGACCCTGCTCTCGGATAACTCGCAGGTGGCGACGGCCTTCACGCCCTCGCTCACCAACGCACTCGGCGTCCTGGTTTGGGACCCGACGAAGTCGACCCTCTATTTCGTCGCCGATGGCATCTACCCCCGCCAGGATGGCCGCAGCTACCAGATCTGGGTGAACGAGGCCGGCACCTTCCGCAGTCTCGGCACATTCGAGCCCGACGACACCGGCTTCGTGCGCTACAAGACGCGTCTGCCCGAGGGCATCGACGGCTACCAGAGCGCGATTGTCACCCTCGAGCGCGAGGGTGGGGCGGATACACGTACCGGTCCCAGCGTCTTCGTTACCGACCTCTCCCGTCTGACCGACCCTGAGTAGGACGAACGCCCGTTAGCCGTTCCCTTCCTCGCGCGTTGCGCCGGGCGGGCCGCAGGCGAATTACACGCCGTCCTGCGTGCGGTCGGGGGCGACTCCGCGGCGGTTGAACCGCGAGGCCGCCTCGTCGACGCCCGCAGAAATGATCGCCTCGATCGCGTCTGCCGCGTGGCGCGCGGTGTCCAACAGCAGCGTGCGCTCCTCCCCAACGGGGTCGTCGAGCACGTAGGCAGCGACGAGGTCCGGATCGCGCGTGGGCGCGCCCGCGTCCAGAGGGCGGCCGATCCCGAGCCGTACGCGGACGAAGTCCGCCCCGATCTCCCCGATGATCGACTTCAGGCCGTTGTGCCCGCCGGCGCCCCCGCCGGCGCGCAGCCGCAGGGCGCCCAGGGGGAGATCAAGTTCGTCGAACACGACGATCGTGCGCGTGGGTTCGGCTTCGCTCTCCCGCAGCGCCTGGGCGGCGGCGCGTCCGCTTTCGTTCACGTAGGTCCGGGGCCGCACGAGGGCCACGCGGGCGCCGGCGATCTCGCCAACGCCGATCCGGATCGACCGCCCCTGCGCCTGGAGCTTGACGCCGGCACGGCGGGCAAGCTCCTGCACGGTCCAAGCGCCGACGTTGTGGCGGTTGTGCGCGTACGCCTCGCCTGGGTTCCCGAGCCCCACCACCACCCAGTCGGCAGACGTCGCCTTCGCTCGCTTCAACCGCAAGGCTCGCCGGAAGCGCACGTTCCGCTCCGTGCTTGCGAGCGGCTCGAGCGCCGCTCAGGCAAGCTCCGCCTACGCTACACCGGCAGCCCCTCTCAACCACTGGGGGCGGGCACGGGGGCGGGGCGAAAGCGCCGAACGCGGTATAGTCACGCGGCCGCGAAATGCTGATCGACCTGCATGCGCACACCTGGCCCCGTTCGCACGACAGCGTCCTCAACCCCGAGGACCTGATCGAGCGTGCGAAGTCTGCGGGCCTCGACGCGATCACGTTCACCGAACACGACACGGTCTGGGACCACGGCGACATCGAAGAGCTCCGCGCGAAGCACAACTTCCTGGTCCTCGCGGGTGTGGAGATCAGCACGGACGATGGCCACATCCTTGCCTTCGGCGTCGATAAGTACGTCTTCGGGATGCATCGCGCCAACGAACTGGCGGGCTACGTGGAGAAGGGCAACGGTGTGATGATCGCGGCGCACCCGTATCGCCGCCAGATGCCCTGGTTCACGCGCAACGAAGAGGAGTACAGCGCCGCTCTGGAAAAAGCGAGCCGCAACCCGGCTTACGAGTTCTGCCAGGCCCTGGAGGAGTTGAACGGCCGCGGCAGCGACAAGGAGAACGAGTTCTCCCGGCGCCTGCGGGTGAAGATGGAGCTGCCCGGCACCGCCGGTACCGACTCCCACGCGATCAGCGATATCGGGAAGTGCGCCACGTTCTTCGAACGCGAGGTCCACGACGAGCGTGAGCTCATCGCAGAGCTCAAGGCGGACCGCTTCTCCTCCGTCGATCTCCGCAGCGGCGAGCCCCTGCCCTTCACCGGAACGCCGGAGGAGTAGCGCCCGCCGCGCGGCGCGGCCTCCCTTTGCCGCCTGCCTTCACACACACAGGTCCGGGTTGTACTATTCGCTCGGCCGCTGCGGGGCGGCCCAACCACACAGCCGAGAGGATCGAAGAGCATGACTTACGTCATCACGACGCCATGTATCGATGTCCAGGATCAGTCCTGCGTTGAGGTCTGCCCAGTCGACTGCATCTACTTCGACGAAGGCGAAGACCGCGTGCTCTACATCGAGCCCAATGAGTGCATCGACTGTGGCGCCTGCGAGCCGGCCTGCCCCGTGACCGCCATCTTCGCTGAAGACGATGTGCCCGAAGAAGAGGCCGAGTACACCAAGCTCAACGCCCAGTGGTTCGAGGACAAAGACGCGGTGCGCGCTCGCATCAACGAGCTGAAGCCCGCCTGAGCGCAGCGCGCCCGCGCCAGCGAAGGCCGCCCGAGGCGGCCTTTCCTGTGCCACGGGCGGCGGCGCCTTCCGCACTACCCCGCCCGCCGGTACATTGAGCGGGTGCGGCACGTATCGAGCGTGGCGCCGAGGAGGCCCCCGTGGCAGAGCGACTGACCTTGAGCGCGAGCAACCGCACCGTGCTCGGCAAGCGAGTGCGGCGGCTGCGCCGCGAAGGGGTGCTCCCCGCGAACGTCTACGGGCGCGGCATCGACTCCACCTCGATCCAGCTCGACGGTCGCGACTTCCGCCGCGCGATCCGCCAGGTCGGCATCCGCAGCATGTTCGAGCTGGCGATCGACGGTGAGCCGGATCTGCGCCACGTCCTCGTCCGCGGACTCGATCGCGAGGGCGGCACTGGCGACCCGATTCACGTGGATTTCTATCAGGTCGATCTCTCGCGTCCGATCCAGACGACGGTCGCGATTCGCCTCGTGGGCGTTTCGCCCGCGGTCCTGGACCTCGGTGGCACTCTGCTCCAGAACTTGGAGACGGTGGTTGTGCGCTGCCTCCCCCTCGATATCCCCGACGCCATCGAGCTCGATGTGAGCGCGCTCGAGAACTTCGATATCAGCCTCAGCGTGCGCGACCTCCAAGTCGCGGAGGGCGTGGAGATCCTCTCTGCGGCCGATATCGGCATCGCCACAGTCGACTCGCCGCGCCTGCAGCTCGAGGGCGAGGACGAAGGAGCGGGAGAAGGCCTCGAGGGCGAAGAAGGGGCCGAGCCCGTGGAGGGCGCCGAAGCTGCAGAAGAGGGCGCCTCCGAAGGCTAGCCCGCTTCCGTGGCTGCCGACCACAGCTACCCCTCGGACCCCACTGAGGCCGCGCTCCGCCTCTTCCTCGACTGGTTCGGCGGGCGCTACGCCCGCAGCACCAAGCCGCTCGATTCAGCCCCCACAGGGGAGCCGCTGCGCGCGGTGCGCATCGAGGTCGCTCGACGCTGGGAGCTCGACTGCACGCTGCTCAGTGCCGTCCACGGCGACGCCGACCTCGCGTTCGAAGCGGCCCGTGCTGCCGTCGAGCGTCGCTTCGACTTGGAGGGGCTGTCCTGCGCCCTCTGGCTCCCGCGCGGGGCCGCGTTGCCGCAGAGCGAGCCTGGCTTCAGCCAGCTCGTTCTGGCCGCGAACGAGGCCCGGCCGCTCGAGGACGATCGCCTCGAGCTGCGTCACCCAGTCCGGCTCCATCTTCGCCGTACGAGCACCGAAGGCTCGGTGGTCACCGTTCTGGGCGGCCTCAGCGCCCTCTGGGCGCAGTTCACGAGCCGCGTGCCCGGCTCGTTCCAGCTGAACGCCGGCGACCTCCACCGCTTGCCCGCCTCGGAAGAGGAGCGCGAGGCGCTCGTGGAGCGGGTCGTGCTCGCCGCGGGGCAGCCTGAGGTGGACGACTCCTGCGTCATCTCCGCGGAGGATGTCTGGACCGTCAACCGCCTGGCGAGTGACCGCGCCTACGTCATCGGATCGCCCGTCGCCGAGGGCGATGAGGCCAGCTCCCGCCTGCGCCGCACCTTGCGGAAGCTCCTGCGCGAAGCGCAGAGCGCTCCCGCGCAGGCCGCTGACGCGCGGGCGCTGATCGTGCTTGCCGCCACCACCGAGCTCGCCGACGAGAAGGTGTCTTGGTCCCTGCGGGGGATGGACCCCACGCTCTATTCGGGCTTCGACCTGATCGCGGTCGTCACGGATGGGCAGGTGCGCCTCGTGCTCGAGCCGCCGGCGAACGTGCTGGCCTGGGATGCGCCCACGCCCTAGGCGACGGAGGGCCCGTCTTCGTCGTGGAACCCAATGGGGAGGGGCAGACGCCGTCTGCCCTCGCGGTGGGAGAGTTCGCGGCCTGCGGCGGCCACCAGCTCCGCGGGGAGCGGCCCGACACCGCTCGCGAGCCCGAACGAGACCGTCGTGGGGACGGATGCGTGCCATTCCGCCGCGTTCAACTGTTCCAGCTGCTGGGCGATGCGCCGGCACATCCGCTGCGCCACTTCGATCGAGCCGTCCGGCACGGCCACGACCAGTGTGTCGCTCGTAAGACGGGCGGCGGCGTCGAGCCCGCGGATACAACGTGTAACGCCCTCAGCGGCGCGCCGCAGCATGGTGTCCGCCTCCTCTTGCCCGTAGGCCTCGACGACGGACTCGGCATCGCTAACCTCGATCAGGAGGACGGCGATCGGTTGCCCGCTTTCGGCTGACTCCGCGCAGAGCTGCGTAAGCGTCTTCTCGAAGGCCTTGTGGTTCGCGAGCCCCGTCAGCCGGTCCGTGGAGGCGTCCCGCTCGAGCCAACGCGCCATCGTCTCCCGGCGGCGTGACTCTCGTACGCGGGCGACCGCTTCCCGAATCCGGGCCGCAAGCTCGTTCGGCGCATCGAGGTCCGTGCGATCCATCACCGCATGTGGGTCCGGCACGGCCCCGGCTTCGGCGGGGCCGTCCGCGAGGGCAATGATGGCGGCGTCACCCGGTTGTTCGGCGAGGACCGCTCGGAGGTCATCGTTGGCGCTCTTCCAGAGGTCCGTGTTCACGATGATCGCGTCGAAGTCGCCCTTGCGCAGGAGCCGCGAGCCACCCCTCACGCTGCGCGCGCCATGAACGCCGAATCCTTCGCCGAACGCGAGCGCCTTGCGCACCCGCCGCGCATCGCTGACCGACAAGCCCAGCGTCAGAACGCGAAGGAGGATGGCCGGTGGTGCGCTTTCTCTGGTTGCTGTGTTGGGCATGCTCTCAGCATGGTTATCGGCAGGCTGGGTGCCTCTGCTGAATCCGCCAGTGCCCTGCGATCAGGCGAAGAGTGGCCCGCCCGGGTCCAAAATCGCGCCGTCGACGGCGATCACACTCGGGCGCTCCTCGCAGTAGCCCTGGTTCTCGCATTTGTCGAATACGAACGAGGCCTTGGTCTTATCGAAGCTGATGGTCCAACTTCCCAACACATGGCTCTCCGTTCCGCGTTCGTTCTCCCGCTCGAGGATCTCGATAAGCGCGGCGATCTCTTTGCTGCCCATGTGCGTTCGCTCCGTCCGGAAGGCGGGATCCGCCTCCGGCGAACCCGCGCGTTTCCCCACAATCGTAGCGCTCGGAGCGGCCGAGGGGCCGTGATCACCGCTCCGACGTAAGATTGCAGGCGATGGGCCACGTCTTTGTCTCCCGCGAGCTTCCCGGCCGAGCGGTCGCGCTGTTGCGCGACGCCGGTCACGAGGTCGTCGTCTGGCCCGGGGAGCTGCCCCCCGAGGCGGCCGTGCTGCGCGAGCACCTGCTCGGTGCCGACGGCGTGCTCACGATGGTCACAGATCCGATCGGCGGGGAGCTGATCGAGGCCGCGAGCCGCCTCCGCATCATCGCGAATATGGCCGTCGGCTACGACAACATCGACCAGGAGGCAGCCGCGGCGGCCGGTGTCTGGGCGACGAATACCCCCGGTGTGCTCCACGACACCACCGCCGACCTCACCTTTGCGCTCATGCTCGCGGCCGCGCGCAACGTCGTCGTCAGTGACCGCGATACCCGGGCGGGGGGGTGGCGGACGTGGTCGCCGACCGCGTTTCTGGGACACGATCCCTCGGGCGCCACGCTCGGCATCGTCGGCTTGGGTGAGATCGGCCAGGCGGTGGCACGTCGAGGGCGCGGCTTCGGGATGACGATCCTCACGAGCACTCGCACTGCGCGCCCCGAACTGGAGCGCGAACTCGGGGTGCAACGCGTGTCCCTTGCGGAGCTGTTGGAGCGGTCCGACTTCGTCAGTCTGCACGTGCCCCTCGGCCCCGAGACCGAGGCCCTGATCGGCCCGGCGGAGCTGGCGCTGATGAAGTCGACGGCGATTCTCGTGAACACGGCCCGCGGTGGCGTGGTCGATCAGGACGCGCTCGTGGAGGCGCTGGGCACCGCCGCGATCGGTGGCGCCGCGCTCGACGTCACGGTCCCCGAGCCCCTCCCCGTCGACCACCCCCTCCTGGGCTTCGACAACGTCATCATCACCCCGCATATCGGCAGCGCGAGCCACGCCACCCGCGCGCGAATGGCGGAGATGGCGGCGGAGAACATCATCGCCGTGCTCGCGGGGGATGAGCCCAACCACCCCGTGAACCGCCCGCCCCATCCCCGCCCCGCTTGACACGCACCGCGGCGTCGCGGAGAACAGGGATGACGGGCGCCGGTCGACTGTGACGGAGGAAGAACGCTGAGCGACGAATCCGCCACCGGCAATCTTTGGCTGGCTGAGGAGCTGTGGGAGCTCGGCGCGATCGAGTTTGGCAACTTCACGCTGGGCCGAACGACGGTCGATTCGCCTATGTACGTGAATCTGCGCAAGCTGATCAGCAGCCCCAAGGCCCTCCAACGCTGCGCTGAGATCATCCGGACCGAGCTCGAAACGCTCGTCTCCATGCGCCACCCGCACGTGCAGCCCTTCACGCTCGTGGCGGGCGTGCCGTTCGGGGGACTGCACGTCGGCACGGCCTTTTCGCTCCTCGCGAACACCCCGATGATCTACATCCACCCGCCCGGGACGGAGAAAGCAGACCTGATCGAGGGGAACTACGTGCGGGGCCAGTCCTGCCTGATCATCGACGACCTCATCACCGGCGGCGGCAGCATCCTCCAGACGGTCGAGACGCTCACCGAGGCCGGCCTCGTGGCGCGTGACGCGGTCACCCTGATCGATCGCCAGGAGGGGGGCGGTTCCGCGCTCAAGGCGAAAGGGATCAACCTCGTGAGCATCCTCACGCTCGAGCAGATCGCCAACTACCTGCGCTACTCCGGTCAGATCGACGTCGAGGCCTACGAGCGGGTGACGCGCTATATCCGCTCACGTCCAAACGACTAGCGCTCCGGTCCGCCAACGCGGGAGCCCCCTGATCGCGCTCTTTCCCTCCGATCGGCGAGCATCCCTAGATGGCCACGGAGCAGGCTCCGGACGCAGCGAGCGAGCTGAGCGAGCGCGAGCCCGTCACCTTCCGTGCAGGCCGCGCCATTCGTAGAGTGAATCACCTAGTGCGAGACGAAACGGAGCGCATCGCAGCTCCCGACGCCGATGGGTGGTCCGAGGAGGAGCTCGCTCGCCGCGCGGTTGCCCGGGATGAGGATGCCTGGCGTGTGGTGTTCGAGCGGCACTATCGGGGGGTCTATGCTTTCGCACGCTACCGTTTGGGTCAGCCCGAAGAGGCGGATGACGTCGCCTCCCAGGTCTTTGAAGTGGCCTACGCCAGGGCCGATCGTTTCAACTACCAGGGCGTGCCCATCGGCGCCTGGCTCACCGGGATCGCCCGCAACCTTGTGCGCGATCGGCTCAAACGGCGCGGCCGGCGGGGGATCGAAGAGGAACTGGTGGAATCGGTCACGCCGATCGAGCCCGACCGTAGCGGGAGCGTCGAGGATCAGCAGGACCTGGCCGCTGCCCTCAGACATCTCACCGAGGACCAGCAGACCGTGATCCACCATCGCTTCGTGCTCGACCGGCCAGTGGCCGAAACTGCGGTCCTGATGGAGCGTTCAGAGGACGCGATCAAGAACCTGCAGCGTCGCGCGCTCGCCGCCATGCAGCGTGCGCTCGTTGGCGCTGGCTACGAACGGGGGGCGACCGGTGGCGCCTGACCGGATCGACGAGCTGCTCGACGAGGCCCTCCGCACGGGCTCCGTTCCGGCCGCGGCGACGCCCCCGGAGCGCGCTGAGATCACGCGCCTGCTGGCCGCTGCCGCAGACCTCCGCGCCAGCGCCGATACCGTCGACAGCGAGGTCCAGCGGGCGCTGCCCATCGCCCGCGCCCGCTTCGAGCGTCACCTCGCCGCCGCTCGCGGTCCCGCAGTCGCCCCGGCACCCCTCCGCCGGGGTGTGTGGGGCCGCCTGCGCGACCGGCTGCGTACGGGACCGCTCGTCGCCTTCGGTTCCGCTGCCGCGCTCGCGATCGTGGCGTTGGTTGCGGTTCTGGTCGTGCCTTCGCTCTTCTCGGGGACGCAGTCCGCCTACGCTTCAGTGCTTACCGTCGGCGATTACGCGCAGGTCGAGGGTGTGGTCACAGACGTCGTCTCCGATGGGGCGAAGCGCACGGTCATCGTCGAGTCCGAGTTCGGCTCGCTGGAAGTGGAGCTGCCTGAGGGGACATCCGTAGTCTCCGATACGGAGCCGCTCACCGTCGATGCCGTAGTCAAAGGGCAGCGGGTGCGCGTTTCGGGTGTCGTTGACAAGCAGCGGCGGCTCGCGGCCAGCACAGTCGCGATTTCCGGCGCAACGTCCAAACCCGATCGCAAGCACTTCGAACGGCTTCGGGACGCGCCTGAGCCGGTTCGCGGCACGATCGTCTGGTTCTCACACGCCGAGGACGGATCGCACGGGGTCGTCGCGCTCCTCACCGCAGACGGCGGTCGCTTCTTCGCCGAGGTCGACGGCCCGGCGGTCGCCGACCTCCTCAATCAGCATGCGTCCGTCCCCGGTGCCGAGATCGTCCTGAGCGCAGCGGACGACGATGACCGTCCGGGCGTGCTCGCCCTCGAGGTGGTCGAGCGGCGTCCGCCGCCGCCGGTCGGCGAGCCGGCGCGGGCCTGCGAAACGCTGCCGCCGCTGCGCCACGGCCTCGTCCGGGTCTGTGGTGTGCTCATCGGCCGCGATGGGGCGACGCTCACGATCGAAACTGCTGCCGAGGGGCAGCGGACGGTCACCGCGACGCCCAAGACTCGCGTCATCCCCTTGGGCGAGAGCGACGTCTCCTTCGAGCAGCTGCGGCGCAATCCCGAAGCCGGTATCGGCCATCTTGTGGTGATCACGGGGGCGCCACGCCGGGACTCGGACAAAATCGTGGCCGACATCATCCTCGTCGGCCCCCCGATTCCGCAGCCGATTCCGCAGCCGGTTCGCTAGCTGATCTGCTCCTGCGAAGGGTTCATGCTGCCGGAGCGGTAGCCCGCGAGGTCGAGCGCGACGTGCTTGAACCCCAGCCCTTGGAGCTTCTTGACCACCCGTTCGCGGTTCTCCGGGGCGAACGCGATGGCCATTCCGGCCGCGTCCGTCTCGATGCGAGCGACCTCGCCGTGGTGGCGGACGCGCACCTGGCGCAGCCCCATCCCGCGTAAGAGCGCCTCGGCCGCCCCGACTTCGTCGAGCGCCTCGACGGTGACCGCGGTTCCGTGGGGGATGCGGCTGGCGAGGCAGGCCATCGCCGGCTTGTCCCAGGTCGGCAGGCCCATCCCCCGCGAAAGCTCGCGGATCTCGGCCTTCGTGAAGCCGAGTTCGAGCAGGGGACTGCGAACGCCGTGCTCTCTGGCGGCCTGCTGGCCCGGCCGCCAATCGCCCGCGTCGTCCGCATTCGTGCCGTCGACGACGATGGTGCTGCCCGCGCGCTCGGCGATCGCCTCGAGGATGCCGTAGAGCTCGTCCTTGCAGTGGAAGCAGCGCATGGGCCCGTTCGCGACATAGTCGGGATTCTCCATCTCGTGCGTGTCCACGCACTCGTGGCGTATACCGATACGCGCTGCCAGCTCCGCCGCCTCCGCCCGTTCGCTCGCGGCCACGGAGGGCGAGAGGCCGGTGATGGCCATCGCCTCGGCCCCAAGCGCCTCCTGGGCGATCGCCGCGAGGAAGGTCGAGTCCACGCCTCCGCTGAAGGCGACTACCACGCGACCGTAGCCGCGGAGTTCGCCGCTGAGGGCAGCGCGACGTTCGGCGAGGGTCACCATGTCCCCATGGTAGGCCGGGGCCGGGTTGGGTGGGAGGCCAGCCCGCCTACGCTCGCCCCGGGATCTGGAGGTCGTCGGCCGGCGGGGCGGGGTTGGGGATGCCCGACATCAGCTGCGTTGGCACGAGGTTACGCAGCTCGTCGAGTGTCCACCTGGCGTCTTTGTAGATCGTGCGAACGGGCGGGTAGATCTCCCCGAGCAGGCCGACCTGGCCGCCGGCCACGGAGAAGATTTTGCCGTTGATGTTCCAGGCCTCGTCGAGGAGCAGGTAGACGGTCATAGGCGCGACCATGTCAGGCCCGCGCAGGCCCGAACCCTCTGCCGCCTGTCGCTGCGCGCCGGCGGCCCGGCCGCCCGACGGGGCCATGCCCCGCTGCTGCCGCAGCTCGCGGGTGGTATCGGGCACGGTCGCCGTCAGGCGCGTGGCCGCGCCCGGCGCGATCGCGTTCACGGTGACGCCGTAACGGCCGAGGTCGCGCGCGGCGACGCGCGTGAGGCCGGCGACGCCGGCCTTCGCGGCGCCGTAGTTCGCCTGGCCCGAGTTGCCCTGCAGCCCGGAGACCGAGGAGTAGTTCACAATGCGTCCGTAGCGCTGCTGGCGGAAGACCACGCCGGCCGGCTTCGTCGTCGTGAAGTGGCCCTTGAGGTCGATCCGGATGACGTCGTCCCACTCCTCCTCCGTCATGTTGAAGACCATGCGGTCGCGCAGAATGGCGGCGAAGTTGATGAGGCCGTCGAGTTTTCCGTAGGTGTCGAGCGCCGTCTGGATGACGCTCTCGCCGCCCTCCATCGAGGAGACGTCGGCGAGATTCGCGGCGGCGTCGCCGCCGCCGTCCTTGATCTCGGTCACGACCTGCTCGGCCGGGCCGTCGTCGTGGCCGCTGCCGTCGGGGTTCACGCCCGGGTCGTTGACGACGACACGGGCCCCCTCGGAGGCGGCGAGGAGCGCACATTCGCGGCCGATGCCGCGCCCCGCGCCGGTCATCGCGATTACTCGGCCTTCAAGCAGGTTAGCCATGGTCAGCTCCTCACGGTAGGCGAACGGTGGCGTTGCCCGGGGAGGTCTTGCGCCCCTCGGGGTTCTGCGTCCAGATCTCGAGGTCGACGAGCCGTTCGCCACCCTCTTCGTATTTGCGCGTTACCACGCCCTTGCACTCGATGTCCTGCTCGGGGAAGTCCATGCCGCGGTAGCTGCAGCCGACGCGCTTGACCCGCCCCGCGTTCCCCACCCAGTCGTGCAGGAGCTGCCCGAGGAAGGCGTGCTTGAGCGCGCCGTGCACGATGATGTTGTCGAGCCCGGTCGCGCGGGCGAAGTTGTGGTCGTAGTGGATCTGGTAGAAGTCGCCCGAGCCGGCGGCCCAATAGACCAGCTGCTGGGTGCTGCAGTTCTTCTTCAGCGTGGGGATTTCCATCCCCTCCTGGACCTCGTCCCATGTCGCGCTCATGCTGCGCCTCCTAGTAGCGGATGCCGGTACCGGTAGCGATCGCGACGGGCTCGCCGCGCTCGTTCCGATATGTGGTTTTGGTGGTAGTGATCATCATCTCGCCGAGGCTGCCCTGGCGCTCTTCGAGGGAGGCCACGGCGCTCGTGGACGTAAGGACATCGCCTGCGCAGATGTCCGCGAGATACTCGATGTCCGTGCCGCCGTTGAGCACGCGTTTCAGCGGCCGTCGCGGCTCCGGCATGCTCGGGCCACGCCGCCCGGCGCCGCCCGCCGTGGGGTTGTAGATGGGCGTACCGAGGTAGCCCGGCGGTGCGGGCAAGCTGCGATAGCCAGCGGCCTTGGCCGCCGCCTCGTCGTAGTAGACGGGGTCCGCGTAGCCAACCGAGCGGGCGAACATACGCACCGAGGTCTTGTCGATCTCGAGCGTTGTTGGCCCTGACTCCTTGCCGATCTGCGCGCGCATCTCTTCGGTGATCAGCGATTCCTGGGTCGCGTCGCTCATACCGCCTCCTCCCGTTAGCTCGCGAACGATATCGCCTTTCGGAGGGTGCCACCACTTGCAGCCGGACGCGGACCGAAGTCCGCGCTGGCGCCGAACTGGAGACGCCCGCCGGCAGCGCCGAGGCTCGAGGCCGCTACGAGCGATCGCGCTGGCTGGGCAAGCGGAGCAGTCGCCGAGGGTGTGGTCCGAGCGACTGGAGGTCGCTGGCGCGTTCGTCCGGCTTCCGCTGCAGAACATCAGGGGTTTGCGCCCCGCACCCCTGGGCCCTTTCGCCGCGAATCGGGATTCGCCCAATGCGGGGGCCGGCGACCGCTCGCTAGCCTGCTGTTGGGGTTGGCGTCGCATCGCCTTCAGGAGGTTGCGTGGGAGAGGGTTCGCCCCTGGGTCCCATTCTCGAGCGTTGGAACCAGCTGCCGCGAGGGCGACAGTTCGCCCTCGCCGGGATCGTTGCAGGCACGATCGTCGTGCTCTACTTCGTGCTTACGAGTTCGAGCCAGGCGAACTTGGTCGTGGCCTACACGGGCCTCGCGCCCGAGGACAGCGCCGCCGTCGCCGATGAACTCGAGCGCCAGGGTATCGCCTTCGAGATCGGCGGAGGGGGCTCCACCGTCTCCGTGGCCGCGGGGAACGTCGCCGAGGCGCGCATGATGCGATGTCCCCCGCTGGCGAGCTTGTTGATCAGCATCAGTGGCTCACGAAGCTGCCTTCGGCCGTCTGCAGATGGTGAATGTCGTTGAGGCTGTGCAAGGAGCGCGCTGGCCCGAGCGCTGCGATCACGTGGATCGACGCGTGCGCAGGCCGGAAGAACATGTCCTGGCTAGCGCCTATCACGTGTCCCGCGTAGGCGTTGATCACGCCCCCGTGGCAGGCGATGACGACGCGTTCCGCTTCGTGGCCCGCAATGATCCCCTCGATCGCGTTCACCACGCGTTTGCCGAGTTCTGCGCTGGACTCGCTGAGCGGAAATATGTCCCAGGAGCGCTCGCGCATCATCCGCGAGCGGACGCCGGCGAGGTGGTCCTCGCCCAGCGCCTCCGCGGGCGTCTGGTCGGATGGGACCTCGCGAAACAGCTCGACTTCGCGCAGGTCCGGAACGACCACAGGCTCCAGGTGGTGATGGCGCGCGATTTCCGCACCGGTGTCGAAAGCACGTTGGAGCGGACTCGCGTAGACCGCGTCGACGGAAGACGTCGCGAGGCGCTCGCCCACGAGCCGCGCCTGCTCGCGCCCCTGCTCGCTCAATGGCGGATCGATCGTCTCGGCGACGGGCGCGTTCGGAGCGTTGGGGATGTGCTGCTGGCCGTGGCGGACGAGCAGGATCTCGGTCACGCCCTCGATCCCCGTAAGGAACGTCTGGTCGAACGAGTCCGGTGGCCAGCCACGTCGTTGGGTCACGGCCAGCTCCCCTTTTTTCGGATACGCAGATCCGAACCTGAGGATACAAGACGAGCCTGTGGGCGAAGCGTCGAAGGCCGCTCGAACGGTGGTAGGGACGGGCGGGGGCGCTAGGCGACCGATCGGCGCTGGTCCCCGGCGCGGGTTGCGGGCTGGGCGAAGTCGCGCACGGTCTCGCGAAGCTCGCGCAGATCGACCGGCTTCCGGAGGAAGGCACGCGCCCCGAGCCGGTAGCAGGTCATCATCTTCTTCTCTGAGTCGGAGCTCGAGAGTACCGCCACGGGAATGGGCGACGGCCAGCGCCGTTGGCGCAGCTCGCCCAGGAATGAGATCGCGTCCAGATCGGGCACATCGAAGTCGTAGAGGACCAGCGAAGGTGCGTGCGTGGACGTATCGACCGCGGCGAGCGCATCCGCCCCGCTCGCGAGCTGCTGGATGTTCGCGTCAGGATGGATCTTCTCGATTGCCGCGGCGGCGCGCTGAGTAGCTGCGGGATCGTGGTCCACGACGAAGAAATTCCAGCGCATGGCTAGCTCCTGCTCGGAGGGTCGTCATACCGGCGTCCCGCGAGGAGATCGGCGCGGGTGGTTTCGGGGAAGGCTCGGGGGTGCGCGACGGCGCGGTGAGGGTCAGTCCCTAGGGGCCATCGGCGCTACCAGCGCTGTCCCGCGGGGGGCTCGATCACGGCTTCCTGGGCGATGGCGTCGGCAGCGGTTGCGCCTGCCGCCCAGGGCCAGCTCTCCGCGTCGGGGGCGAAGGCGCCTGGGTCTGCTGACGTGATTGCGGCCGCCATGGTCAGCGCTCGACGGGTTCCCTGAACATCGTGTACGCGGAAGAGGCGAGCTCCCTGGGAGTAGGCCAAGGCCGTCGTCACGTGCGTCTCCAGATCGCGCTCGCCGGGGCCGCGCCCAGAAACGCTACCGATGTAGTTCTTGCGGGAGTGCGCGATGAGGAGCGGCTGCCCCGCCGTGGTGAACTCCCCGAGGCGGCCCAAAACCTGCAGATCCTCGTCGTGGCTCTTGCCGAAAGCGATGCCGGGATCGATCACGATCTGCGCTCGCGTGAGCCCCACCGCTTCGAGCTCGTCCAGCCGTGGCGCCACCCACGCCAGCGTCTCCGCGACCACGTCCTCGTACTCGGGCGGGGGGTCGGGCCGCTGCTTGGGCACGGAATAGCTGTAGTTCAGGACATAGCCTGCGGACACGCTTTTGGCCGCTTCCGCGGCGCCCGCGCCCAGCGTCAGGCCGCTGATGTCGTTCACGATCAAGGCACCGCTCTCCAGGGCAGCGACCGCGACTTCGGCCTTGTAGGTATCGATCGAGACGAGATGCCCCTCGCGGACGAGTGCCGCCACGACCGGTGCCACGGCCCGCGCCTCCGCCTTCGCTTCGAGCCGCGGGCGGCTCGCACGCGCGGTCTCGGCGCCCACGTCGATGATGTCGGCGCCGTCTTCCTGCAGACGGGCGGCGTGGGCCACCGCGGCGTGGGCGTCGGAGCCCACGCCGTCGCCCGAAAAGGAGTCGTCCGTCATGTTCACGATCCCCATGACGATTGGGGAATCGAGCGCGAGTTCGCGTGCTCCCAGCGTCCAACGGCTAACCGGAGCGAGATAGCGTGCAAGTGGCTCCGCGAGGTTGCTTTCGCGTCGCCGCAGTTCGCGTTCGAGTCTGCGGAGGTCACCCCGCCCGCCCATGACGCGCCCGGCGCCATCGCTGACGACAAGCCCAAGCCCGAGCGCGCTCGTGGCCAACGCGAGCCGCTCCAGGTCCTCCGCGAAGAACGCCACGGACGGTGCGTGGCTGTCGCGGTTCGTGGCGTTGGACGCGGCTGGGACGATCCGTAGGGCCGGCTTCACCGCTGCGTCGGCGCTTCGAGCCCGAGCATCCGCCGGACCTGCCAAAGGTGCTCGAGATCGTGTTTGTAGAGATCGCGCGCGAGGTCGATGACCGCGATTTCGCCGCGATAGGGGTGAACACCGCTCCGTTGCCATTTCTCAGGCATCAGGCCCGAAAGGCCGTAGGTGGTCTGGCGGCGGGCGTAGTGGAAACTCGCCAACGCGTCATCGATCTCGACCGCGGCGTAGTCGTCTTCGAAGGGAATGTCGTCCAGGTCGACCGAGCGGATGCGAGCGCCCGGTCGCTCGACGATCGTCTCGATCTGCTGGCCGGTCGCCCACTCCACGTTGCGGAGGTGGACGGCGATAGCGAGCAGGCACCAGGCCTCGTCTGAGCCCTGCCCGGGGTCGAGCAGCCGTGCTGAGTTCGCCGAGTAGAGCAGGTTTCGCAGCTCCCCCGCAGCCTCGCCCAGCGCCTTCAGGAGGAAGCGGTCGCTTCCCGCCCGAACCTCCTGCATGCCGCCATTGTACGGGGGTTGCCAACCCCAACCTGGTTAAGTCACCACGAGGGGCAGGCCGCGCCGGCAGAGTTCGCACTCCTCGGGAGCCCATGAGGCCGCATCCACGGTAAGGCAGGCATGGAGCGGCGCCTCGAAGTTGGGTTTCGCGCCGCGGTTCACCAGAACGCCGATCCCGACCACCTGCGCCCCCCGAGCGGTCACGGCAGCGACGGTATCGCGCAGGCTGCCGCCGGTGGTAAGGACGTCGTCCACGACCAGCACCCGATCCCCGGGGCCGAGCTCGAACCCGCGACGAAATTCGCGACCGGCCGTTTCCCCGCGTTCCGCAATGATCGCCCGCAGGCCCATCTGGCGGGCGACCTCGAAAGCGAGAATCACGCCGCCCGTGGTCGGCCCGGCCACGACGTTGGGCGCCTCGCCGGCGAATCGCGCAGCGATCTCCGCGCAGAGCTCGCCGGTGACATCGGGCCACTGGAGAATGCGGAACTTCTCGATGTAGGTACCGGCGTGACGGCCGCTCGCGAGCTGGAAGTGGCCCTGGAGCATCGCCCCGCGGCGCTCGAGCTGCGCGTGTAGCTCCTCGCCGCCCATCGGAGCGAGCCTACCACGCGCGTTATTTTGCGTCCCTGCGCCCGCCGCTGGGGGAGCGCCCTAGGGCGTGAGCAGCGCCCCTTGGAGGCCCCCGATCGCCATCGTGGTGACCACGGGCCGGCCGGACGCCTCCGAGACGTTCGCACCGCCATTCGGTGCGAGGCCGAAGCTACTCGGAGGCCAGTAGCTGAGCATGGCCTTCCCGATGATCAGGTCTTCGGGGACCAAACCCACCTGGGCGCTGCGGCTGTCCTGGCTGTTGTTGCGATTGTCGCCCATGACGTAGTACTGGCCGTCGGGGATGAGGATCTTCGAGCGGGTGTCGCTCCAATCCTGCTTGATGTAGGGCTCCTCCAACAGGAAATCGTTGATGTACACGCGGCCGTTCAAGATCTCCACGGTTTCGCCGGGCAGCCCGATGACGCGTTTGATCAGGTCCTCATCAGCGCGGGTGGGGCTCGCGAAGACGACGATGTCGCCTCGGTCGGGACCGTGGAAGACGTGCCGCTTCTCGTCCTCGGAAGCTTCGATGAAGGGCACGAAATCGTTGAGGCGGTCCAGGTTGATCTCGGAGTAGAGCAGCTGGTTGACGATGATGTACTGGCTGTGCTCGAGGGTCGGGTACATCGAGAGGCCCTCGACGCGGAAGTTCTGCAGCCCGGCCCGCACCGAGAGGAACACGAGCAGCGCGAGCAGTCCCGTTTCCACGAGTTCGCGGACCAAGGTCCGACGGCGGTGCCGGCGTCGCGTGTCGTCGCTGCCCGCGGCCGGCGTAGTGGTCTCCCATGGGGGGGCTGCGTCCCCGCTTCCGTCGTCCTGACCGAAGGGGACGGGGATGGCGCTTTCGGGCGCTGCGACTGTGCGTTGCCGTTCCCAGCCGGGGACCGGCAGCCCCGCCTCGTCCATGGAGCTGCCGTCTTGCGGGTCAGAGACTAGCCGCTCGCCCTCCTCGCCCAGAAGCTCGCGGAGCGCCGCCCCTGAGGCCTCCTTGGGTTCGGGGACGTCCCAGTCCGTGCCTTCGCCCTCGTCTTGTTCCGTGGCCGCGTGGGCCTCGAAGGCTCTTACGATAAGGTCGGGTTCGTCGCGCTCCTCCGCTGCGACCCAGAGCGCCGGTGTGGGCGGCTTGTCCTCGGAGGGCTCGAGCCCGCCCCCGAGCCGCTCAGGCTCGACGGCAGCGTCGATGTCGAAGGGCGAGGTGAGCGAGGCTGGCGGCTCCGGATCGGTCTCCTCTGGGGGGTCGCTCTCGGGGAAGTTGCTTGCGAGCCAGCCGCCCTCTCCCCAACTTGGGGAGCCGTCATTCGTCGGCGCTCCCGGCGATGGCTTCCGCAGCTCTGACGCCGCCTGGTTCCGAGGTTCAAGGCCGAGGGCCTCAGGCTCCGCTGCGGAGGCGAGTTCGCTCTCCAGGATGTCCGCCAGTCCGCCCTCGCTATGGGCGGGTGCCTCAGCTTGGGCGGGGGGCGCGGGCCCACCGATCTCCGGTTCGCCGGTTTCGCGAGAGGTCAGGAACTCCGCCCAAGGATCGGCTTCGGCGGACCCGGCTGTGTCCGCGCTAGCGCTCGTTGGGAGCTCGCGGGGGGTCTCGAAGGCCGCCTGCTCGACGGGCCAGGGGTCATCGACGGCGTCGCCCGGCACCGCGGACCCTGCTTCCGCTACCAGCCAAGCCGGGCCCGGCAGGCTTGCCGCCGCTTCTTCCTCGGCAGGCCCGCCGATGGCTCCGCCGGCGTCGACCGCTTCGGTCTCGGATCCGAGCTCAGCGCGCTCGCCCTCCGCCTGGGGGCGGCTCCCCCGGCTGAAGAATCGCCCGAAGAGCCCGTCTCGCTTCGTATCAGGTCGCTCGGCTTCGGTGACCGCGTCGCCGAGATCCGGATCGGGCAGGTCCACGACTTCCTTGGGCAGGACGTTCGCTGGCGCCTCATCGTCGTCGCCGCGGTCCGCTGTGCCCGTCGCCCAGGCGCGCATCGCGTCCAGCGGGGCCGGTTCGATCTCGCCCCAGCCGCTCGGCTCGTCACCGCTGGCGCCTTCGTCACCGCTGGCGCTGTCAGCAGCGACCGCGGATTCGAGGGCCCCGGGCGCGGCAGCGACCGTATCCAGGGGCTCCGGGTCGCTCGCCTCGAGCCCACCGGTTGCCCAGGCGCGCATCGCGTCGGGACCTTCTTCGGCATTGCTCACTGGCCAGGTGGTGGGCTCGTCGGCGCGCACCGGCGTCTCGAGGGGTACGGGCTCCTCGCGGGCCGCCTCTTCGTACTTTGCCGATTCGAGGACCACTTCCTCGGCCGCGGAGGGCACTGGGGGAGCGGTGTCACTGATATCGCTATCCGTGTAGAAGTCGCTCGCGCTGATGGCTGGCTCGGCCTGGGCCGGGGTCGTTTCCTCCGCGGGCTCGGTAGCCGCGTTCTGGTTCTTTCCACGGCGCAAGCCCCAGCGACGCTTGCCCCCGGCCGGCTTCGGTTCGCTGCTCGACGAGGGAGCGAAGGGGTCGCTGACCGGAGGTTCGGCTTCGACCTCCTCGAAGTTCCCGCGAACCCGTTTTCGGAGCTCGCGGTTCTTTGCCTCCTGACGCTCCCAGGCGCCGCTCGGCAGATCGAAATACCAGCGCTCGGAATCCTCCGGCTCGCTGCCCTCGTCCGGGCGCTCGCCCTCGTTCTCCATCGTCATGAGCGTATCACAGCCTCCCTGGTGCTCCCGAAAGTCGCGTTTTGGCGACGAGTCGCCTACGCTCGCGAGCGATGGCGGCCTCGCCAGAACCCGCGGACGAGGGGCTTGTTGCCGCTGCTCAGCGCGGCGATCTGACCGCGTTCAACAGCCTTGTCGCGCGCTATCAGACGCCCCTCTTCAACCTCTGTCTGCGCATGCTCGGTGACCGTCAGGCCGCCGAGGACGCCACCCAGGAGGCGTTCCTTTCTGCCCATCGTGCGCTCCCTCGCTTTGCCGGCGGCTCGCTCCGCAGCTGGCTGACGCGGATCGCCGCGAACCAGTGCAAAGACGAACTACGACGGCGCCGCCGGAGAGGCACCACAAGCTCACTCGATCGAATTGTCGACACGGACGAGGGTTCCCTGGAGATCCCCGATGAAGCTCCCACCGCGCCGGAGCTGGCCGAGCAGGCGGAACTGGGCCGTCAACTCCAGTTAGCCCTGGACATCCTCCCGGCTGACCAGCGGGAGGCGATCGTCCTCGTCGACCTGCAAGAGTTCCGCTACGGGGAGGCCGCGCGCGTGGCCGGTGTCTCGGTGGGGACGGTGAAGTCGCGCGTGCACCGCGGGCGCCGGCGACTGCGCGCCTACCTGCGGGAGCACCCGGAACTCATCGCCGGTTATCGACGTCTAGAGGAATAGGAGTGCCTACGATCGTGTGGAGTCTGCCCCCTATCACCCCGCACGGCCGCAGGCGGCGGCAGCTCGATGCGTACCTCGATGGTGAGCTGAGCGCGCCCGCCGAGCGGCGCTTCGCAGGTCACCTCAGCGGTTGCGCGCGTTGCGCCGCGGCGCTGAGCGAGGCGCGGGCGGTGAAGACGCTCTTCGCGACGCTGCCCGAGGAGCCAGCACCGCGTTCGTTCGCCGTGAGCGAGGCGATGCTGGCGCCCGTTCCCGCCCCCAGTCTCCGCGCGGCTGCGCCCTCGCCCGCGTACGGCGCGCTCCGCTGGGCCGCGGGCGTCGCGGCCGTGGCTGCGGTCTTCGCCTTCGGGGCGCTGGTCGTGGTCGACGTGGGGGGTGGCGGTGGCTCGCAGATGGCTTCCCCGACGACCCTGGAGTCGTCCGCGGCGGGCGATTTCGACCAAACGGGCGCGACTCCCGCCACCGGGAGCGGCAAAGACGACGATACGAACAGAGAGAGTACGGACGACGATTCCGGTGCGGACGGCGCAAACGAGGCATCGGGGCAGCCGGCCCTGGGAGAAAGCGACGGTGGGTCGCGCAGCGGCGCTGCCGGCGCTACGCCCGTCGATGCTGAGCCGGAAGCGCTCAATAGTCAGGCCAGTCCGGACATCACGAACGCAGCCGCTGGTGGAGCCTCCCCGCCTGAGGTCGCGGACGCCGATGAGGTGGCTGACGCGGGCGCCAAGCGCGCAGACGGTGAAGTCGCGCCGCCGGCCGACGAACCCGACAGCGCCGAGAAGGCGCCCGCTGGAGCTGGGGAGGGGCCGCCCGTTGCCGCTGGCCGTGCCGCTGCGGGCCAGGCTGAGCTCTCCGGAGATGTAACCGTGCAGGACGAAACTCTCGACGCTGCCTCGGACTCGACCCTCGGCGCCCTGCGCATCGCCCAAATCGCGCTCGGCGCCACCGCCCTCATCGCCCTCGTGACCACCGTCGCCCTCTGGCGACGTGCGAAAGGAATTCACCCATGACCCGTCATCTCTTCCGGCGGAAGTCCGCCCTCGTTTTGGGACCCGTGTTCGCCCTCCTTCTGCTCGCGGCCGCCTGCGGCGGCGGTGGCGATACCGTCATTCAATCTGGTAACGCCAACAGCGGTATTAGCGTGAGCGGCTCCGGGGAGGTCCAGAGCGACCCCGATATCGCCGTCATCAGCGTCGGTGTCGAGGTCCGCGAGGACACCGTCGCCGAAGCCCGGAGCAGGGCTGCTGAGGCCGCCCAGGATGTAATCGACTCGCTGCGCGATAACGGCGTCGACGAGCGCGACATTCGCACGATCAACTTCTCCATCCAGCCTCAGTTCGACTTCCGCGGTGACGGTCCGGCCCGCATCGTCGGCTACGTCGTCACGAATACGATCGAAGTGACGGTCCGCGACATCGATACGGCTGGCGAACTCATCGACGATGCCGCCCAAGCCGGTGGCGACGACGTGCGCATCCAGAACATCCGCTTCGAAATCGAGGACCCCACGGAGCTGATCGTGGAAGCGCGCGCGCTCGCGGTCGCTGCTGCGCGCGCGAAAGCGGAGCAGCTTGCGGACCTCAACGAGGTCACGCTCGGTAAGCCCCGCAGCATCGTCGAGTCGGGCGGGAACGGTCCCGTCCCCGTGTTCCGGGAGGCAGCCGCGTTCGCCGATCAAAGCACACCGATCCAGCCGGGCACTGCGTCCGTGAGGGTGACGGTGAGCGTCACCTTCGCGATCGACTAGCGGCGGAGGGGTTCGGGGTGGGCTGGCCCTTTCCTCGGCCCTGCCGGGCAGCCCGCTACGCTACTGGGATGGCGAGCGGACGCGCGCTGCTTCCCGTGCTGGTCCCCAGTGGAGCCGCGGCGATCGTGCTCGGCTTTGCCTTCGCCGTCGTTCAGAGCCAGGACGGCGGTAGCGGTCGGATGGCCGCCGTTCCGCCCGCTACCGCGGCCGCTACGGCCACCCAGGCTCAGCCCGAGGATCCGCCTACGGCGCGGCAGCCGGGTTCGGTCTGCCAGTCTTTCGGCGACCGCCCGGAGCCGGGCGAGGCGCCGGTCTTCGCGCCGGAGTACACCCAGCAGCGCACGGTTTTGGGCCTCACCATCGTCGGCAACAAAGACGTCGACACACGCGCATTCGCGATCGCCGAAGAGACGATCGAGCGGATGTTTGCGGAGAACGATCTCGTCGGCCGGTTGGTCGAGGCCGGCGCTTACGTGGTCATCGCCGCTGCGCGCCAGGAGATCGCCGACCTCCCAGAATTCCGCTGTCTCGACGAGGCCACGGCTGCGCGCTATTCGAGCGCCTGTGCCGTGGCGGACCTCGCCGACTACCCCCTCGCGACGGTGAGCGAGCTCGACCTCTTAGGGAGCCGCCGAGGACCGTGCCGGGGGCTCAACATCCTCTTCCACGAGCTCGGGCATCTCGTGCACGCCTGGTCCATGCCCCTCGCCGACTACTACGACGCTC
Source organism: Dehalococcoidia bacterium (assembly GCA_963577065.1). Taxonomy (GTDB): domain Bacteria; phylum Chloroflexota; class Dehalococcoidia; order Tepidiformales; family Tepidiformaceae; genus CAUYXJ01. The sequence goes on along the minus strand of CAUYXJ010000010.1, from coordinate 1,637 downwards.
GCCTGCTCTATCAGGATGCCGTGGACAGCGGGGCCTACGGGCGCGGCGCCTACGCGCTCACCAACTTCCTCGAGTACTTCGCCGAGGGCACGCAGTCGTATTTCCTGGCCGTGCGTGCAAACGGCGCGCGCGACCGCGCCTGGCTCCAGGAGAACGATCCGGAGCTCTTCGCGATCCTCGGTGCGCTCTACAGCCCCTAGCCGGCGATCTTTCCCGTTCGCTGCAGGATGAGGTAGCGGTCCAGGCCGCGGGAAAAGTGCTTCCACAGCTCCGGATAGCGCAGCCGCACGGCATTCTGAAACTGGTTCATCGGCAGGCGCCGGCGATGGTAGCCAGACCCGTCCGGGACCGGCCCGACCTCACTCGCGACGGCGACATAGACCGGGCGCACGGTGTGCGCGCCAGCCTCGTACTCGGTGTTGAACTTCGTGGCCTCGCAGTCGAGGTAACCGGAGTAGATCGTCTGACTGACCGCTGCGCCGGTCTGGTCGTGGGCCGCGCGCGCCACGAACTCCTCGGAGGTCTCGCCGGCGGCGATTTCGCCTTCGACGATCGTCCAGCCTTCGCCCTCGCTGTCGTCCCGTTCGGTGACGTAGCCGTATTCGCCCTTGACCACGAGGGCGTAGCCGCGGGCCGCGGGGACATCTTCCGGTGGGGGCTCGTCATTGACATAAATGGCGCGCCAGACGCCTTCCAGAATGATTTCGAGGGTCCCGCCGAACGTGAGTTCGGGCTGGATGGGCATGGGCATGTCGCCGAGGGGCATTGTTACGTCTTCCTTCTTCGGTAGAGCGGCTTCTGCGCGACCAGCGCGAATTCGCCGCCCACCGTGATCTCCGTGCCAGGTTGGCTCCGTTCCTGATCGAGTACCGCGTTTCCCACCGCTGCGTCAAGCGCAAACGAGCGCGCGGAACTGCGCAGCTGGCCCACAACGGTCTCGCCGGCAAGCGCGGGCGTGCCTGTGGAAGGCGCGTCCGCGCCCGTAAAGAGCAGGGCGCTGAGGACCCGCGAGGGGGTGGTGGGGGGAAGGCCCAGCGCGGTGGTGAGGTCGGCCTCGGCGGGTGTGAGACCCGTCTCGAGGTCCGGGGCGAAGGCGGGTACGCCTGACTCGATGCGCGCGATCTCCTGCGCGGCGAAGCCGGCGAGCGGGACGCCGGCAGCGCCGAGCAGCCCGAGGAGGTGCTCGCCGACCTGCGGCGCGAGCATCAGCTCGAAGCCGTCTTCGCCGAGTCCGCTGGTACGAACGGCGAGAGCGCGGAAGCCGTGGAACTCGAACGGCGTGGCGTGCAGCGGCGGCAGCCGCGCGGGCAGCGCCTCGTTCAGCTGCCGCGCGGCCACGTCCGCCGCCGCGGGCCCGGCGATCCCTATTAGGCAGGTGCTCGCCGTGCGATCTTCGAGCTGAACGTCGTAGCCGGGTCCCGTGGCGCTGTGCAGCCGGGTGAGCGTCCCCGCGCCCCGTCCGGGCTCGCCCATGACCACGTAGGCGATTCCGCCCGTCCGCGCGATCAGGACGAGATCGGCGATGCAGCCATCGCTATCGAGGGCCACCGCGCGCAAGGCCCGCCCCTCTTCGAGCTCGGCCGCGGCCTCGCCGAAGACTGCGCCGAGGACCACCCCTGCGTCAGTGCCGCTGACCA
>CAUYXJ010000009.1:0-46839 GCA_963577065.1 Dehalococcoidia bacterium | reverse complement strand
CCTCACTCTCCGCCTAAGTCCGAACGGATCCGCAGTGGGGTACCCAGCCAACGTGGCGAACCGCTCTGTTCGCGCGCTAACCGACAGCTGACAGGCGCAGAACCATCTGGCCCATCACGATCAGCAGCAGGAGTGCGGCAAGCGGGCTGAGATCGATCATCCCCGAACTCGGCAGAACCCGGCGAATCGGCTCGATGATCGGCTCCGTGATGCGGAAGAGAACCTGATAAACGGTGCTCGTCTGATCGATCGGGAGCCAGCTGATCAATGCGCGTGCGATTACAGACCAGGTGAGGATCTGGATAAATGTGAAGGTGAACTGGGCGACGTAGGGGTTAATGGCCGCCTGCCTTGCGGGGATAGCCTTCCTCTCAGGATACATCAGCAGGCGCCGCGCCCCCGGTCGATGCTTACGGTTTGCTAACGAAAGTCCTCCCCTCGTACCGAGGCTGTCGCCGGCAGATACTGGGCAGATGGAAGGCCCGGCAGAGCTCCGCACCGAACGGCTCCTCCTACGCCCCTTCCGAAGCGAGGACGTGGGCGGCGTGCTCGCATATGCAAGCGATCCGGAGTGGAACCGCTATCTCGGCCTGCCGCAGCCCTACACCCGGCGGAGCGCCGAGGAGTTCGTAGCGGCCTCGATCCTCGCCGACCATGAGACGCGCCCCAGCTGGGCGATCGTCCACGAAGGGCGCGTCTCGGGAGGTATTGGGCTGACCTCGAGCAGCGCCGGCACGGCCGAGCTCGGCTACTCGCTCGCCCGGCCTCTGTGGGGTCGTGGCCTGACGACGGAGGCTGCCGGCGCCGTCCTCGCGCACGGGTTCGAGTCCTACGGCCTGGCGCGCATCTACGCCTTCGCGGATATCCGCAACGAGGGCTCCTGGCGGGTTATGGAGAAGGTGGGGATGCGGCGGGAGGGCGTGCTGCGCAGCAACCGGCTCGTCGCTGGGGAGCGAATCGACGATGTCCTCTATGCAGTGCTCAGCGAGGATCCCAGACCGTAGAGCCCGTCCCCAGGGCTGGCGCAAGGGACTGGTGTCGGCGCATATCACTCGTCAGGCACCATTGACCGGCGCAATCGGGATAGCCCGGCGCAATCAAAACAAAACCATGGGTTCGCGGCTCGTGAATTCGTAAAGCCGCGCAGGGCGGTGCGCACCCTCCTTCCGCGTTTCGGTGGTCGCGCGGACGATACCGAGGCCTACGACGCGCTTGCGGAAGTTCCGTTTGTCGATCGTCTCCTCGAGGATCGCCTCATAGACCCCTTGGAGCTCGCGCAAGGTGAAGCGCACCGGCACAAGGCTGTAGGCGACATTCGTGTAGTCGAGCTTGCTGCGCAGCCGCTCCTGGGCGTAGTCGAGCACGCGCTCGTTTGCGAATGCCAGCCTGCCGAGCTCGCGCAGCGCCCGCCACGCCGGTCGCCACTCCAGCTCGCGCCTGAGGCGAGCCTGCGCTGCGGGGAGCAAGGCGAAATACGCGACGACGATTTCGGCGTTGCCATCACCGGCGGCGTCGAAGGTGTACAGCTGTTCGAGGAACACATCCGAGAGGCCGGTCTCATCCTTCAGCTTGCGGCCGGCGGCGCCTTCGAGCGTCTCCCCCGGCTGCAGCAGTCCGCCTGGGAGCGCCCACTCGCCCCCGTACGGCTCGGCCGCGCGCTCGATGAGGAGGACCGAGAGGCGTTGGTCGAGCACGGTGAAGATGGCGACGACGACGGCGGTGGCCATGGCTGCAGTGTATTGGCTCGAACTCCTTGGAGGTGTGCGCCAGCCTCCGGGTACGCATGAGACAGGGAAGGCGCTGCGGGGAGACTGGGGCGCGCGGCCGTGCGCCCCTACAATGTTGGCGGAGGGGTCGCATAGAGGCCTAGTGCGGGCGCCTGCTAAGCGCTTACCGGCGGTGACGTCGGTCGAGGGTTCGAATCCCTCCCCCTCCGCCACTGGGGCCCGAACCGAGATTGATGACGATGCGTTACTTCCTGTGGACGGTCGGCTGCCAGATGAATACGGCGGACAGCGAGAAGCTGGCTGCTGGATTCGATCGGCTTGGCTTCGAGGCGGTCGCCGAAGCCAGCGACGCCGATCTCGTCGTCGTGAACACGTGCAGCGTGCGTCAGCATGCCGAGGATCGCGCGTACTCCCAACTGGGGCGGGTGCGGTTGGTGAAGGAAGAGCGCCCCGATCTCAAGGTCGCCGTGATGGGCTGCATGGTCGGTCCCAAGACCGGGGACCTCGAACGCCGCTTCCCGTTCGTCGATGTGTTCGCGCGACCGCAGCAGTTCGCGCCCATCATGGCGCTCGTCGAGGAGCCTGCCGAGGACCTCGGCGGCGAATTCTGGCCCTCCACCTTCGCCATTCCCGAGGGACCGACCGCGTTCGTGCCCGTGGTCCACGGCTGCGACAAGTTCTGCACCTACTGCATCGTCCCCTACCGCCGGGGGCGCGAGCGCAGCCGTACCGTCGACGAGATCGTGCGGGAGGCTGCGTATCTCACGGCCAACGACGTGCGCGAGGTCACCCTGCTCGGCCAGACCGTGGAGGCGTACGGACACGACCTCGCAGACGCGCCTGACCTCGGCGACCTCATGCGCGAGCTTGCGGCACTCGAACGGCTGGAGCGGATCCGCTTCCTCACCTCCTACCCGAAGGACATGACGCCGCGCATCCTCGAGGCCGTCGCCGAGCTGCCGAAGGTCATGGAGTGCTTCTCGCTGCCCGTGCAGTCGGGCAGCGACGCGGTCCTCGAGTCGATGCGGCGTGGCTACACGCTGGCCGAGTACCTGGCGAAGGTCGCGGAGGTGCGGGCACTCATGCCTGAGGCCGGCATCACGACCGACATCATCGTCGGCTATCCGGGCGAGACCGCTGCGGACTTCGCGGACACGCTAGCGGTCCTCGAAGCCTTGCGCTTCGACAAGGTTCACGTGGCGGCGTACTCGACCCGTCCAGGGACCATCGCGCACCGGACGATGGACGACGACGTGCCGGCCGAGATCAAGTCGGAGCGATTGCAGCGTCTCCAGGCGGTTCAGGACCGGATTTCGCAAGAGATCAACGCCACCTATCTGGGCAGCGAGCAGACGATCCTTGTCGAGGGCGTGCGCAAGGGGCAGCCTTTTGGCCGCACCCGTACGGGGAAGCTGGTGCACCTGGACGAGCCCGCCCGCGTCGGGGCGCTCGTCGATGTTCGCATCGAGCACGCCGGCCCGTTCGCCTTGCGTGGCGCGGTCGTGGACGCGGTGGGCGTCGTCTAGCGCCTTCCACCCCAGAGGCGGCGATCGAGATGCGCCTGCAGACCGCTCGGTGTGCGAGAACGGCATCCAGTACTTGAGGAAGGGACGCCTCGAGCCGGTAATGACGCGACTCCGCGAGCTTGCAGAACTCGGGTCGCTGGCCCCTCACCTCGCAACGTCGTCGGGGCCGTGCCGCTCCTAGGCTGCGTCCGATGAGCGCAACCTCAGCTCTTCCTGCAGCCATCACCGCCGCGCTCCTCGTGGCAACGCTGCCCCTTGCGGTTCGCGCTCCGGGAACGGTCCTGCCCTTCGCCGCCGTTGCCGCGATCTTCTGGGCTGCAGTCGCGTTTCGAGGGCGCGGCCTGGCGGCCTTCGCCGCGGCGGCGCTTGCGACCGCCGATGTCGCGGCGCTGATCTTCGTTCTGGTCGATGGGTCCGGGTAGCCTTCCTAGGACTTCTCGAATTCGAGCCACAGCTCCTTGAAGCCGCGGATGACGTGATTGGGGCCGTGCGTGAAATCGTTCTTGGCGGGGCTGTAGCGGATGTTCGTGAGGCGCGTCAGCAGCCGTTCGAAGGCGATGCGACCTTCCATGCGCGCGAGCGGCGCGCCGATGCAGTAGTGCACACCTGCCCCGAAGCCGACGTGCCGCTTCGCCTCGTCGCGGTGGATGTCGAAGGCATCTGGCTCCGGCCACTCCGTGGGGTCGCGGTTGGCCGCAGCGTAGAAGATCGAGATCCGTGACCCCGCCGGGATCGGCACCCCGCCGATCTCCGTATCGACGACTGCTCGCCGGCCGAGCTGCTGGACGGGCGACTCGATCCGCAAGGTCTCCTCGACGAAATTGGGGATGAGGGAATGGTCGGCGCGGACCTCGGCCAACAGCTGCGGATGTTCGAGCAACAGCCACATGCCGCTGTCGATCATGTTGAGGGTCGTCTCCGTGCCGCCCATGAGCAGCGTCACGAGCATCCCCTGCAGCTCCTGCTCGTGGAGCGTGCGGCCGTCGAAGCCCGCCAGGGGTTCGGTCACGAGGTGCGTGAGCAGGTCGCCACGACCGTTGCGGCGGCGCTCCTCAGCGAGGCCCAGGAGGTAGCGGCGGAAGTCGGCACCGCTGGCCCTCAGCTCCGTTAGCCGCTCGGGCTCAACGAGCCCGAAGCCGGCGCCCATGGCCTCGATCGTGTCGTCCACCCAGCTCGTGACCTGAGGGATGTCCTCGTCGGCGATTCCCATCAGCTCCACGAAAACGAGCACGGTCAGCGGCGTTGAGAACTGCCTGGCCAGCTCCACCTCGCCGTCGTCGATGAAACGGTCGATGAGGCCGTCGATGATCGCGTAGGCCGTCGGCTCGAACGACCGCAGGCCGCGCATCGAGAGCCAGGGTCCGGCCAGCCGGCGGTAGTGTGTGTGCTCCGGCGGATCACTGCCGGGAAGGGAGCCGGTCTGGCGCGCCCGAGCGACCTCCTCCTCGCTCCGGCCGTGCGGATCGAGTCCGCCCAGGTTCGAGAACAGCTCTGAGTGTTTGAGCACGAACTGGAGGTCGTCCCAACGGCTGACGACATATGTATCGGCCGACTCCAGGTGGTAAACGCCCTGCTCCCGCATGCGCTCGTGCATGGGGTATGGGCACTCGATGACATCGGCCTGATAGGGGTTGAGTGCGCTTGTCTGGGTCACGGCCGCTCCTCGCGTCATTACAGCCTCGTACCGTCCCCAGATTGCGTTCAGACGCCGCGCTCGTCGTCCCTAGACGAAGATCACGACGGCGAGGACCCACACCGTCCCTGCCAGCGCCGCCCCATAGGATGCCACGGCGATCGGTGTCGCCAGACGGTGCAGGCCCACATGGACGAGGGTGAAACGGATGCGGTGCGCGGCGTGCCAGAACGCCAGTGAGGCGACGATCACCACGATGATGCGGATGAACACGTTCTCGAACACGTCCACGACGCGTTCGAGCGAGACCTCCCCGGCGGGGAGGACGAAGCCGAGCAGCACGATCAGCACCGGCAGCAGCAGCGCCGAGATCATCCCGCCGGCGCTGAAGAGCAGCCAGAAGGGTGGGTCGTTCGACCGTTTGAACTCGCGCGTTCGACTGCTCACGCGGCCCCCCCGCTTCCCCTGATCGTGCTCATAGCAGGAAGAGGAGCGCTACCAGCGCGGACACCACGAGCCACGCGACGTAGATCGGCGTGACCATCATGACGGCCGAGAGTTTCTTCTCCCCGATCCGCACAACCATGGCCTTTGGGGTGAGGTTGAAGAACGTGATGGTATGGAGCAGCGCGAAGACGAGCACCACCGCATGCACGACAAACATCACGGGCGAGTCGAGGAAGTTGACGTAATCCGCGAGGTGGGAGGGGCCGCGGTAGACCTGCATCGCGAGCACCACCAGCAATACCCCATAGCCGGCGATAAACACGCTCGAGATCTCGCGCAACATGAAGAACCTGTAGGGCCAGCGCTTCAGCCACCACGTCGACGAGGGCCGCTCGTAATACGGCTTGCGAACCGTCACTTCTTCCTCCTGCTGGGTACCCCCGGCAGGTTCTCGAACCACTCGACCGCGCTGACCAGCTTCAGCTGCTGGATCGCCCCCGCCGGATCGACGTGCTTTGGGCACACCTCGCTGCACTCGTTCACGAACGTGCAGTCCCAGACGCCATTCTGCGAGCCGATCACCATCGCGCGCAGGTCGTTCCCCTCGTCTCGCGAATCGAGGTTGTAGCGTTGCGCGAGCGCCAGTGCCGCTGGCCCGATGAACTCGGGCTCCTGGCCGTACACCGGGCAGGCGGAGTAGCAGAGCATGCAGTTGATGCACATGCTGTACTGCTTGAAGGTCGCCAGCTCCGCAGGCGTCTGCTTGTACTCGCCGTCCTCAGGCGGTGGCTCCGGCTCGTCCCGCACAATCCAGGGAGTGACGGACTCGAGCTTGTCTATGAAGTCGTCGAGCACCGTTACCAGGTCGCGCTCGATCGGGAAGTGCTGGAGCGCCTCCACCCGAATCGGCCCCGGCGCGAGGTCGCGAAGGAAGGCTGAGCAGGTGAGCTTGGGGACGCCGTTCACCATCATCCCGCAGCTGCCGCAGACGCCCATCCTGCAGGACCAGCGGTAGCTGAGCGTGCCGTCTACCTCGTCCTTGATGTAGTTCAGCGCGTCGAGCACGACCCAGTCGTCGCGCAAGGGCACCTCATAGAGCTGCATGGTTGGCCGTTCGTCCACGCCCGGCCTGTAGCGCGCCACCTCGAGGGTGATCGTCGTGTTCTCGCTCATTGAGCCTCCCGCGATCCGGTTGCTGCCGTCCGACCCTGCATCTCTGCCCGCATCATGTCCCCGGCCCGTAGGTCCGCTCGGCGGGCGGCCAGTTGGTGATGACGACGTCCCGCTGCTCGATGCGAGGGCGATCGTCTGTGCGATACGACAGCGAGTGCTTCAGGTACTGCTCGTCATCCCGATCCGGATGGTCGGAGCGCTGGTGCGCCCCGCGCGACTCGCGGCGAGCGAGCGCTGCTCCCGCCACCGCCTCCGCTGCGTCGAGCATGAACTCGAGCTCGAGCGCGGCCGTCAGCTCCGTGTTGAAACTCAGGCTGTGATCGTCCAGGCCCACGTTCTTCGCGCGCTCTTTGAGCTCAGCCACCTTATCCACCGATGCCTGCAGCGATTCCTCCGTGCGGAAGACCCCCGCCCCGGCCTCGAGCGTCTCGTTCAGCTCGCGCCGGATCGTTGCAATCCGCTCCGTCCCGTCGAGCTTGTTGATGAAGTTGGTGGCGATGCGCTCCTGCTCCGCCTGCGCCTGGCGCTCCAAGGCGGCCGTGTCGATCTCCGGGTGCTCCTCGGCCCAGCGGGTCGCGCTTTCGCCCGCTCGGCGGCCAAAGACGAGCAGCTCCGTCAGCGAGTTCGAGCCCAGCCGGTTCGCCCCGTTGATACTGACGCAGGCGCACTCGCCCGCGGCGTAGAGCCCCGGCAGCTCCGTTGCCGCTTCGATGTCGGTATCGATGCCACCCATCATGTAATGCACCACCGGCCGCACCGGGATCGGCTCGTGCACCGGATCGATGCCCACGTAGTTCAGCGCCAGCTCCCGGACGAACGGGATCTTTGCCTCGATCTGCGCCTCGCCCAGATGCCGCACGTCGAGGTGCACGTAGGTGCCATGCTCTCCCTCGAACACGTGCCCCTTTTCCTCTTCGCGCATGAAGCATTGCGAAAGCTTGTCGCGTGGCCCGAGCTCCATCGTCCGCAGCTGGGGATGGCGCGGATCGTCGACGTCGATCGGGTCGCCCAGATCATAGTGCCGCAGATAGCGGTCGCCCTCGCTGTTGACCAGGATGCCCCCCTCCGCGCGCGCCGCCTCGGTGATGAGGATGCCCGTCCCCGGCAGCCCCGTCGGGTGATACTGCACGAACTCCATGTCCTTGAGGGGCACGCCCGCGCGGTAGGCCATGGCCATTCCGTCGCCGGTCTTGATCGCCGCGTTCGTCGTGAAGGGGAAGATGCGCCCCGCCCCGCCGGTGGTGACGATGACGGCCTTCGCCAGGATCGCCCGCACCTGTCCCGTGCGCAGTTCGATCGCCGTGACGCCTTGGCAGCGGCCGTTCTCCACGAGCAGGCTCGTCCCGAACCACTCGTCGTAGCGCGTGACCTGCGCTAGCTTCAGCGATGTCTGGAAGAGCGTGTGGAGCATGTGGAAGCCGGTCTTATCGGCTGCGTACCAGGTGCGTTCGATCTTCATTCCGCCGAAGGGGCGCACCGCGACGCTGCCATCCGGCTCCCGGTTCCAGGGGCAACCCCAGTGCTCGAGCCGGATCATTTCGTTCGGCGCCTCGCGCACGAACGTCTCCACCGCGTCCTGATCGGCCATCCAATCCGAGCCCGTGATCGTGTCGTGGATGTGGTCCTCGAACGAGTCGTTGTCTTTGATGACTGCCGCCGCCCCTCCCTCAGCAGAGACCGTGTGGCTCCGCATCGGGTAGACCTTCGACACCATCGCAATGTCGAGGTCGGGCCGCGCTTCGGCCATCGCGATAACGGCCCGCAGTCCCGCGCCCCCGCCGCCCACCACCACCACGTCATGGGAAATCGTCTCGACCACGACCACGACCTCCTCGCGCTCCGTGCGGCCCAGCGCAGGGCCCCTCTGGCGAGCCACAGCATCTGGGAATCCGGCGCGGGCAAGCTTGGCACACGGGCTGCGAACCCGCTAGCCGTTTCAATATAGAAGCTGCCAATAGCGTTCAACGAGCCCTCTCTGGGGCCCGCCGAGATCCCGCGTGCCTCCCATGTCGCCGCGCATGGAGGGACGCCAGCCTCGGCTCCTGCACCATCAATGAAGTGCTGCGCGCCGGTCTCTCCTGGGCACATCCACGCCCCGGAGAGCGAAACTGTTCCGCCGAAGGAGCGCGTCGGCGCCCGGTACTTCGAACCCGTGCGTTGGATCGGCTGATCTCCGGTCGCCGCTCAGTGCAGCGCCACCCGGCCCATCGCGATCGGGCGAGGGGGGCTCCTCAGGCGGAGGTGCGCGCCGATCGCCGCGCCCACCACTGCTGCGCGAGTAACAGCCCGCCGACGAGAAGCGGTGCCGCTAGAGCGACCGGCAACACGCCCTCGGGGTTGAGGCTGCGCTGCTCGTCGACCGTGATGAGCATTGCGCCGGACGCAGTGATGTTCTCTGAGCCCGCGGCCAGGGCGACCGCGTAGACGGTGAAGTTCCCGCCCGAAATCGGCTGGATCTCCCAGCGCACTGTCACATTCGCCCCGGGCTCGATTGGTCCGGCGAACCTCGTGAGCGTCGAGGTCCAATCCTCTGGGTCCACCGAAGACCGCGAGCCGGGATCGGTGACGTCGATGTGAATGGCAAGTTCGTCGGTCGGCGCGTCGCTCGTGTTGGTTACGGTCACCTTGAGATCGATCGTCTCACCCAGTCGAATCGTGGCTTGCGCGGGACTGAGGACGAGCTCCACGCTCTCCGGTCCAGTCGCTCCCGCCGCCGGGGCGGCCGCGAGCGCGAGCGTAAGCATGGCCGCCAGGACGATCGGGATGCGCATCAGCGGGCCCCGCCGAGCTCGAGCCGGCGTGAGAGCGCGATCGCCACCAAGGTGAGGATGACCGCGCCCACGCTGGGGGAGATGAGGAGTTGCCATTGGGAGCCCCAGCTCTTTTGGTCGACGAGAACCGCGTTCGCCAGACTGAGCCCTGCGCTCACGGGGTTCGCCTTGATCAGAATCGAGCCCAGCACACCGCTGGCCGTGACCGCGGGAAGCTGGCTCGGCGCCGCGAGCAGCAGCAGGACCGCAAAGCTCGTCGCGAGGCTTACGCGATTCGAGAACGAGATTGCGCTGATCGCCAGGCCCAAGGCCGTCAGGGCCGCGGCCACGAGCGAACCGGCGATGACGGTCACGAGGAGTGCGTCCGCCATCACACCTGGCCCGCGTGCCAGCACGAGCACGTACGGCACCGAGACCACCACCACGGCGACCCAGATCGTCGATGCGGCGAGGAGCTTGCCGATGACGATGTCCCGGCGGCTCACGGGCGTCACGAGCAGGGCTTCGAGCGTGCCCCGCTCGCGCTCACCGGAAATCACGTCCGCGCTCACGACCATCGCGGCGAGGGTCCCAAAGGCGATCGTGACCCTCACGATGATCCCCACGGATTCGCGGGCGTCGAGCAGGTTCAGGCTGGCCTCGCTCGCGGCGATATACGACATCACGCTCATCAGGAGCGTGTAACCGAACAGCACCGCGAGACCCTTCGCGCTAAACCAGAGCTCGCGTAGCTCCTGGCTCGCGATCGCCCTCCACAGCCCGTGCAGAGAGCCGTCTGATCCGGAGTTCGGGAGCGTCGTCACGAGCTCTTCTTCGGCGATCCGGTCAGTGCGAAGAACGCGTCGCTCAGGCGCGCGCCCTGTACGTCGACCGACCGAATGCCGATGTTCGCGTCCAGGAGTGGTCGCAGAATTTCGTTCGTGTCGAGACCTGATGCCGTCTCGACCTCGATCTCTCCGACGCACCCGGCGTCAATATCGAGGTGTGTGACCTCTGGACAGGCCTGCAGCTTCACCACCGCTTCTGCGACCGCCCCCTGCTCGACGCGCAGCCGCGTCGTTGCACCCATACCGGCCGACTCCACCACCTCGTCGACGGTACCGTCAGCGACGATCCCACCGCCGTCCATAATCGCAATGCGGTCGCACACTCGCTCCACCTCGTCGAGCAGGTGGCTGCAGAGGACAACGCTCATGCCCTCCTCGCTCGCGGCGCGGCCGAGGAATGTCAGCGTCTCCTGTTGGCCCGCCGGGTCGAGGCCCAGCGTGGGTTCGTCGAGGAAGAGAACAGTCGGCCGGTTGATCAGCGCGCGACAGATGCCCAGCCGCTGGCGCATCCCTCGGCTGAAAGTCCCGATGCGCTCGTTGCCGTTTGGCCCAAGGCCGAGCTGGTCGAGGAGCGCCTCTCCGCGGCTGCTCGCCTCCGGCGCGGGCAGGCCGAACAGCTGCCCATAGAAGCGGAGGTAGCTGAGCGCCGTCGAGGACGATGGGTAGCCGTTGCTCTCTGGGAGCACACCGATGTAGCGGCGCACCCGCTCGGGCCGGCTGAGGGGCTCGCCAGCGACCGTCGCATCCCCGCCCGACGGATCGATCACCGTTGTCAGCGCCCGGATGACCGAGGTCTTGCCTGCGGCGTTCGGCCCGAGCAGGCCGAAGATCTCGCCGGTACCCACCGAGAAGGAAACGCCGTCGACCGCGCGCACTCGTCCGTAGTTCACCGACAGGTCCCGACACTCCACCGTCAGCGCCGCTGTCATCGCCCTCGCTCCGGTGGCGATAGCGCTCCTGCTGGGGGTGCCACTTTGTGGGGCGCGGGGTCCGTACTGCGAGCTTGGTTCCCGAACGGTTCCATCTGGACGTTCCTCATCAGCGGTCCGGCCCGCGGGGATCAGCACCGAGCGATCAGGGTGCTGAGCACGGGCACTCTCACAGAGCCAGGCTGAACTGTGGCTGAACGCCCGCTCGAGCCGCGCCACAAGCGGGTCGGAACCGATTTTGCTGCGGTCCGGCCGCGCCGGTAGAGATGTGAGGCCAACCGACGAGACCTTGCTGGCCCCCGCGTCCCCAGGTCGGGAGCCTTTGACGCTCGAAGAACGCAGGGAGAATCAGCACCCTCACGCGGACCGTCCCACTCGCTTCCCTGGCTGCCCTACCGGTTGCGTTTCGCGGCCATGATCCCCGGAAGCGGGGGCGATCGAACCCCAGACCACACACTCAGGACCTGGCGTCGAAGCGCGGCCCCTGGCCGCCCGGGGGGCGCTGATCGCGCTGACCAGGCCCGCGATGAGTCGCTAGGCGCACGCTTCGTGGGGACGCTCCGCAGAGCTGTAGTGGGCAGGTATGCTCTGTCCGGTGGTGGACCAGGGGACCTGCCCGAACGGACACGCCGTCGATCTGGACGGGGGGCCGCTTCTGTGAAGTCTGCGGCCTAGCTGCTACCTGCCCTGCGGGACACGCAGTCACGATTCCGGACGCAGCGTTCTGCGACGAGTGCCGGCTGCCGCTCGGTGCTACGCCTGCAGGCGGGAGCGGCTTCTCGCGGCAGATGGTTCTGCTTGCGGCTCTCGGCCTGGGGGTCATCGGCGCTGCGATCGTTGTCATCCTGCTGCTCGTCTCCGGCGGGGACGATTCCGCAGACCAAGCGGATCCCGACCCGCCGACTGCGGTCGCAAGCCCGACCGCGGCGGTCAGTCCTACCCCCGTCGCCTCCCCGACAGCGGTCGTCAGCCCCACGCCGGTGGCCTCCCCGACCACCGTGGTGGAAGCGACCGTGATCCCGCCGTTGGGCTCGTCTCGCGATGCCGCCGTGCCGCGCGGTCAAGCTGTGGTGACGTCGGATGGTTGGGAGCTGACGATTCTCGAGTTCGTCGCCGACGCGACCGATGTTGTGCTCGCAGAGAATTCCCTGAACGAGCCCCCCGCGGAGGGGCGGCGCTTCGCGCTGGTTCGACTGCGCGCAACCAACGTCTCTGCCGAAGAGGGGGCAGCGTTCAATCCGACGTTTAACGCGCGCCTCTTCGATACGCTCGGCTCCGAGTACACCATGTTCCTCGAGGGCGACAGGTGCGGCGTTGTCCCGGACAGCTTCGACTTCGAAACCGTCCTCGCTCCGGGCGCGAGTCTCGAGGGCGCCGTCTGTTTCGCCGTTCCCGAAGCGGAGCTCGCCCTTCGCTGGCTCGAAGGCGAGCTCTGGTTTGCGCTCACGGCCGGAGATGGGACTGACGTGGAGCCCACGCCCCAATCGATAGCGACTGCAACCGCCACCCCGGAGCCGCCCACGCCGACCGCCACGCCCGAGCCCCCCACGCCGACGACCGCGCCAGGTCAACCAACCGCCACACCCACACCGACCAACACGCCGACCCCAACGAGCACACCGACCCCCACGCCCACAATTACGCCCACGCCGACGACCACACCCACCCCTACCAACACGCCGATACGGCCGGGGCCGCACGCACCCGAGATCCTCGATGTTTCCTTCCCGGCGTCGGTCGGAGTTGGCGATGGGCCCGTCCCGGTCTTCGTCACCTGGCGCGACCTTGATGGAAACGCGCTGCGCATCAACTTCGCCTCGCTCACAGGCGCCGGATTCCCCCTCCGAATCGTTGACATCCTGGAGCCGCCCGGGGTGCAAATGGAATTTCATACCGCCTCGTACTTCACGCTTGACTGCGCGAATTTCGCTAGTCCGTTGGGCGCGCCCGAGCTCGTCAGAGTCTTCATCACGGATGGCGCGCGCATGAGCAACCTGTTCCAGTTCTCCGTCCTTTGCGAGTAGCAGCAGCTCTCTGCGCTATCCGGTCGGACCGGGCCGTTGGCGTGCCCAGGCGAGGCGGCCTGGTTCCCAGCCCCGGATCGGGGAGGCACACCCTACCGAGCGTCCCGTTACCACTGACGGCTCCGGCACCGTGACGACGGCGGCCCCGACCGAAAATCGCGGCGGTCTACCCCTGGATAATCTGGGGGCCCGCCGGAGACTTCGTGCGCTTCGTTCGTGCGGCTAGAATGGCGACGCTGAGGCTGGCGAAGGCTTTGGCTGAAGGAGGGGAGAGGTGGCGGATCCGATAACGGTGAATATGACCGTGAACGGTCGGCCCCGATCGGCCCAGGTGGAGCCGCGGCTGCTGCTCGTTCACTTTCTTCGCGAGACCCTGGCCCTGACCGGCACGCATGTTGGCTGCGACACCAGCCAATGTGGCGCCTGCACCGTGATGCTCGACGGTCGCACGGCTAAGTCGTGCACCGTGTTCGCGGCCCAAGCCGACGGCTCCGAGGTCACGACGATCGAGGGCCTGGCGACTGATGGCGAACTGCACCCGCTCCAGGTCGGGTTCTGGGAGGAACACGGCCTCCAGTGCGGCTACTGCACCCCCGGGATGATCATGGCAGCGGCCGGGCTGCTCGCAGACGAACCAGCCCCGACAGAGCAGGAAATCCGAGAGGGTATCTCCGGCAACCTCTGCCGCTGTACCGGGTACGAGCACATCGTCAACGCGATTCAGCACGCCGCCGAGAGGATGGCCCCGGCATGACGTCGTCAACAAGGCCGCTGCTCCCGAAGTTCGTCGGTGAACGCATCAAGCGCCGGGAGGACCCGCGCCTCATTCAGGGGCTCGGAACCTATGTGGACGACCTGAAGCCGGCCGGGCTGCTCCATGTCGCCTTCAAGCGCAGCGACATCGCTCACGGCGAGATTCGGCGGCTCGACACGGCCGCGGCCGAAGCGATGCCGGGCGTCGAGCGTGTGGTGGCCGGCCCAGAGCTTGCGGAGATCGTCGGCTCCATCCCCGTCGCCACTGCCTACCCCGCTCCGGAGCACTTCCCGCTCGCGGTCCATCGCGTCCGTCACGTTGGTGAGCCCGTCGCGCTGGTCGTGGCGAGCGATCGCTACAGCGCGCGCGACGCCGCCGACGCGATCGTCATCGAGTACGACGAGCTCCCCGCGGTGGTCGATGCTGAGACTGCCGAACAGAACGACACGCTCGTCCACGAGGGTTTCGCGAACAACATCGCCGTCCGTGCCGCCCTCGGCACGGGTGTCGACCCCGAAACCCAACAGCCGGTTGACGATTCCGCGATCGAAAGCGCGTTCGCGTCGGCCGATGTGGTCGTTTCTCAGCGAATGGTCAATCAGCGGCTCGCACCGACGCCGATCGAGCCACGGGGCGTGGTCGCTCACTACGAACCGGGCCGCGAGTACCTCACGATCTGGAGCTCGACCCAGAACCCCCACCTTCTCCGCACGCGGATCGCGCAGGCACTCGATCTGGGCGAACACCAGGTGCGCGCCGTGGCCCCAGAAGTCGGCGGCGGGTTCGGCTGCAAGATCAGCACCTACGGCGAGGAGCACGCCGTCGCCGCCGTATCGAAGCTGCTTGGACAGCCCGTGAAGTGGATCGAAGACCGCTCCGAAGCGTTCGTGGCGACCTCGCACGGCCGGGACATGATCGGAACGGTCGACATCGCGGCCACGCGCGGTGGTGACATAACTGCGTTGCGGCTGCGACTCGTCGCCGATATGGGCGCCTACGAAATGCTAATCAGCGCCCTCCTCCCCACCTTCACCGCGGCCCTCGTGGGCGGCGTCTACAACATCCCGATCGTGCGTTCGGAGATCACCCAGGTCTTCACGAACAAGACTCCGACCGACGCCTATCGCGGCGCCGGCCGCCCGGAAAGCCAGTACTTCCTCGAGCGGGCCGTGGATATGCTCGCGCGCGAGCTGGAGATGGATCCGGCGGAGCTGCGGCGCCGGAACTTCTTCCAGCCGGACGAATTCCCGGTCACCACAGTGGCCGGGGGCGGGCTCATCACCTACGACTCCGGCGACTACGAGCGCACGCTTGAGGTCGCCCTCAAAACCGCCGGCTGGAACGAGCTCATCGCCGAGCGCGACGCCGCTCGCGCCGAGGGCCGCCTCGTGGGCGTGGGGCTCTCGTACTACGTCGAAGTCTGCGGCGCCGGCCCCTCGTTCCTGATCCCCATGGGCGGCTGGGAGCACGCCAGCGTGACCGTGGAGCGGGGCGGCAAGATCACCGCGACTACGGGGAGCTCCCCGCACGGCCAGGGGCACGAAACGACCTTCTCCCAGATGCTCGCCGATCACTTCGGTGTGCCGATGGAGGACATCGCCATCGTCCATGGCGATACCGCCATCGTGAAGCAGGGCATCGGCACCTGGGGCAGCCGTTCACAGGCCGTCGGTGGCACCGTGCTGATGCTCGCGGCCGAGAAGGTCAGCGAGAAGATGCGACGCTTCGCTGCGGCGATGATGGCCCCCGAGGAGGTCGCGCCTGATGGGCTCGTCTTTGCCGGCGGAGAGATCGTCACGAACGATTCGCCCGCGATCGCCCGTGGCTTCGCTGAGGTAGCGGATTTCGCCCATGTCCCCGTGCCCCTCCCCGTGGGCTTGTCGCCCGGACTCTCCGAGGAGGCTTTCTGGGAGCCTGAAGGCGTGACCTACCCGTTCGGCTGCCACATCTCGATGATCGAGATCGATCGCGAGACCGGCGAGCCCCGGCTCCTGAAGATGGTAGCGGTGGACGATTGCGGGAACGTGATCAACCCGCTCATCGTCGACGGCCAGATCCACGGCGGACTCGCGCAAGGCATCGGCCAGGCGATGTTCGAGGAACTCGTGTACGACGACCAGGGCCAGCCCGTGAGCGCGTCCTTCCTGGAGTATGTGATGCCCCGAGCCACCGACCTTCCCCGCTTCGAACTCGAACGCACCGTTACCCCCACGCCCCTCAATCCGATGGGCGCCAAGGGGGTCGGCGAGGCCGGCACCATCGGGTCGACCCCCTGCGTGGTCAACGCCGCCGTGGATGCGCTCGCCCCGCTCGGCGTTCGCCACGTGGATATGCCGCTTAAACCGGAACGCCTGTGGCGCCTCATTGGCAATGGCGGTGGGGCATGATTCCGAACGAGTTCGAATACCGGCGTGCCGCTTCCGTCGAGGAAGCGATCGCCTTCCTGAGCGAAGGAGCTGGTGAGGCGACCCTGCTCGCGGGAGGGCACAGCCTGATCCCGTTGATGAAGCTCCGCCTGAGCGAACCGGGGATCCTCGTGGACATCTCTCGGATCCCCGAGCTCCGCGGCATCGAGCGGCAAGGTGACACGATTACGATCGGCGCTGCCACGACCCACGCCGAGCTCGCACGCTCAGCGCTCCTCCTCGCGGAGGCACCGATCGTTGCTGAAGCCGCTGCCGAGATCGGCGATGCGCAGGTACGAAACCGCGGCACGATCGGAGGTAGCCTCGCCCATTCCGATCCGGCTGCCGATCTCCCCGCGGTCATGGTCGCGCTCGACGCGCAGTTCACGTTGGCTGGCCCGCAGGGTCTCCGCACGGTCGCGGCCGAGGACTTCTTTCTGGAAGTCCTCACGGTCGATCTTGCAGATGGGGAGATTCTCACCGCGGTCGACTTTCAAGCCGCGCGCAGCGCGGCCTACGCGAAGCTGGTCCAACGCGCTTCGCGCTTCGCGCTCGTGGGTGTTGCGGTATCGCTCTCGATCGAGGGAGCGCGCTGTGCTTCGGCCCGTGTTGCGGTCACCGGTGCCTCCAGCCACGCGCAGCGCCTTCGTGCCGTCGAGGCAGCGCTTGTGGGCGCGACCCTCCCCGCGGCGGCTGCCGAGGCGACGGAGACTGCTGGCGACGAGCTGGACTTCGTGAACGTCGACCTCCACGGCTCGGCGGAGTATCGCCGAGCGATGGTGGCCGTCTTCGCCCGCCGCGCAGTCGAAGCCGCCGCTGCGCGCGCCTGAGGGCCCTTCTTCCGGAGTCATGTCGGCGATGCCATCGCGACCGACGCCTACCGGATCCTCGCGCTGATCCTCGCGCTCAGCGCGATGGCCTGGATCACTGCCGTCGGCCAGGCTGCCGCGCCCTCTGCGGTCGATACGATCTTCTGATCCGCGGGCGTCAGCGTCGGGTCCTCGTGACCGGCCGCCCCGCCGTCGTGCGAGCGCGGCTCGGCTTCACCTTGGTCCCGAACCGACTCCCTCCGAAGCGAGACCTCGTCGCATCGTCGCCCAGGGGCCGGCCAGGAGCGGCCGCCACCATTCCCGATTTGCCAGATACCACTCGACCGTATCGCGCACCCCCTGCACGAAGGGGACCAGCGGCCGCCATCCCAGTTCGTCCTGAGCCTTTGTGTAGTTGACTTCGTAGCGGAAGTCATGCCCTGGTCGATCGGCGACAAGCTCGACGGAGGAGCGGCTGGCTAACGCGAACGCCAGCTCCGCTCCGGCGTGAAGCCGATATATTCGTCGATCTCGGGTGCGCAGTAGAACATCTCGAGCGAGAAGCCTTGGTCGTCGTTCACGTACGAGGATGTAAACGGGCCCTCGTCGTTCGGCATCACGTTGGCGCTGTAACCCCCATCGAGGAGGCGCGTGAACGCGGCCGTGAACGCATCGCGGTCGCGGTAGCCGAGGGCGATATTGAGGATGCCGATGTCGCTCAGAAGGTAGCCGTCCGGACGCGGCCGGGGCGCTGGATCCTGATACTGCTGCAGCTCGATCAGTCCGTCCCCAGCGCGGAGCAGCAGCGTCTCCGCGCGTGCCCCGGGAAGCCCCCAGAGCGCCTCCATCTCCGGCGTGTGCAGAAGGCTGGGCGCGACCTCCGGGACCTCGAGCGTTTCGACCCAGAACCGCCTCGCCTTTTCCAGATCGGGCACCGAAAGGCTGACGCTGCGGATCGCGCAACTGGCCTGCGGCCAGCGTGGCGGGCGCGCGTCGGGCAAGGGGTCGCGCTCGAGCACCTCGATGATGAAGCCGTCTTGGTCGCGGATGCAGACCCGGCGGTCGCCCGCTGGGCCCTGGGGCGGGCTGAGGGTGGTCAGGCCGACCTCGCCCAAACGGCCGAGAGCGGCGTCGAAGTCGTCCACATGGAACGCTGAACGCGTGTAGCCGATGTCGCTCGGGCGCCAGTCTCGGGCAAGGGCGCGAGGGCTCGGGCGGGTGTAGCCCCAGAGCTCCATCTGGACGAAGTCCTGGCGGTCGATGACCCACCAGAGGGCGGCAGCCGGGTCGGGCACGCGTTGCAGTGTGGCCAGGAAATCGCCCCAGATGAGCAGGCCTGAGGCTTTCACGCAGCCGAGTACATCGCAGTACAGCTGGGCTGCACGGGGCAGGTCGCTCACGCTGAAGGCGAATTGGGCGACCCCTGGGTTCGGTCCCTCGCTCCTGCTCACGGGCGCACCTCCGAAGGCGGGGGCGATTGTACGGCGGCGCGGATGGGCTAGCCGCGCGCGCCCGCTGCCGCGGCCCGAGCGGGAGGTTCCGGCGCGAATACCAAGAAGATCGCGCCCGTGGCAGCAAGGATGCCCAGCACGGTGAAGCCCGTCTCGTAGCCCCCCGTCCGGTCGGCGATGATCCCGGCCACCAGCGGTCCGCTGACCATCCCGCTCGTCATCACGAGCTGCGAGAGGCCCATGATCTTGCCGAAGTGCCGGCGGCCGAAATAGTCGGCGCGCAAGGCGAGCAGCACTGGCCCGCGCACACCCCAGGAGAGTCCGTGGGCGACGGCGAATACGAAAATGATCGAAAGCGAGTTCGCGGAGGCGAGCAGGATCAGACCGCCGCCCGAGACGAGCATTGCCACGATCGCGACGATCCGCTTGTTCACGCGGTCGCCCAAGTACCCACCCGCGAGAGTGCCCAATACCTGGCAGCTCGTGATGACGGCGATCACGAGGCTCGCCTGACCCAGCGAATAGCCGAGGCTTTCGTTCACGTAGACCACGAGATGGACCATGACCGCCGAAATGACGAGCAGGGCTGAGCCATGGCCGAGGGAGACGAACCAGAACTGCCGCGTACGCAAGGCCTCGCCCACGGTGTAACCGTCCTCGACCCGAGGTACTTCAGCGACGACTCCCCCGGCCGAGGGTGTGGGTGGGTCGGGCACCGGGTCGCCATCCGCAGCCAGGCCGTAGTCCTCAGGCCGGTGCCGCACGAGCTGGGCGACCGGCAGCCCCAAGGCCAGAATGAGGACACCGGAGCCGAAAGCGGTGGGCCGCCAGCCGAACGTTTCGATCGCCCGGACGGTCACGGGGATGAGGACGCCGCCGAAGGCGAAGCCTCCCGTGAGGAAGCTGATCGCGGTTGCGCGTCGGCGCTCGAACCAGTTCACCACCGCGACCATGAGCGAGAGAAAGCCGCCGAGGCTCATGCCTACGGCGATGATGAAGAGGGCGGGGAACAGGTGCAGTGGCGAGCGGATCTGACTGAACAGCATCATCCCCACTGCGAGCAGAATCAAACCGACTTGGATGATCATGCGCGGGCCGAAGCGATCCGTGAGCCAGCCCTGAACTGGACCAGCCACGCCATTCGTTCCCTGCACCACCGAGAACCCTGCGGAGAGCATGGTGTTGCTCCACCCGAATTCCTGCCGGAACACGGCTACGTAGGTGCCATACGCCTGCATGAAGAGCGCGCTCACCAAGGCGTGGATCACGACGCCGGCGGAGACGATCCACCAGCCATAGAAGAGCCCGCGAGGACGGCGGATCAGCGCGCTGCGCGATCCCTCGGCGAGATCGGAAACGATGTGCCTCCCAGCGGCGCTGAGCCGCGGACATGGTTCTGCAGCCGATGGTATCAGCGAGGCTGGTGCTGGACCTGGATCCCCCGAAGGCGGGCGATCCCAGCGATGATCGTGCTGTCGCCTGTGGCCAGACCCTGAGCGCAGTCCTCCGGCCGAGCAGGAGCCAAGGGCTCCTGCTGAGGTGCGAGGCTGCCGAAAGAGGGCTTCTGCGCCGAAGATCCTAGAGTGCGTGATTTCGCGCACGGCGGCGCGCTGCGTCCCGGAACCAGCTACGGCGTATGGGGGTGCGGGTAATGCGGATCGGACGAAAGGCCAACAGCCGATCGGGCGATGCTGGCTCGCCCGCCCGGGCGATCCCCGTCGCTGCGGAAGTCACCCGCACCTGGCAGCGGAGCGTGGCCCGCTATGGTCGCCTCGAGGAGCCTTTCTCCCTGATGCTGATCGTGCTGGAGGAGGTCGATCAGCCTGATGGGTCAGTTGAGCTCGATGACCACACCCTGCTGACCTGCCTCCGGGGCACGGTGCGGCTGGAGGACGATGTCTACCCCCTCGGTGGGCGGAGCTTCCTTGCGTTCTTCTGCAACGTGAACTTTCCCGTGGGAGAGCTGGTCGCGTTTCGCCTGGCGACTGCGGTGTCAGCGACGCCACTGGTGACCACCGCCGAGGAACGCGTCTTCGTCACGTTCGAATACGGCCTCGCCGAATGGGATGAATCGATCGGCACGCTCGCCAACCTGCTCGCCTCTGCTCACCGCGATCTCACGAAGCGCGGCCGCATCTATAAGTCCAAGCTGCGCCCCGCGGGCTAACCTCACACCCGTCCGTGTCGCCCGTCCGTGTCGCCCGTCGGTGTCGCGCGTCGGTATTTCATCCAGCGAACCCCGGGGCCGTTCGGGCCTGGGCACCGCCTCTGGTAAGCTCCCCTATCGGTTCAAGGCCGCAGCGCCGCGAATGCGCGACGAGGAGTAGGTAATGAAGCTGGAAGGCAAGGTCGCCGCCGTTACCGGTGGTAGCCGCGGCATCGGGCGAGGAATCGTGGAGGCGTTCCTGGACGAGGGCGCCAACGTTGTTCTGAACGGGCGCAGTGAGGAGAAGGGCGCGCAGGCGCTTAAGGAGATCGATGCCGGAGCACGCGCCCACTTCATCGCCGGCGATGTCACCCAGGAGTCGACCATGCAGGCGATCGTCGACGGGACGGTCGAGCGCTATGGCCGCATCGATATCCTCGTGAACAACGCCGGCGGAGCCTCGGGCTTCGGGCCCGTCGCCGAGATGGAGACCGAGGCCTGGGAACACACCATGCTCTGGAACGTCTCGGCGACCTTCTGGGGAACGAAGTACGCGTTCAAGCACATGATCCCCCAGGAAAGCGGCCGCGTGATCAACATCTCCTCTCTCGAGGGCAAGCACGGCAAGGCCGGCATCTCCGCCTACGTTGCCGCCAAGCACGCAATCAACGGGCTCACGAAGAGCGCGGCGAAGGAGGTGGGGACGCTAGGGATCACCGTGAACGCGCTCTGCCCTGGGCTCATCTATACCGACATCCTCCGTGATAGCGGCCCTGCGGCTGCGGCCTCGATGGGCCTCACCTTCGATGAGATGATCGAGCAGTTCGCATCCGAGTCATCGATCAAGCGCGTGAACACAGTCGAGGAGGTCGGGGCGGTCGCTGTGCTCCTCGCCTCTGATATCGGAGCCGGAATAACCGGTGCGCTTTGGTCCGTCGACGGCGGCACGGCCGCTTACTAGGAGGCCCCGGACAATGATGATGAGCGACGAACTCCTCTGCAGTTGGGACAGCGTCCACTACCCACCCCACAGCGCATACACGACCACGAACGCCGGGGAAGTGCTCCCGGGCGTGACCCGTCCCCTCCCCGCCGACCTCCTTCGTGCCTGGGACTACGGCTGGAACCTCGGCGTCGCGGAGGACCTCGATGTTGTCGATCTCGTGCCGCTGCCGGAACCGCCCGGCACGACGATGCTGCCCTTCATCGGTGGTCGCTTCGTCATTAACTACGGCGCGACGAACCGGTTCACGGCGACCTATCAGGTGGGCGAGGGCAGCGACTTTCTCAAGCAGTTCCTGGAGGGCGGAGACAAGCTCCAGAGCGAAGCCGCAGCCGATCAGGAACGGGCCGCGGCCACACGGGAACGCATCACCCAGCGCTGGGAGAACGCGGACGAGAACTACGAGCACTACCGCGTCCTCACGTACGACGCCTATCGCGCGTCGCTTGCCCGCGACTGGAGTGCTGCCAGCGATGCCGAGCTCATCGCCGCCGTCGACGAGGCAACGGAGCTTTGCGGCACGGTCTTCCGCTTCCATTACTACAACTCGGTCGGCGGCGGCGAATACACGACGGTCATCGGCAACATTCTCGACGAGCAGATCCCGGGCCATCCGCTCGAGTGGGTGAGCACCATCACGAGCGGCCTGACCGATGTGGAGAGCGCCCGCCCCGCGAAGGCGATCTGGGACCTCAGCCGTTTCGTCGAAGCACGCCCGGAGCTCGCCGCCGAGTTCGAGACCCTGATGGCGGACGCGCTGACTGCGCGTCTCGCGGAGCCACCCAGCGACGCATGGAAGGCCTTCGCCGCCGAGTACGTGGCGTTTATCGATGAGCTGGGCTTCCGTGGCCAGCGCGAAACCGATCCTTCGTATCAGACCTGGAACGAGGCGCCGAACTTCGTCCTCAGCAGCATCCGCGCCGATCTCGGCGCTGCTGCCGATCGCGATCCCCATGCGCTCGAACGCAAGCAGGCTGGGCAACGGGAACGGCTCGAACGCGAGATCGAGCAGCAGCTCCCCGCGCAAGTCCTCGACGACTATCGCCACGCGCTGAAGCTTGCCCAAACGATGAACCGGGGGCGCGAGGGCACGAAGGCCAACTGGGCGCGAGCCTGCCGCACCTACCGGCCCCCGATCGCCGAGCTCGGGGCCCGGCTGACGGAGCGCGGCGTGATCGACGCCGCCGACGATGTCTGGTTCCTACGCCTCGAGGAGTTGGGGCAAGGTGCCTCCGGCACGCTCGACGGCCTGGGCGCCAAGGCCGAAATCGAGAGCCGCAAGCGGGAGTACGAGCGTCTGCAGCAGCACGAGCTGCCGGTGATGTTCGAGTGGCCGGTCGAATTGCTTCCGAAAGTGATCGCGGAGCAGGCCGCCAGCGCTTCCTACACCGGCCTCGGAATCAGTCCCGGAACGGCCTCGGGCAAGGCGCGCGTGGTCGAGGGTGCGGAGGCGGCGATGGATGCCGCGCTCGAGCCGGGCGAGATCCTCGTGGCGCCCTTCACGGACGCACCTTGGACGCCCTTGTTCATCCCCGCGGCTGGGGTCGTCGTCGAGACGGGAGGCATCCTCAGCCACGCCGCTACCGTCGCTCGGGAGTTCGGAATTCCCGCCGTCGCTGGGATCCGCGGGGCGACCTCCCTCATTCCCAACGGTGCCCTGGTCACGATCGACGGCACCACCGGGTCGGTGACCGTCGAGCCCTGAGCCAGGTCTAGGAGGCGCGCTCCGAAAGAGGCTGCTCGAAGGTCGAGGCGGGCGCGGGCGCGGCCTCGCGCAGGTTGCCGGCGAGCAATTCGAGGGCAGATCGGAGCGCGCTCTCGCTCAGATGCAGGCGCGCGGCGATCTGCTCTTCGTTTTTGCCCGCGGCGAGCAACTTCACCAGCTGCGCTTCACGGGGGGAAAGAGCGACGAACTCCTCGTCGCCGTTGGGTCGAGACGTCATCGACGTGCTTCCTCCGCCTTCCCCGGGCAACGGCCGCACCGGGTCACGCTCCACAACGCGCGAAGGCCGTTCAGGTTAACGTTCGGCCAAGAAAGTAGGCCTCAGGACCCAAGCCGAAGCGCAAAGTCTGGGCCCACCTTGTCCCCCCCCTACCTTCCCGTTAACGTTAGGGTGGCCGCCCGCCGGTGCGGTGGAGGGGCCTTGGCGCGACCCACGAGCACCGCCACCGGAGCCGTCGCCACCACCATCCCCTCGACCAGCACCCCATCCCTGCGGACGTTCGCCTCGCTCCACGACCGTGATTTCCGCTGGTACTACCTCGCCATGCTCTGTCAGATGGCTGCGATGAATATGCAGCTCATCGTGCGCGGGTACGTCGTCTTCGACATCACCAAGTCGTTCACGGCGCTCGGTGCGATCGCCCTCGCATCGTCAGTTCCGATGCTCCTCCTGAGCATGTTCGGGGGCGTGCTCGCGGACCGCACGCCGAAGAAGATCGTGCTCCAAGCGGGACAGCTCGTCTCCGTCCTGCTCGCGGTGATCGTCGGGCTCCTCCTGCTCAGCGGCAGCCTCGTTCTGTGGCACCTCTTCGTCGCCTCGGTCGCGCAGGGGATCACGATGGCGCTGATGATGCCTGCGCGCCAAGCGATGATCCCCGATGTTGTCGGCCGCGATCTCCTCATGAACGCGGTCGCTTTGAACTCGGCTGGGATGAACCTCATGCGGCTCCTCGCCCCGGCCGCCGGCGGCTTCCTCATTTGGGGGATGGGTGCGGGCTCGGTCTACATGGTGATGGGCGCGCTCTACTTCTGCGCGGTGCTCACGCTCATCCCGGTGCCCCGCCGCGGGGCGGTGACCGCCGGCCCGGCGAAGGGCGGATTCGCCGATCTTCGTGACGGCTTCGCCTATGTGCGCAAGGACGGGACCATCCTGGCCGTCTTAGGCGTCTCGTTTCTCACGGCCTTCCTGGCGATGCCGTATATGCAGCTATTGCCCGGCTTCGTCGATGCCGTGCTCGACGGTGGCCCCGTCCAGCTTGGCCTTCTGACAGCGGTGAGCGGGGGCGGGGCGCTCTTTGGAGCCCTCGTGATCGCTTCGCTGCCCGAGCGGCACCGGGGCGTGCTTCTGCTCGCGAGCGCGATCCTTCTTGGCGCGGCGCTGGTGGTGTTCGCTTCCTCGCAGGAGTTCTGGTTCGCCGCCATCGCGATGGTGTTCGTGGGCGTGGGCACCGCAGGGCGCCAGGCCTTCAGCCAGATCCTGCTGCACGCCTACGTCGAGGACGAGTACCGCGGCCGCGTGATGGCGTTGATGATGATCCAGCCGGGCATGATGTCGCTCGGGGCCTTTTTCGTTGGGATCACGTCCGAGGTGATCGGCGTTGAACGCGCGATCGCGATCCTCGCTGGACTGCTCGTCGTTGCTTCGGGACTCCTTTTGATCATCTCTCCCCGGTTACGACAACTGCGCTGACGCGTGGCACCGGCAGTAGCTCCTATTCGCCCCCTCGGGAGCGTTCGGGCCGCGGCGGTGATGCCGCTCGGCTACCCACTGGTCGTGGGGGCGGGCTAGAATCCGCGCCGGCCACTGGAGGACTCTGATGAGCTTCACCCTTCGCAGCGGCGGACCGATCGGTCTCGTACTCATGTCGCTGGCGCTCGCCGCGGCTATCGTCGTCGTGCTGTCCGCGTCCGTCGCGAACGCGAAGGTCGCGCCCGCCGAGTCCCAGGAGGGGCTGAGGGTCTCGGACCAGGTCACCCCGCCGGGCTCCCCGGCATCGTCGTGAAGCTCGTGAGCGGCATGCCGGCGGCCTACGATGTCAGTGAGCTCCCCTTCCCTGCGGGCGCAGTCGCGGCGCACTGGTACCAGTACGGCGGGTACTACGTCGTGCACTATTCGGGCCTCGATCTCAACCAGACCGGCCCGCTCTGCCCGGGCAACTCAATCCAGGCAGGGACCTTCCAGAATGTGACCAACTCACCGACCGCCACCGGCTCCTGCGATGGCGGTACTCCGGTGACGCTCGCCACGCCGCCCATGGGCGCCTACCTCTGTGGCACGGAGCTGGTCTACCACACCGCTATTCCGACAACCAAAACCGGAAACCTCTGGGGCACCATCGACGTCATCGACGGAGACACCTTGGTCGAGCTCACGAGCATGGTCGTGAGCAATATTGCGATCACTCCCGAGTTGGATATCTCCAGCTGCTCCCTGTTGCCGTCAGCTGAACCGACGCCGACCGTCGAACCTACGGCGACCACGGAACCGCCCCCCACCGCCACTGTCGAGCCGACTGCCACCGCCGAGCCGACCGCGGAACCCTCGGCGACGGTCGAGCCGACTGCTACGGCCGAACCGACCGCGGAACCCACCGCGACGGTGGAGCCCACGCCGATGACCGCGCCGACCGCAACGGCTGTCCCCACGGAGCCCCCTCCGACCGCTGCGCCGACGGAGCTGCCGATGCCGCCGGACGCCGGCTCTGGTACGCAAGGCGGGTCCGCTGGGTCGCCGCCGCTCGTTCTGATTCTCGGGGTCGCGCTCACGCTGCTCGCGCTGGCGGCTGGCGGCGCGGGCTTGGCCCTGCCGCGCCTGCGCCGCCGGCACTAGGAGCCGTCGGGCGGGACTCGTTTCGCGGACGCCCAAAAGCGGAGCGGCGTGACCACGCATGGGTGCGTGATCACGCCCTCCGGCGGCCGGTCGGTCGGGTCCCGGTTAGCTCGCGAACGCGTCGACCTCGGCGACCTCTTCGGCGCTGAGCTGCCAGCTCCCGGCGCTCACGTTCGTCTCGACCTGCTCGGGCTTCGTGGCGCCGGAGATCACGCTCGGGACACCCGGCTTCGCCAGGAGCCAGCTGATCGCGAGGTCGAGCACGGAGTGGCCGCGGGCCTCGGCGAATTCCTCCGCCTTTGCGAGGATCCCCCAGTTACGGTCGTTGATGTACTTGCCCGCGAGCCCCGCGAGCGCGCCCTCGGTCAGCCGCCCGCCCTCGGGCATTTCCTCGCCCTGGCGGTACTTGCCGGTCAGGAACCCGCCCGCGAGGGGGAAATAGGGCAGAACCCCGCAGCCGTTCTTCACGGCCGCCGGAGCCACCTCCTCCTCGACCGCCCGGTCGAGGAGGCTCCACTCGTTTTCGACCGAGATGTAGGGCTTGACACCCTTGGCCTGAGCGGCCTTCTGCGCTTCCTCGGTCTGCGCCGCGGACACGTTCGAGATCCCCACGTGGCGCACCTTGCCCGTCTGCACCAGCTCGTCGAGCGCCTGCGCCGTCTCCTCGGCGGGCGTCTCCGGATCGGGGAAGTGGATCATGTAGAGGTCGATATAGTCGGTCCCGAGGCGCTTCAGGCTGTTATCGACGGCGTTCATGATGTACTCCCGCGACCCGCTCCCGGGCGAGGTCAGGCCCGCGCTCGGCATGCCGAACTTCGTCGCGATCACGACATCCTGGCGGCGGTCACCGAGGGCCGCTCCGAGCATCTCCTCGGAGGCGCCCATGCCGTACATCTCGGCCGTGTCGAAGAAGGTCACCCCGAGGCCGATGGCCTTATCGACGACAACCTGGGCGGCATCGGCCTCGATCCGCATGCCGAAGTTGTTGCAGCCCAGCCCCACGGCCGAGACCTCTAGGTCCGAGCTTCCGATCTTGCGGTACTCCATCTGATATGCCTCCTCGCGTACGTCTTGCGCGCAGCAGTGTAGGCCAAGCAGCGTCAGCAGGCTGGGTCGTGGAAGGATCACGCGGGCCGGGGGCGCTGGCGAGACGTACGGGAGTCTGCTGAGCGCGACCGCCTCAGCTGGCGTCGAACTCGATCTCCAACGACTTCACCGAGCGCATCGATACGCCCTGGCCCATGGTTGGGTTGCGCCCCGGCTTGAAGCGCACGTCCTTGATCGCCTCAAGGATCAGCTGCGATCCGATGACCGCTTCCGTGCGCGCGAGCTGATAGCCCACGCAAAAGTGTTTCCCGAGGCCGAAGCCGAGGTGGCTCGCCCTGCCCCCCTCGCGGTAGCCGACGCGCGTTTCCTTGCCGAAGTAGAGGTCCTCACGCGCGATATTGAACGCCTCAGGGTCAGCAAAGAGGCGCTCATCGTGATTCGCAGCGTGTATCGAGAGATGGGCGACCGCACCTGCAGGAATCGTGATGCCGCGGACGGTGGCGTCCTTCAACATCAGCCGGACCTCGCCGCCGACGGGACCGCAGTGCCTCATCGTCTCCGTGAATGCCTGGTCCAAGAGCGAGGGATCGCGCTGCACCGCGGCGAATTGCTCCGGGTGGTTCAGCAGGAGCCACCAGAGGTTGGCGATCGCTTTGTCCGTGGTCTCCCCACCGGCGGTGAGCAGCAGGCTCGTGAACGCCTTGATGTCGTGGACGGTGAGCCGTTCGCCGTCGACCTCGGCGTGGCAGAGCTTCGAGATGAGATCCTCGCCCGGCTCGCGCAGGCGCTCCTGCACGAAGGGCTCGAGGTACTCGTGGAACTCATTGTTCGCTTCGACACCGGCCTTCCGCAGTACGAGGTCGGGACCGAGCCCCGCGAGGAACGTCGGGTACCAGTGGTGAAAGCGGTCGTGGTCGGACTGCGGCAGCCCGAGCATGTCGACGATCACGTTCACCGGCAGGCGCGTGGTGAACTGGTCGACGAGGTCGACCTCGCCACGCTCGATGAATCCTTCGATCAGCTTCCTCGCGGCCTCCTCGGTGAACCGGCCGATCAGGGCGCGGACGTTCGCCTCGATGACGGGCAGGAACGCGTCCAGCTTCCGGCCGACGAACTCGGGCGCGATGATCGCGCGTTTCTTCGTGTGCTCGTCGCCATCCATGGCCGTCAAGGAGGGCCCGAAGACCGCCGTATGCGACTGCTCGAAGATCAGGCTCGAGAAGGCGTCGTGGTCCAGGAACCCGGCGACGACATCGTCGTAGCGCGTGATCCACCAGGTCCCGTCCCGGGGATCCTGGTAGACGGGGTGTTCGTCACGCAGCCGCTGGAGCGCCGGGAAGGGGTCCAGCCGGAAGGCTTCACCCTCGAGTAGGCTCGGGTCGAACGTCTCGGTGCTGGCCACGGTGCCACCTCCTACCGCTCACCAAACCATACGCAAGGCGCCCGGCCGTCGCAGCCCCCCGCCAATTCATGGCTACGCTTCGCCCGCTCCGACTTCGCATCGCTGGAGGCACCGGCTCCCCACGACGGCGATTCGAGGCCGGCCGCGATCCCGGCCAGGATGGGCAACGCCCCGCGATTCCGTCAGAATTCCCGAAACGCGATTCCCGCGTGAGCGGACATGAGCAATCAGGTTCCCGCCGCGAGGAGGCAGCATGCGAAGCGAAGTCCATCCGATAAGTGGCGCGACGTACGAGGATATTGGCGAAGGGCGAGTCCGCGTGAGCAAGGGCGAGTCCTTCGGCGTCTTCGATTGGGAGGGCCATTGGGAGGAGGGCGGCATCACCCGCGCCGATCCGCACCTCCTGCAGTACGTCGGCGGACCGGACCTTCCCGAAGGCATGGACGACATGGCGATGGCCGTGGCCGCCAAGGAAAGTGAACGGGCGCCGGGCGATCTCGCGGAGGACACCTACACCGGCTCCGTGCGCGATCCCCGCTACGGCGCACGCAAGATGCTGATGCCCGCCGAGGCGACCGTCGCGAAGTACGTCGGCGACCCGGGACGCGAGACCCCGAAGGGGATGCGCTCGAAGGGCATCTCCTTCCACGAAGTGCTGGCGGGCGACACCTTCCCTGAGCGCGTGCCGCCGGAGCTGAAGGAGGACTCGCCCATGCCGGGCGGGGTCACCAGGGTCCCGACTGAGCGTTTCGTCAGCAAGAAGTGGCACGACCTCGAAGTCGAGCACCTCTGGAAGAAGGTTTGGCAGTTCGCTTGTCACGTCGACGACATCCCCGAGGTCGGCGACTACATCGTCTACGACATCGCCCACCTCTCGTACATCGTCGTTCGCTCGGGCGAGAACGAGTTCCAGGCGTTCAACAACGCCTGTCTCCACCGCGGCCGCCAGTTGCGCGAGTTCGACGGGAAGCAGGCGACCGAGTTCCGCTGCCCCTTCCACGGCTGGTGCTGGGAGATCGACGGCTCGCTGCGTGAGATCCCTTCCGAGTGGGACTTCCCGGAAGTCCGTGAGGATGTGGACCACCTGCGCGAAGCGAAGACAGCGACATGGGGCGGCTTCGTCTTCATCAACCCCGATCCCGAGTGCGAGCCGTTCGAGGACTTCATCGGCTCGCTCCCGCAGCACTATGAGAAGTACGAGTTCGAGAAACGCTACAAGCAGATGCACGTGGCCAAGGTGATGCGGGCCAACTGGAAGCTCACCCAGGAAGCCTTCATGGAGGGCTACCACGTGATGGCCACCCACCCCCAGGCGATGACCCTGGGCGGCGACGGCGCCAACATGCAGTACGACATCTTTGGAAACTGGTGCCGCGCGATCACGGTCGGCGCGAACACGAGCCCGCAACGTGGGATCTACCCGAAGACCGAGGAGGTCTTCGAGCGCCGCAAGGCCGGGGCCGAGATGGCCCGCGAGGGCCTTCGTTTGGCGCTCGGCGATACGGCGGACATCTACTGCGACGCCGAAGTCGTCGACGGCTACTTCAACAACCTCTTCCCGAACTTCCACCCCTGGGGCTGTTTCAGCCGCATCGTCTATCGCTTCCGCCCCTACGGGGACGATCCCGACATGAGCATCATGGAGGTGCTCTACCTGGTGCCCTGGCCCGAGGGCGAGCCGATGCCACCGGCCGCGCCCATTCACTGGCTCGGGGCGGACGAAGACTTCACCCTCGCCCCCGAGATGGGCGGCCTCGCGCGCGTCCTCAACCAGGACTGCTACAACCTGCCCAAGATCCAGAAGGGCCTGAAGACGAAGGTCGACCCCTACGTCCACTTCTCCGCCTACTCCGAGGGCAAGATCCGCCACTTCCACGAGCTCTACGACCAGTGGGTCGGCAGCGAGTAGCGCTCACGAACGCGGGGATTGGCCGCTCGACTCCTGCGTTCGCGTGCCGCTGCGGCGTCCGCGCTCGTGTGCACCAGGCGGTCAGCGCGGCCGCAAATGCGGGAGAGAGCGCGCGCGAAATTCCCTGTTCGCGCGCGCCCGAACAGGGACGGGGACAGGGATGACGCAGGCGATGAGCGTGAGCACGGGATGGTCGTCGAGCAGCACCCGACCACACCCGGCATGAGTGGCCGAACATCTGCCTGTTTGACGGCTGAACCGCCCAGAGAGCAACGTATTCAGGCAGAAATCCGTTCGGAGTACGGCGAAACCTCGCCACCCAGGTCTCCTCCAAACAGCTGAGGGTGAGCCCATGTCCTACCACGAAGTTGAGCAGAATGCGGCCGGTGAGATCGTCGTGCGTGAGGTTCCGATCGAGTGGGCCGAGATGCCGTCGGAGGGCAGTGACCCGTCCCACGGCGCAGCCACAGCCCCGTGCCCGGTATCGGAGTCGTCTCAGGCCAGCCTGATGTTGACCCGAATAGAGCCTCGGGGGCACATTCTGGAACACGCCGGACCAGTGGATGGAGTGGTGTTCATCATGAGCGGAAGCGGAGATCTGGGGCTGCCGGGCCGAGAGGCCCTGCCCTTCCGTGCGGGCGACATCATTCTGCTGAAGGCGGGAACCCCGCACTCGTGGGACGGCCGTGGCGATGAAACCGTCCTCATGGGTATCGCCGTT
The DNA here is from genome assembly GCA_963577065.1 of Dehalococcoidia bacterium. Classification (GTDB taxonomy): domain Bacteria; phylum Chloroflexota; class Dehalococcoidia; order Tepidiformales; family Tepidiformaceae; genus CAUYXJ01. The sequence goes on along the minus strand of CAUYXJ010000009.1, from coordinate 15,582 downwards.
CTCGGCTGAGAAGGCCCAGCGGACCTTCAGCGGGCGGGCTTCGTCTGCCGCGATCCGATTGCGTACACCGGTCCGATCATGCCCCTGCAGCCGCGGACGAACAGGGGCCGCAGTCCCACGGGTAGCTATCGAGCTTCACGACGCGCAGGCAGGTGTCGAGGTCGCCAACGGCTCCCCCACGTCTGGGGTCGATCCCAAGGAGGTCCGGCCTACACGCGTATCGGTTGGCGCTACGCCGTTGGCGCCGGGTGACGAGACCGGCGGGCTAGACTTGGCGGATGCGATTGGGCCTCATCGCCGACACGCACGGACACCTCGACGACGCCGCGCTGGCCGCCCTTGTGGGCAGCGATCGCATCCTCCACGCTGGCGATGTCGGGGAGGGGGTTCTCGGCCGACTCGCAGAGCTTGCGCCGGTGACCGCCGTGCGGGGCAACAACGACAGTCGAGGTGCGGCAGCCCGCCTCCCCGAGCGTGCGGCGATCCTTGCAGAGGGCATGCGGATCGCGCTGGTGCACCGCCTCGAAGACGCTCCCGCAACTGGCTGGGACATTCTCGTGTACGGCCACTGCCACCGTCAGCATGCGGATCGCGAAGGGAGCAAGCTGCTCCTCAACCCCGGAGCCGCGGGCCGTCGCGGCTTCCATGTTCGACGCTCCGTCGCGACGCTCGAGCTCGGCGGCGGCGAAATACGCTGGTCGTTCGCCGACCTCGGGCCGCGGGCCCTGGCCCCGTCGCGAACCGAGGTGGCGGTGGCGCCGCGATAGCCGGGGCGGTCGTGGTCGAGTTCGCGCCTGGGTACGGCGATGGCCGACCCCGCCGGAGGCTCTAAGCTGGTGAGCCGGCCCCAGCGGCACGTTGCCGGGAGCCGGATGCCATTGAGGAACGGGGAGTTTAGCCATGCCGGACAAGGACGAGGCCATCGAGCGATTCGAAGGAAGCCGGGCGGCGTTCCGCGGAAGGATTGAGGATCTACCGGACGAGGCTTACGGGGAGGCCTGGCTCGGGACCTGGAACCTGAGCCAGCTACTCGCGCATATGTCGGGCTGGCTGCGCGAAATGGCCCCGGCCTTCGAGCGCGTGGCCCGCGGTGAACGGGCCAACCGGCCGGACGCGGACTACAGCGACTTCGACGCCTGGAACGCCAGATTCGCCGAGCAAGCGTTACCGGGTCGCGCCGCTCTCGAAGACTTCGATGCCGCCTGCAGCGACTACCTGGAGCAGGCGCGGGGACTTAGCGAGGAGCACTACGGTGTCGACGCCGAGCGCGCCCAGCCCCGCATCGGCGACCGCCTGCTCGAAGGTACGGGCATCGGTCACTTCACGGAGCATGGCGAGCAGGTGGAGGAGTGGCTGAGTTCACGCTCGTAGAAGGCCCCGCTCGCCCACCGAAGCTGGCCGCCGGCGGGGTCCGCGGCCTTCTTCCCGCGCTGAACTTTGAACTCTGAACTTTGAACTCGGCCCCGGGCCTAGCCGAGAGCTGGCATCACCCGATCGGCGAAGAGCTTCATCGCACCCAGCACCTCTCGCTGCTCGATGCCTCCGCCACGGTTCATCCAGAGGATGAAACTATTGATGCCCCGCTCGTGCTGTGCAGAGATCTTGTCCCGCACCATCGCTGGATCGCCGACGAAGATCGTGGGAAGTTCCAACACGTTCTCGTGACGAGCGGAGCGGTAGCCCTCCCATCGCGTGTAGGCCTGGTAGTCCTCCGGCAGCGTGCCATCGGGCTTGGCCGGTGATCCGTGTTCGATGAAAGCATCACGATAGGAATCCCAGCTCACCTGCGGAATCGAGGCGGCCTTGCTGGCGTCCTCGTGGACGAACGTGGGGGCCAGCGCCCAGAAGCTGTCCGCCAACTCACCGCGCCCCATGTCGCCGAGGACGCGTTGGTAGTTCTCGAATCCTTCTGTGAAGGCGGGGTCGGCCTGGTACGGGTCGCCACTCACGATCCCGTAGTTGCGCTCGGCCGCGTAGCGGAACGACGCCGGCGTCTGCATGACGGTCACCCAGACCGGGGGAAATGGCTGCTGCAGAGGCCTTGGCACGACGCTCACCTCGGAGAGCTGGAAGTGTCGACCGTCGTGGGAGAACGTTTCGTTCGTCCAGAGCCCGACACAGATGTCGAGGGTCTCCTCGAAGCGAGATCGGCTCTCGTCCATCGAGATTCCGAGCCCCCGGTACTCACCGGCCTGGTACCCGCGCCCGACGCCAAGGTCGAGACGGCCGCCGCTGAGGACATCGACCATCGCCACCTGCTCGGCGAGGCGAATGGGGTTGTGGAAGGGGAGCACAACCACTGTCGTGCCGATCCGAATGCGCTCGGTCGAGGCCGCCACTGCGGCGGCGAAGACCATTGTGTCGGGCATCTCGCCGTAGCGCGTGAAGCGATGCTCCGCGAGCCAGACCGAGTCGAAGCCAAGTTCTTCGGCCGCCCTGATCTGCTCCAGCGTCTCCCTGTAGATCTGCGCTTCAGACTTCCCCTCGGGGCGTTCGAGCAGATAGAAGAGCCCGAACTTCATGGCCGGTGCCTCCCACCGATTGGTCCAGCCTGAACCCAGCAGGGCTCAGGCCGGGGCGGCCGAGATTAGCACCATCTAGAGGTCCGGCGGGACCCGTGCCAGGCGAAACCCAATCCGGATGGTGCCGATACGGTTTGGTGCCACCGCCTCGAAACGAGGGATGTAGCGCGAGCGGCGCGTGGTCGCTCGTTCACACAGCCGCACGTTGGGGCTTTAGGGGTGGCTTCTCGCCGTAGAGCGCGTCTCGTCGCCGAGCCCACTCGCTGGGCGTCTCCCCCTCCAACCGAGGCACCGGGAGCTCGGTTCCGGGAATCGCGTAATGGGCGTGCGTCATCAGGTGGAGGTAGTGCTGGGTCCGAAGCGCGCTGCGGAAGCCCATCGCGTCAACGACCTCGTTCACCGAGCGCTTGGCGAGCTTGAGCAGGAAGGGGTCGGTAATGGCGATCCGGCTTGCGTACGCGAACGTCTCGTCTTCGAGGCGGTCACGCGGGACAACCTTGTTGACCATCCCCAAGCGGTAGAGCTCCTCGGCGGGGACGTAGTCCCCCGTGAAAAGCAGCTCCTTCGCCTTCCGCGCACCCAGATCGTAGACGTAGGTATTGAACTCCCCCGACGGCGCGGCCCAACGCGCTGCTCGATCGGTGAAGAGCGCGTCGTCCGCAGCAACGATGAGATCGCAGGCGCTCGCGATCATCCAGCCGCCGATGATGCAGTAGCCCTGCACCTGGGCGACCGTCGGCTTCGGGAGGTCGCGGAGCTTCAAGCACCACTCGAGGTACATCTCCTCCTCGTACTCCATGATTCCTTGAGCCCCCGGGCGCCGTGGCCGCGTGGCTGCCGCAGCGCGGCTGCGTTCCGAGCCGAGATCGTGGCCGGCCGAGAACGACTCACCAGCGCCGGCGAGGATGATCACGCGGACCTCGTCGTCGGCGGAGGCTTGCTCGAACGCCTCCATGAGCTCTTCGAGCAGCTGCCGATCCTGTGCGTTGAGCGCTTCCGGTCGGTTCATCGTGACTGTCGCTACACGGTCCCGCTTCGTAAGGAGCACTGAGTCCCACATCCGTTTGCCTCCTAGGTACAGCGTCGCGCGCACCGCCGCGCAGCGCGGCTCAGCTCAGGATATTCCCCTCCGTGGCGTTCGGCCGCGAGGATGGCCGCGGACCGTCGACCGTTGCCTCAGATGAGCCGTTCGGCCTCGTCTAACTTGATGAAGATATTGCCTCGCCCAGACGGCTCCCCGCTCGGTGGCGGCCCGGGGTCAGGATTGGGTGTAAACAAGACACCCACTTTGGGATCCAACATGGTCGTGTAGAAATTGGAGAAGCTCATCCCGAGCTCCGTCAGTCGGTACCAGTGGTCGGGCTGTACCAGCCCATGCCGAGGCTGCTCCGGGACGCTAATCGTCGACCAGATTTTGTAATGTTTGATGCTCGGCATCTGCTTCCCTTCGCGGGTGTGGTGACCGAGGTACCAGTCGTCGGCTTTGGCAGCCGAAATGTGCGATGGTCGCGGAACGAAGTAGCTGTAGAGCACAGTGTCGCCGCCGTCCTCTATCTCAGGTGGCCCGCCGCCGCGCCACTGGATGGGCCAGGCGATGTACTTGTAGTGCTCTGGGGGCACGTCTCGCAGGAGGTCGTACTGGGGCTCGTTGGCGACAAAGATGGCGTCGAGGCCGCGGAAGCCGGGGGCTCCCTCCTGGGACGCTACCCAGCACTCGCGGCTCGCCTCCCAAGCCTCATAGCTTTCGAACCAGACCTCGCTCCGGCGGACATAGTCATCCTCTGGGGGGGACATGACCCGAGAGATGTTCTCGGGCACCTTCAGGGCGCGCCAGGAGCGGTAACACTGCACCCCTGGGATCGCTTTCAGCTCCTCCACATGGGGCCCGTGGTACCAGGCTTCGCCGTCATCGAGTGAAACACCGTTTGCGTAGTTGAAATTGAACACGAACCGAAGCACTTGGGGTCTCCTTCTGATGAGGTCACGCGACTGATATCTACCCGGGGCGTTGCCAGCCGTCGCCCCGGAGGAGTCGGCGCCGGCATCGTACTCCGCCTGGAGATCGTTCATGAACGGGCGTCGTCGCCGGGTTGAGGGCGGTGGGGCGCGAACGGCGCAGCCGTCCTGCGCGCGCGATCCTCAGCGTTGGCCGCGCCCAGCGGCGGCCACCTACCGCTCGATCGGGGCGTCGCTCGGGACGTACGCGTTCATCGAGCCGTCGAAGTTGCTCGCGCGGCCGTAACCGAGGAGCTTCAGGGCCAGGACGGCGTGCGCCGCACGCCCGCCTCCTTGTCAGTAGGTGACAACTTCACTCTCCGGGCTGATCCCCTTTGCCGCCAATGTGCGCTCCATCTCGGCGGCCGGCTTGAACAGACCCGTTTCGGCGTTGACTAGCTCGTTCCACTCGAGCTGCACAGCGCCGGGGATGTGGCCGGCACGATCGGGCGGGTTGCTGCGAGGATTCGCGCCGGAGAACTCGTCGGCCGAGCGCACGTCCCAGAACAGGACCGCGCCTTCGCTCACCGCGCTCACCGCCTGGGGGAGGCTGCACACGAGGTCTTCCACGGGGGCGCCCAGCGTGTACGTCATCGGCTCCGGCGAGGTCGCCTCAGTCGAGAGCGGTCGCTCTTCCGACAACCACTGCCGGATACCGCCGTTCAGGAACTTCACGTTGCGGTGGCCGAAGCGGGCAAAAGCCCACCAGGCCCGCGCGCCGGCGGGACCCGCTGCGTCGTAGCAAACGACCGGATCGTCCGCGGAGATGCCGAGCGCGCCGGCGGTCTCCGCGAACTCTTCGGGCGAGCAGACGTCGGCCACGCCGCTCGTGGCGCGGAAGGCCCCCGGCGGCAGCAGCAGGGCGCCGGGTACGTGACCCTCGGCGTACTCGCCCTCGCCGCGCGCGTCGAGGATCTTGAGCTGCGGCTCGTCGAGGTGCTCGGCGAGCCAGCTCGTGCTGGCCAGCAGCTCGGCGTGTGGGTAAGTCGTGTCGGTCATGAGGTCACTCCTGGGCGAACTGAGATCGCCCCGAATCCTACGCGTCCCCCGGCTGCGGGGCGCACCCCGCTCGGCTGATTGCAGCTCAGACCCAGGCCATGCGGGTCAGTCACCGAACGGAATCGTTGGGAGGGCTGCGCCGCCCTAGCTGCCGGAACTCGGTGCGACGGGTCGAAAGCCACCGAAAAGGGCGCTATTGAGGCGCTTCCAGAAGCACTCGACCTGCTCGAAATCTGCGTCACGGAGCCAAGCCAGGTGGCTCTCGAGCGGTTCGAGGTGGGATTGGTGGCGCCGCGACTCGTCCGGCGCAGGTTCGCCGCGCGCCTCTCGTTCGATCTCAGCGATCGCCCGATAGCGCGCCTCGATCGCCTCGTCGGGGGCGCGTACCAAGTCGATGTTGAGGAAGGCGCCCTCGGGCGCCAGGCGCTCCCAGATCTGGCGATAGAGGCGTTGGAGGGCCGCCTCGGGCAGGTGGTGGATGGCCGCCGAGGAGATGACCGCGTCGAAGGGCCCCTGAACATCATCGGGAAGGTCGCCCTCGCCGAAATCCCAGGCGACGTAGCGGTAGCGCCCCTCGAACTCGGCGAGGCGCTCCGTGCCGATGCGCATCATCTCTGCGGACGCGTCGACCAGAACCGCCGTCGCGCGAGGGAAAGCGCGCAGGAAGACCTGCGCTTCGGCACCGTACCCGGCACCGAGGTCGAGGATGAGGAGCTCGTCCTGGGGCGCGCGTCCGAGTAGTTGCGTCATCAGCTCGAACTGCTCGGAACGCTCGCTCGCGCGTGCATCCATGCGCACCGCGAAATCGTGCACGCGCTCAGGCTCGAGCCAGTGCTGACCCGTGTGACGATGACCTTCAGCCGCTTGCTCAGGCACGCTATCCCACCTCCAGCAGAGTGTACGACGGCGCCGCAAACGGCGAGCGACCAAGGCGTAGGTCCGGCACGACCCCGACGGCGTCCCAATTCCGTTGAACGACAGCACGGTGATCGTGATGGTGCCGCCACCGTCGAGCCGGGCGGTGGCGCCCCCGCTCGGCATTGGGCCGACGGGACATATTCGTGCCCCACAGCGGTGCCGGGCTGGTCCGCCGAGCCTCAGGGATCGAGGTCAGGGCCAGAGGAGACAGTCGAGGTCGGCACTGCTCAGCACATCGCATACGTCGAGCAGCCGGTTCGCCGCCTGGGCCTCTCCGACCGCGTCCCGGTCGTCCGCAGCTTCCCCGCGGTTGTGCGCGTCCCGGTCCCCTTCGCCCCCCCTCGGAGTGTCGTCGTCGCGCGCCCCATCCCCCTGGGGCGGCCGCCTGAGAGCCTGGTTCCCGCGCTGCATCTCGCCCCCCTCGCTTCTCGCAGTCGACACTATCATGGACGTCGAGCGCGCCGACGGCCGGCAGTGGCCGTCAGCACGAGGCCATCGCGCCGGGCTGCGGGCGGGGACCTAGAATCGCGTTGAGCGGCTTGGCTCTGCCGCTACGCGAACGCCGGAGACATGAGATGGCTGCGATCCTCGCCCACATCCGCGTGAAGCCCGGTACCGAGGCCGCCTTCGAAGAGGCAGTTCGAACCCGCTACCGCTCGACGCATGACAACGAAGACAACCTTCGGCACTACGAGTACTGGCGCGGCCAGGAGCCTGGCCACTACTACACGCTCCTCGCCTTCGACGACTACAACGGCTTCCTCGAGCACGAGTCGAGCGACTACCAGGACAACGCCGGCCCGGGTCTAGGGGGGTCGATCGCGGAGATCCGGCTGGAGTGGGTCGACCCCATCGAGGGTGCGTCCCCGCTCCCGCCAACGAACATGCAGGAACTCGGCGCGGACGCCAGCGACGGGATGCGGCGTATCCACGACACGATGCCGGCGCAAGTGCAGCCCTGGTGGCAGGCGCTGCGCGGTGCCTCCGGCCAATAGGCAGTGGGTGCGTCGCCGCGCCTCTGGGCGACGGATCTCAATGTCGCCACGGGCGACCAGTACGGTCGGTAGCGCCGCCAGATCCCATCTCCACGTCGCGAAACGATTTTCGTGGGCCATGGCGTTGCGCGTTGCTTGTCAGGCCCGAGCGCGCAGTTCCGGGTGTTTCAGTCCGCTCCCCGTGTTGAAGAGGACGATCCGCTCGTCGCCGCTGAGCACGCCGTCGCTCAGCAGCAGCTCGAGCCCGGCGAGGGTCGCCGCGCCCTCGGGGCAGGCATCGACCCCTTCCAATCTGGCCAGCTGCCGCATCGCTTGCACGATCGCGTCGTCCGAGACCGCGACCGCAGCCCCGCTGCTCTCCCTGAGCGCGCGTAGGATCAGGTCGTCGGCAAACGGTGCCGGCACGCGGATGCCGGGGGCGATGGTCGCTGCGTCCGGCCAGGGCTCCGCCCGCTCCGCGCCCGCGAGCCAGGCCTGCACGATCGGGGCGCAGCCTTTCGCCTGGACGGCGAACATGCGTGGCCGCTCGCTCCCCACGAGTCCCATCTGCTCCAGCTCAGCGAACGCCTTCCACATGCCGATGAGCCCGGTCCCGCCGCCGGTGGGATAGAGGATCGCCTCGGGTAGCTCCCCGTCGAGCTGCTCCCACAACTCGTAGCCCATCGTCTTCTTGCCCTCGACGCGGTAGGGCTCTTTGAGGGTCGCCATCTCGAACCAGCCGTGTCGCCGGCTGCCCTCGGCGATCAGTCTGCCCGCCTCGTCAATGAGTCCGTCGACGAGCTGCAACTCGCCACCGAACTGGCGAATCTCGCTGACGATCGCCGGGGGCGTGTCCTGGGGCATGGCGATGTGCGCGATGATGCCGCTGCGCGCACCGTAGGCGGCGGCCGCAGAGCCCGCGTTGCCGGCGGTCGGCATCCCAACTTCGGTGACCCCGAGCCGCTTGGCCATGGCCATCGCCGCCGCGATGCCGCGTGCTTTGAACGAGCCGGTCGGATTCCCGCCCTCGTCCTTCACCCAAAGCGCGCGGCAGCCCAGGTCCGCTCCCAGACGCGGCGTCCAGAGCAGCGGTGTCATGCCTTCGCCGAGCGAGACGCTCGCCGCCAGTTCGCTGGCGGGAAGCACCTCGGCGTAGCGCCACATCGTCGCGGACCGTGCGCCGAAGCCCTCGCGGGTCAGCGTGCGCTTCGCCCGTTCGAGGTCATAGCGGGCGAAAAGTGCGCGTCCACACTCGCGGCAGACCGTCTGCAACTCTTCGGCCGAATGCTGCGTCCCGCAGATCGAGCATTCGAGGTGCGTCAACGTCGAAGGTGGCGGCTCGATCACTCGCTGCCTCCCTTTCGGCTGGCTAGCTCGCGCGCGTACGGGAGGCTCCGCGCGAGCGGCGGGCCGCAATGCTGCAAAGCATACGAAAAGCCCAGGCCGTCTCGCGCTCGCCGCTCCTTTTCGTTGCACCGATCGTGCTGTCGTAGCGCTGGGGTCGGGCCGGCAGCCGCTGCGAACCACGCGTGATGAGCGCGCGCCTCGCCCTCGCCCTGATGAGGTCCGGCCGGTCCCGTGCCGCCAGCGGTGCGCGGCTTGCTGCTATTCGTAGACTGCGCGGATGAGTAGCACTTCGGGAACAACCGTCGAGTGGGCCAACCCGCCCGCATCCTCGTTGCCACGCATGGTGACCGAATCACCTGGCCCGAAGTCGGCCGCTCTCCACAAACGGATGGAGCGTCACCAACGGGGTAGCTACACGGCCATGGTCGCCATGCACCCCGTCGCGTTCGAGTCGGGAAAAGGCGTGGTCCTCCGCGACGTCGACGGGAACGAGTACATCGACTTCTCGTCCGGCATCGTCGTCACGAACCTGGGCCACGCCCACCCCCAGATCGCGGCGGCAATCGCCAAGCACGCCGGCGAGCTCGAGAACGTGCACGACTTCGCCACGCCCGTGAAGGTCGAGGCCATGGAGGCGCTGGCTACGGTGACGCCTCCGGGAATGACGCTCTTCACCTTCTTCTGCGCAGGTACCGAAGCGGTGGAGGGCGCTATGCGTGTCGCTCGCGCGAAGACGGGCCGCGAGGGCTTCGTGAGCTTCTTCGGCGATTATCACGGCCGCACGGGGGGCGCGGCGGGCGTCACGGGTGGAGGCGCCTCGAACGGGCTCCGGCCCCCCGGCTCGCTCATCGTACCGAGCGGTCACTGCTATCGGTGCTCATTCGGACTGACGTATCCGCAGTGCGATCTGCGCTGCGCGCATTTCGCCGAGGAAGCGATCCAGCAGAACCAGGGCGAGAACGTCGCCGGGGTAGTGATGGAGATCATCCGGAACGGTGCCGGGGCGACGACCTATCAGTCTGATTACGTGCCGGCGGTCGCCGAAATCTGTCGACGGAACGAGATCATGTTCATCGCTGACGAGGTGGCCTCGGGCTTTGGACGCACTGGGGCCTGGTTCGCGAGCAACCACTACGGCGTGGTTCCGGACGTGATGGCGATCGGCAAGGGGCTCGCGAACGGCTTCCCCGTGACCGCGATCGCCGTCCGCGAAGAGCACGCCGAGGCGCTTGCCGCGTCCTTCCCCTCAACCTCGTACGGCGGCAATCCCATGGCCTGCGGGGCGATCGTGGCCACGATCAACGTCATGCGGGAAGAGGGCTTGATCGAGCACTGCCACGATCTCGGCGAGTTCGCGCTCGCGCGCATGCGGGAACTCCAGGAGCGACATCCGATAGTGGGTGAGGTGCGGGGGAAAGGGGCGCTGCTCGCGATTGAGCTCGTGAAGGATAGGCAGACGCGTGAGCCGTTCCCCGAGGCCGGGAACCTCGTGTACCAGACTGCCTTTCGCAACGGCCTCGCCTGGGCGACCGCCGGCCACATTCTCCGCATCACACCGCCGATCGTGATGACGCCGGAGGTCTTCGCGCGCGGCTTGGAGATCATCGAGTCAGCGATCGACGAGGCTGAGCGGGAGTTTGGGTACGTCTAGCGCCGAGCCCGAGTCACCCGCCTCTCGCGTGCGGACTCTGGCGGCTGGGGCCTGCCAAGGCCCGAGGTCATGCTGGCGCCCGGCAGACCTTGTTCGGCTGGGATTCGAGTCGCTGTGCGTGGAACGTGCCCCTCCCGCCACCAGAACCACGCGTCCGCCTAAGGTACTTCGTAGCATTCGCCTAGTAAGCCTTTGCGATCTCACCTCGTGTGCTGGCGAGGACACTGCCGCCAGCTCACATGAGCGGGAGATCAATGTTCCGTTCGACAACCACGGTGGCCCTGACCGCGCTTGCCGCGATTCTCTTTTCGCTCGCGGTCGTCGGGGGCACGGAGGCCCAAGGGCCCGATACGACCACCCGCGAATGGGTCAATTTCGGAGTCGGCTACGAGCTCGGTTTCGATCCGTTCGCATTCACCGAGACTGAGCCCGGTAGCGGCATCGTTCGCAAGGTCTCGCTCTCCGATCCGGCCGATACCCCGCTCTCTTCGGTCACCAGTGAGGGCGTCCATGTCACCCCGGACAACCTCTTCGAGGGCGACACCACCGCTCCCATCGGCGACGCTCTGGGGCTGACGCTTGGCGACTGGCTCGCCGCAACGGGGACCGTCAGCGTCACCTGTAGCGGTGACACCTCGACGCTCGACGCGACGTTCTCTGGGCTGATCGCCAGCGGCGTCTACACCGTTTGGGACGTGCGCGTAGACGCCGTCGACCCTTCGATTGTCACGGCCTTCCAGCCGCTGGGTGCGGCCGATGGCAGCGAGGCTACCGTCGTCGTCGACGGAGCAGGGAACGCCACCTACCACGTGGAGCTCGCTTACTGCCTCACCGGCCAGAGCGACATCCTCGAGCTCGACCTGCTCTACCACTACGACGGCGCGACCTATGGCCCGCTCCCGACGCACACCGAATCCGGCGATCTCGGTGTCGAGGGCGCAGTCCAGCTGATCGTCGTCTACGAACCTGCCGCAGCTGACGCTGCCCCCATGGCCCCGACCAGCGGGAGCGCGGGTCTGCGCGCGGAGGAAGGCGGCGGCATCAACCAGCTGCTGCTGCTTTCCGCCCTGGCTGCGGCCTGCGTTGTTGCAGCGACAGCAGGCGTCTGGGCCGTGCGCCGCAGCCGCAGCTAACTACGAACGGCCGGCCGCGAGGGGTCCCGGGCCGGGTCGGGGCCCCTCGCCGAAGGGGTGTGAGGCATGACGCCTGCAGGGCCCGGGTGGCATAGTGCCGCGGTGGTACGACCGCTGCGGAGCGATGCCTTCGTTGGCCGTTCTCAGGAGCTCGAGGTACTCGAAGGGCACCTCGCTCACCTCGAGGGCGGCGCCGGTGCGGTCGCCCTCATTGGCGGTGCGGCCGGCGTCGGGAAGACGCGCTTGATCGAGGAGTTGGCGCGGCGCGCCGAGGCGCGGGCGGTCGGTCCCTTGATCGGCGGCTGCGTCGATGCGGAGATGGGGCGCGACCGCTCGCTCCCTTCGCGGAGATGCTGGACTCGATCGAGCGCGAGGTCGGCGAAGAGCAGTTGGGTTTGCTGCTCGGTGCGGCCGCAAAGGTGCTCCGGCCAGGTGCTGAAGACGGGAACGAACTACCAGAGGTTTCCCAGGCGCTACCCGGTGGCAAAGTGCTCGAGCTCGCGGGCAACGCCCTGCGATCGCTCTCGGAGCGTAGTGCTCTGCTGATCGTGTTCGAGGATTTGCACTGGGCCGATGAGACCACCCGCGAGCTCTTCGCCTACCTCGCGCGCGGTGTCGGCCACCGCCCCATCCTCCTCGTCGGTACGTACCGGAGCGACGAGCTGCACCGCCGACACCCCCTGCTGCCGTTCGTGGCGCAGCTCCACCGCTCCATTCGTCCGGAGCGTCTCGAGCTCGCGCGCTTCACGCGAGACGAGACGGAGAGGCTGATCGAAGACATCGTCGTGGGCGAACCCGACGGCGAACTCATCCGGGCAGTCTGGACGTGTTCAGAGGGGAACGCCTTCTTCGTGGAGGAACTCCTCACCGCTGCGGGAGCGCAGGCGGCCGTCCCTGAGACGCTACGGGAGGTCATCCTGGCGAGGACCGCTGAGCTGAGCAATGCGACCACGCGGGTGCTCAAAGTGGCCTCGCTCGATCGCGTCGTCCGCCCCGATCTCCTCGCGGACGTTGCGGAGTCGGAGCCCGCGGTGGTGGAGGGCGCGCTCGAGGTGTTGACGGCGGCCGGTTTCCTCGTGCCGCGCGGAGACGCCTACGAATTTCGCCATGCCCTTACTCGCGAGATCGTGTACGAGGCGCTGCCGCCGGGGCAGGGTCCCCGGCGGCACGCTTCGGCGGCGGAGTCGACCGCCAGGCGGTACCCCAACGCGACCGCTCAACTGGCACGGCACTACGTGGTGGCCGGCAATCAGCCCGCTGCCCTCACAGCGCTCGTTGCGGCCGGCCACGGTGCGATCGCGATGGGGGCGCCAGCCGAGGGCTACGAGCATCTGCGCCGGGCGCTGGACTTGTGGGACGTTGTAGTCGATTCCGAAACACGTGTGGGGCGGTCGTGGCTCGATGTCGCGATCGCGGCTGGCGATGCCGCAGCCACCTCGTATCGCGGGAGCGAGGCGGTGGCTCTCGCCGAGCGCGCGCTCGAGCGACTCGACGAGTCCGACTTGATCGGCCAAGCGCGGGTCTGGAGTTCGCTCGCGATGTGGCGCTGGGACGCGGGGGTGCCGGGGAGACCTGAGGCGGCGGAGCGCGCGCTCGAGCTCTTGCCCGCGGACGCCCCGTTGTCTCTGCGCCTGGCTGCACTCCTTCGGGCCGCTGCCGCCAGCGACTGGCTCTACCGGGTCGATCGGGAGGAAGAGCTCGCGTCAGAAGCGTTCGCCGTCGCCCAGCTGAGGAGTGACCGGCTGGGCGGACTGGTAGCCGAGTTGATGGAGGCCAGCGCCCGCGCGAAGCGGGGTGACGTCGACGCGATCAGTAGCGCTGCCCTGGACGCCGCGCTGGATGGAGATGGGGTCCCGTACCTGAGCGCGATCGATGACGTACTGGCGATGAATCTTCGCTTGTGCGCCCGCCACAACGAGGTCGTCGCCGTGGCAGACGAGGGCCTAAGCACACTCATTGAGCACGGGTTCGGCCCGCGCTCGGCGGACCTGAACGTCATCCTCATCTTCTCATTGCAGCGGCTGGGCCGATGGGAGGAGGCCGACCTGCGCGCACGCGAGCTGATCGATCGGGTCGGGGAGGCATTTCTCGCTCTCTGGCCCGACGGACTTGGTTGGTCCTGGGCGCGCATCCTCGTTCGCCGAGGTGAACTCGAGGAGGCATGGCGCCGGCTGGAGCCTGGGTTCTGGAACCTGCAGCGCTTTCCCGAGCTCACCATGCTCACCGGCGGAATGGCCGCCGCCTATATCGAGCTCGCGGCCGTGCAAGGGCGCTTCGATGACGCCCGCTTCGCCGCTGCGTTCGTGTCTGAGCGCTCCGGCGAAGGGCGCCTCCCCAGCGGCGCCGAGGCAATCGCGACGGCGATCATGATCGAGGCGGATCGCGTGCATACGAGCGGGGGGGAATCGCGAGGAGTCTGTTGCGCTTGCCGAACGCTGGCTCGAGCAGCTTCGAGCCGAAGTCGTGGCGGCACCCCACGCCGGGCTCCTCGACGACCGCGACTGCTGGGTGGTCGTGGCCGAAACCGAGGGCAAGCGCCTGCTCGGCGCCGACACGCCCGAGGAGTGGGCCGCGATCGCCGAATCGTGGCCCCCTCCCGCGCCCCTACCCCGAGGCTTACGCACGCTACCGAGCTGCTGATGCCCTGCTAGTCCGCGAGCGCCGCCGCTCGAACGCAGACCGGGCCTTGGCGCGGGAGTGGCTGAAGGGCGCTCGCGAGGGCGCTAGGCATCTCGGCGCGCTCCCGCTGCTGGAGCAGATCGACTCACTCGCGCGCCGGGCGCGACTTCGCCTCGGCGCAGCGGCAGCTGGGAGCGAGCGGCCTGAACCACCTGCGGAGGCAGGCCTCACCCCCCCGCGAGCTCGAGGTGGCCGAGCTCCTCGTGGAGGGCTGCACGAACGGGCAGCTCGCCCAACGTCTCTTGATTAGCCTGCACCCGGCCAGCGTTCACGTCTCGAACATTCTCGGCAAGCTCAACGCCACCAACCGCCTCGAGGCGGCGCTTATCGCAGAGCGTCGCGGTCTCGTGCGGCCCACCACCAAGGACGAGTAGTGCCCCTCCAACGTAAATCGCGGCTGCGAGGGTCTGCCGGGCCTTCGCGAAACGCAAGTCCGACCGCGAGTTGGTATGCCCGGCGGGGAGAGGCGGAAGCTAAGTTGCAACGGCGCTAGGCGAGGCGCCGGTTCGAGGGTGCGCGCGTTCGTGGGCCCTGCCCTATACACGCGTATATCCGCCTCGCCTGGCTCCCTACCCGAGGACCGTGGCGCCAGCCGATCGAACCCGACCTACGCCGATGAGCCGCCGTCGACGACGAGGATGGCGCCGTTCACGTAGCTGGCCTCGTCGGACGCCAGGAAGAGGCAGGCGTTGGCGATCTCCTCGGGGCGGGCGGGGCGGCCGAGGGGACTCATCTGGAAGCGCCTCTCCTCCTGGAGTTGGGGGTCACCGCGCTCGGCCCAGTAGCTCCGCACCATCTTCGTGTCGATCGCGCCGGGGGCGACGCAGTTCGTGCGGATGCCGGCAGGCCCATACGTGCGCGCCATCGAGCGCGTGAGGTTGTTCATGCCAGCCTTGGCCGCGGAGTAGGCGTGGGCGTCGGCCATACCGCGCGTGCCGCCGATGCTGGAGACGTTCACGATCGCGCCAGCGCCCTGCTCCGTCATCGTTGGGATGACATGGCGGCTGACATGGAAGACGGAGTTGAGGTTGATGTCGATCACCTCTTCCCAGTACGCCGGCGGGGTCTCGGCGAGGGCGTCCATCCCCTGGGGGTGGGTCTCGCGGTACTCCCAGCCGACGCCAGCGTTGTTCACGAGGATGTCGATGCGGCCGTGGGCAGCAAGCGTGGCCTCGGCGAGCGCTTGGCATTGCGCATCGTCGGAGACATCGGTTAGGGCGGCGGTGGCCGTCGCCCCGAGGGCTTGGGCGGCGGCGACCGCTTGGTCGAGTGTGGCCTGCGTCCGACCGGCAGCGACGACTGCCGCGCCTTCGGCAGCGAAGCGCTCGAGGCAGGCGCGCCCCACGCCGGTACCTGCCCCGGTC
>CAUYXJ010000008.1:0-46901 GCA_963577065.1 Dehalococcoidia bacterium | reverse complement strand
GAACCGGCACGCCGATATCGACACCGATGGTCGGCTCGTGCGACTCATCTCCCGCGGGCGAGGTGCGGGGTCCTCCCCAGGTGGGTCGCGAGGACACGGCACCGATCGGCCGCTCCGCGCTGGGACGTTCTGCCCCTGCATCGGTGAGGTGATCGTCGCGGGGAAATCGCGCGATCAGCGCCTGCGGATCGAGGCCGAGGTACTGAGAATACGAGCGCAGGAAGCCGCGCGCATACACCGGTGCCGGGATGAGCTCGAACTGCTCATCTTCGAGAGCCTGGAGGTAGCGCCGTGAAATGCGGGTGTCGCGCTCGGCGTCCTCCAAAGTGCGGCCACTCACTTCGCGGGCCTGCACCAGTTGCTGACCGATGCCCAGCCCCATCATTTCCGCACTCCGGGAGTTCGAAGGTACCACCTCCCCCAAGGGCGAACAAACCCAGCTCGGTACGGGCCTCTGCGGGCCGAACGCCGGAGTGCGCGTCGGCCGATCAGGCGACCGGGAGCACGTCGAGTTGGTGCTGCTTGACCTCAGCCATGACCTTCGCGCCCGTCTCATCGTCCGGCTCGATGACGGGCAGGCGCGGCGCGCCGATCTCGGCACCGAGCTGACGCAGGATGTAGCGGATCGTGCTCGGGCTGCCGTTGAGGAAGCAGGCGTTCGTGAGGCGCACGAGCGGCCGGTGGATCGCCGCCGCCGCGGCGATGCTGCCTTCGCGAACGTGCTCGAGCATCGCCCGCTGCTGCCCGGCGACAATGTGGGCCGTGACGCTGATCGCGCCGTAGGCGCCGAGGCACCAGAGGTGGAAGTTGTCGTTGTCATTCCCGCTCCAGATGCGGAAGTCGGGGGCCGCCTCCATCACCTGAGCGGCCGCATGGAGGTCGCCATTCGCTTCTTTGTTCCCCACGATGTTCGGGATCTCGGCGAGCTGCAGAAGCGTGTCGACGGTCATGTTGGTGCCGACGCGGCTGGGCACGTTGTAGACGATCACGGGTAGGCTCGTGCTCTCCGCGATGCGACGGAAATGCTCGACGATTCCTGCCTGGGGCGGGCGCAGGTAATAGGGCGCGACGGCGAGGATCGCGTCTACGCCTGCGC
This sequence comes from Dehalococcoidia bacterium, assembly GCA_963577065.1. Taxonomy (GTDB): domain Bacteria; phylum Chloroflexota; class Dehalococcoidia; order Tepidiformales; family Tepidiformaceae; genus CAUYXJ01. The sequence goes on along the minus strand of CAUYXJ010000008.1, from coordinate 45,805 downwards.
CTTCGGCGCGCTTGGCGAGGACGGTCGAGTGGCGCGTGTCGTTCGTCCCCGCGCCCGCGACCACGGTGCCGCCCGACCCGACCTCCTGCTTCGTCTCCTCCCAGAGGCGCGCCTTCTCGTCGTCGCTGAGCAGAGGCGCCTCGCCCGTCGTTCCCGTGACCACGACGCCGTGGTTCCCGGCGCGGACGAGGGAGGCGGCCAGGCGACGGGCGTGGCCGTAGTCGACCTCGCCCTCGGCGGTATAGGGGGTGACCATCGCGGTCATCAGGCGGCCCAGCTCAGACATAAAGCGCTCCCGAAAGTGGACGACCAGTTTAGCGCGGACCAACGGGCGCCGCCTACGGGTCCCCAGCACACGCGAACGCCCCGGCGACTATCGCCGGGGCGTTGCGCGATTTGACCGCAACCGCGAGCGGTTAGCGGGAGGGAATCTAGACGGCTCCCGGCTGCGGGGCTTCGGCGGGGCGGCCTTCGTTCACCAGCGTGGCGATGCGCTCGGCCACGGTGACTTTCAGATCGGCCGCTTCCTCGGGCGTCTTCTTGCCGTCGACGACGGCAAGATCGATGCGGTCGTGCGCCGCCGCGACGAGCGTGTCGATGACGAGCTGCGGATCGACGCCGTTCGCACTCGCGACATCGGCGATGGTGCTGCCCTCACCGAGGTCGCCCTTGAGGTCGTCCACGGTGATGCCAATGGCATCGGCGACGGCGTCGAGGCCGGCGCCCACGCGCTGGTGCTTCATGTGCGCGCGGATGCGATCGCCGGTGCCTTCGGGCGGGCCTTCGTTTACGAACTGGGCCGCACGATCGGCGAGCTGAGACTGCATCTCTACGGCACGGTCGGGGTCGAGCCCGTTGCTAACGGCCTCGTCGATGCGGGCCGTGCCCTGCGCCACGAGCGCGTCGACGACGGTTTGCGCGTCCACGCCCTGTGAGCTCGCGTAGCTACCCACAGTCTCGCCAGCGCGCATCGCCTGGACGAGGTCGGAGGTCTCGACGCCAATCGTAGCGGCGGCAGTGCCGAGCGCTGCGCCGAGGCGTTGCGCCCCCCGGTGCTTGTGCTGCCCGGGCTCGGGCGGCGTGCTGTCCATGAGCTGGGGCAGCATCTCCTGAGCCTTCGCGAGGATCGCGCCGGCGCGCTCTGCGTCGATGTCGCCCGCGGCGACCTTCTCGTCGAGCTTGTCGCTCAGGGCGGCGAGTGCGCTCGCCTGAATGACGGCCGAGTCGAGGCCGCCGGCCTGCTGGAAGGCGTCGAACATCTGGAAGAAGGGCTCGCGCTGGAACCCGTTCTGGGCGAGGATCTCGTTCACGGTCAGGCCCTCGGCGAAGCCGTCGCTGAAGACGGAGGCATCGAGCCCGGATACATCGAAGATTGTCGCGAGGGCGCCGCCGCTCGCACGCTTGTGCGGGCGCTGGCCCTCTTCGGTCGCGTTGCTCTCGTCTGCGCCGTCCCCACCGGACTGCGCGGCAACGAGGCTCGCCCCACCAAGGGCGCCGGCCGCCAGCACGCCTGTGGCGCTGATGGCGAGCAGCCGGTTCCTATCAAAGCCTCTCATGGTGTTCTCCTTCTCGTGTTTCCGGACCCGGTGCCGAGCGGGGCCTCGTGGTCCAGTCATCAAGCGAATGGCGGGGCCGCCGCGGGAGGTGACGGCGGCGTGACGAAGCAGTGCGCTTGGCGTTAACCGCAGCTTTCGGCAGCGGGGCAGTGACAGCAGTTTGTCCTGGGGGCAGGGCCGTGCCAGACTCGGCGCCCCAGGCCGGCAGCGAGCACACGTGAGCGACCACGACTTCCTCCCCGACCGCCCCGGCGTTCTGCCCATTCAGCGCCTCCGCTTGGCCGCGGCGCACGGGGCGATTCACGACCCCGACGGGGGCGGCGTTCCCGACGCCAGCTTCCAGCCCGCGAGCGTGGATCTGCGCCTCGGCCGCGTGGCGCACCGCCTCCGCTGCAGCTTCCTTCCGGGCGACGAGCCCGTCGAGGCGAAGCTGCAGGAGTATTCGCTTGGGGAGATCAGCCTCGGCGGCCGCGGGGCGGTGCTCGAAATCGACCGGCCCTACCTGATCCCGCTGGTGGAGGAACTGCGCCTCCCCCCAGGCGTGCGGGCGCGCGCCAACCCCAAGAGCTCGACCGGACGGCTCGACATCTTCACCCGCGTCATCAGCGACCGCAGCCACCGTTTCGACGAGGTCGCCGACGGCTACTCCGGCAAGCTCTACCTCGAAGTCTTCAGCCGCTCCTTCACCGTGCGGGTGAAGGCTGGCCTCACGCTGAACCAGATCCGCTTGGCCGCGGGCGGGACGGCGCTCGAGCCAGACCTCGCCCGGCGCACACACGAGGGGGCGCCGCTCCTCTATCGGGACGGAGCGGCCGTCTCCGGCGCGGAGCTCGACCGCGACGGTGGCGTGTTCCTCAGCGTCGACCTCGAAGCAACGACTGCGGGCGAGGACGACGAAAGCGACCCCGCGACGGTGGTCGGGTACAAAGCCCGGCGCGAGAGCGGCCTCCTCGATCTGAGCCATTTCGAGAACAACCCGGACGAGTTCTGGGAGCCGATCTGGCGCGAGCGGGGGCGGCTGGTCCTGGGCCGCGAGCAGTTTTATCTGCTGCGCTCGAAGGAACGCGTGCGCATCCCGTCCGATCTCGCCGCGGAGATGGTCGCGTACGACCCCACGAGCGGGGAGCTGCGCACGCACTACGCCGGGTTTTTCGACCCCGGTTTCGGGCAGTTCGAGCACGAAGGCCCGCCCGGCGCCGCGGCCGTGCTCGAAGTGCGGGCGCACGACGTGCCTTTCATGATCGAGGACGGGCAGAAGGTGAGTAAGTTCTCCTTCGAGCCGATGGCCGAGCCGCCTGAGGTGCTCTACGGGGCGCAGGTCGGCTCGCACTACCACGGCCAGCCGCGCATGCTGAGCAAGTACTTTCGCCCCTTTCGCGGGCGGCAGATGCCCTTCCTCTTTGGCTAACCCCCGCCCGCTGCCTGCCGCTCGCGCGCCGCGACGGAGTACGGCAGCTCGCTCATGAGCTCGAGCTCCTCTTCCTCGAGGCAGTCGGCGAGGCCCTGCGCCCACTGCTGGAATTCGGGCTCCGCGGCAGCGAGGGCGAGGACCGAGCTGACATGGTTCGCGTCGGGCATCTCCCAGAGGTCGTAGCACTTGTTCAGGCGGCCGATGTTGCACTGATAGGCGCCATGCAGGCGCCAGCCCTTGCCCTCGAGCACGGGCACCAGGTACGACATGATCTCCTGGAACTCCTGCACCTTGCCGTACTTGCACTGCAGTCTCACGAGCATGAAGGGCATCGGGGACCTCCTCGGCGATCGTGAGCGGAGCCTAGAGGCGCCTACCGGGCACGGCAACGGCGTGCCGCTTGTGAGTCGCACGAACCCCCGTCACGAGGAGAAGGAGCGACGGTGCGCACGGCTCGCCGACTCGGTGGCGCGTCGCGCCCTTCGCTCGCGATACTGCCGCAACGCGCAGTCGCAGGGTTCTGGCCGCCAGCGTCGCCCTCGGGCTCGTTTCGCTCGCGCTGCTAACCGCCGCTTGCGGGGGCGAATCGCGGCCGCCGTGCCCGATCGCGGATGAGGCGCACTGCGACTTCGCGCTCACGATCGAGGCCGCCCTCGAAGGCGGCGACGCCGAGGCGATCGTCGCGCTTAGCGAGACGACCGCATACGAGTGCCCCGGACCGCGTGAACGGACGCCGGAGCTGAGCCTGGTCTGCGCAGGCGCGGCCGCGGGTGAGGTCCGCGATGGGTACCCGATCTTGCGGCTGGGGGCGGAGGACGGCGCCCTCGACGCGGCCGAATACCACGAGCTGCTCGAGGGCTGGGGCGACATCGGCCACCCCAAGGCGATCGATCGCTACGGGAACGGCACGCTCAAGCTGACGACGGTCGGCTGTGCGGCCGGCGGTGGCGGTACCTGCGCCGCCGCGCGCGGAGTGGCGCTCACCGCGCGGGACCTCGGGCGGACGCGCGCGGTCTTCTGGTTCGTGGTCGAAGCGCGCCCGGAGCCCGCGATCGTGGCGGTCGCAATAGGGCCCGTCCCGGAGGACTGCCGCGAGTCTGACGAAGACCAGTGCCGGCTGATCGTGGGCGGGGAGGTCCTGCAGCCGGACCTGAACGCGCTCAGCGGCTACGAGGTCGCTCGCGCTGGGGGCGGGGGCGCGACCGTGCGCTTCGTCAGCTGGGAGCGCTGAGCGCGGCCAGCACGAGATCGCGGGCGAGTGGGGCGGCGAGCAGGCGGCCCGAGGGGCCGTCGTCGAAGACGACGGCGGCGAGGGCGCCAGGCGCCGCCTTTGGTGAGTAGGCGACAAAGAGCACGTGTTCCTGGTCGTTCGTGTCTTCGGCCGTTCCCGACTTGCCGGCGAAGTCGCGGTAGCCCTGATTCGCGAAGGCCCAGGCGGCGGTCCCGCCGAAGTCGGCCACGAGTTCGAGACCGTGACGGAGGTGCGCCACCTGGTCATCGGTGAGCGGCAGCGCGCCCCGCTCTGTGGCTTCGGCGCTGGCGAGGATCGTCGGCGCACGAAGGGTAGCGACGGTGATCGCGGCGTAGGCGTTGGCCAGCTGCAGCGGCGTGATGAGCAGATCGCCCTGGCCGATGCCCAGGTTCACGGCGTCGCCGGGATACCAGGGCTCGCCCCGGGCGTCGACCTTCCAGGCGGCGTCGGGGACGAGCCCCGGCTCCTCGAAGATGCCTACGACGCCGGTCTCCGCCCCGTAGCCAAAGGCTCGGGCCATGTCTGAGAGGGCGCCGTCCGTAGTGTTGTAGAGCGTCAGCGCGACTTCGTAGAAGACGGTGTTGCAGGAGCGCTGCAGACCCTCAGCGATCGTGAGGAGGCCGCGCACGCCCTCCCAGTTCCGGCGGGGTGGATCGACTCCGTACCAGATCGCGCCACAGAAGATCCGGTCCGTGGTCGCGTAGTTGCCGGAGGCGAGACCGGCGGCGCCCGTGACCAGCTTGAACGTCGAGCCGGCGGAGTAGAGCCCATGCGTGGCACGGTTGGCGAGGGGCTGGCCCTCGTCCGCGATAATCGCGGCCAGGGCGGACCCATCGCCGCGCTCGAACGCATCGGGGTCGTACGAGGGGGAGCTGTTCAGCGCGAGGATCGCGTTCGTCCGCGGGTCCAGTACGACGGCGGCGCCGCGCTGACCGGCTAGGCCCGCATGTGAAGCACGAAGGACCTCCGCATCGAGTGTGGTGTGCACATCGGCGCCGGGGACGAACTCGCGTTCGTAGAGCACGACCGGCTCCGCCCCACCAACGATCTCGAGGCGGGCGCCGATCTGACCCGCGAGAACCCCGTCCATAGCCGCCTCGATCCCGACCGCGCCGAGGCGGTCCCCGGGAAGGCGGCCAGTCCCGGCACGGAGCACGAGCTCCTCGGCGGTGTATTCGCGCGTGTACCCGACAACGTGGGCGGCAGCAGGCCCGAGGGGGTGCGTTCGCCGCGCCTCGAACCAGAGGAGGACGCCGGGGGTCGAGGCGGCGAGGCTGGCCCCCTCCTCGATGCGCGAATCCGGCACGACGCCGATGGGCACGCGCTGGCGCGGGCCGAGGGGGCTGGCGAAAGCGGCCGCCACCTCCCCGCGTTCGAAGCCGAAGGCGACGAGCGCGTCGCTGACGGTCGCCTGGTTGAGGACGAGGCTGCGGTCGAGGCCGACGATCCGGATATCGCTCGTGAGCGCGAGTGGCTCCCCGTCGCGGTCGTAGATACTGCCCCGTCGCGGGCGGCGCAGCTCGCCGCGGAACTCAGCGCCCTCGCCTAAGGCCGGGTGAACCGCCACGCGCGTCCAGTTCAGCCGCGGTAAGCCCTCTTCGGAGGGGGCGATGTGAATCACGGTGGTGTATTCGAGATCCCCGAAATACGCTGTTTCGAGGCGGACCCGGAGGGTGGCGCGCTGGGCATCGACATCGCCAACCCGGACCTCGAGTCGCTCGACGGCCGTCTCCTGACTGAAGTTGGCGTAGACCCCCGAAAAGACGGCAAACGGGTAGACGCGCCGCGCCGGTGGCGCGAGCAGGTCGTACATCGCGGCGAGGTCGTCACGCTCCCAGGCCGCGGCAAAGCGCTCGGCCACTGCTCGCGGCGCTTCGGCGGGAGGGAGCGGCGTAGGGACGGGCGTGGCCTCGGGCACGACCGCTACTGGAGCGGCCGCATCGCCCACAAATGCGCGTACACCGGCGATCGTGCCGCCCACGGCAATGCCGATCACCACCGACGCCAGAAGGAACGCCCGTAGGGTCATGTCCTACCTACGCGTGATCCCCGCCACGATGATTGTAGCAGTGGTGCTCTTGGCCGCCTGCCGCGAAGAAAATGGCGGTGCCGTCAACGAGCTGCCGGGCCCTACCGTGGTGCGGTCCGATCCGCAGGGCGAACCCCGGCAGGTTCTGCTCGGCTTCGGTGCCCTTCCTCCAGAACAAACGCAGGAGTCCTACCTCCGCACCTTTGCGAACGCGGGCCAGTACGCCGAGGTCGTGCGGATCTCGCGAGTCCCTCCCTGGGCGGAGTTCCTGCCCGGCGGCAACATCTCGGTGGCGACGCAGGAGCTGACTCGGCTCGAGACCGCCCTCCGGCGCCAGTACGGCCTCAGTCTGCTCTTCGCCATCGACCCGACAGATGGGTCCGTCCAACGGTCCCGGATCGCTGAACTGCCGCCCTCGATCGACCCACGCGAGGGGTTCCTCAACGAGGACGTGCAGCAGGCGTTGGTTGCGTACGCGGTGTACATCGCCACCAACTACGAGCCTGAATACCTTGCCGTCGGCATCGAGATCAACATGCTCAGGGACCGCTCGCCCGAGCAGTTCGAGGGGTTCCTCGACGCCTATGCGCAGCTCTACGACATCGTGAAGGCCACGAGCCCCACCACCAAGGTGTTCCCCACCTTCCAGCTCGAGGATCTGGAAGGGACCCTCGACCGCGCCCATCTGCCGCAGTGGGAGGTGCTCGACGCCTTCGCCGGGCGGATGGATGTGCTCGCCATCTCCACCTACCCCTATCTGTCCGGAATCCGGGCGGCGGGCGACATCCGCATCGACTACTACAGTCAGCTTCGCCAGCGCTTCGCCGGGGAGATCGTGGTGGCGGAGGCGGGGTACTCATCCGCGCCCGTCGCGGGCCAAGCGACGGTCGGCACCGAGCGGGACCAGGAGGCGTTTCTCGCGCGGCTCTTAGCCGACGCTGAAGCGAACGGCTTCAGCCTCACGGTGTGGGTCGCGGCGTTCGACCTCGTCTATGCCAGGCAGGGAGACGCCGCCATCCTCGCCGATGTCGGCCTGCGAGCGAGCGACGGTTCGAACAAGCTCGCCTGGACGATCTGGGAGGAGTGGGCACGGAGGCCGACCGGCATCGCCGCCGGGCACCGCTAGCTCTACTGAGAGGCTGAACGCAGGACCGCCGGGGTGGCCCCGCTGCGCTCGGCGTTTACTAGACCGCTTGTCCGCTCCGCGCTCGGCGTTTACTAGCCGCTCGTCCGCTCCGCGCTCGGCGTTTACTAGCCGCTCGTCCGCTCCGCGCTCGGCGTTTACTAGACCGCTCGTCCACTCCGCGCCCGGCGTTTACTAGCCGCTCGTCCGCTCCGCGCTCGCTACGGGGGCTTCAGCGGGGCGTGGGGTCGTCGCCGCCGGAGGTGCGGATGGGTGGGGGCGCGTCGCCCGCGTCCCGGTCGCTCTCCTTGCCGAGCTCTTCGGCCAGCTGGACGCGATCGAGGAGCTCGCGGCGCGTGATCAGGCCGATCATCCGCCCGTCTTCGATCACGGGAACCTGATTGAGCCGGCGCTGGCCGAGCAGCGGCATCACATCGAGTGCGGGCGCATCCGCTTCCACCGTCACCACTTCGGCGCGCGGGGTCATGATGCGCTGGGCGGGGGTCGAGCCCCATTCACTGCGCGGCACACGGTTGATATCGGTTACGGTCAGGATCCCCAGGACGAAATCGTCATTGGCGATGACCACGGCGCGTTCGCCCTTGTTCATCATGTACTCGTCGACGATCTCCTGGACGGCCGTCCCCGGGGTGACCTGCTCGAATCGTTCGTGCATGAGATCGCGGGCCCGGAGATTGCTCAGGATCGTGTCCATCTGGATGCCCTGGGCTTCGGCGCGGGCCGCGCCTAGCAGGAACCAGCCGATCATGATCGCCCAGAGGCCGGTGACCCAGAGGCCCAGGAAGAGTACCAGCGCACCGACGCCGATCAGGCCCCAGCCGAAGAGTTCGCCGACCCCCGCCGCTATACGGGTCGCTTTGCGGAAGCTGCCGGTGCGGTTCCAGGCGATCGAGCGGAGCACGCGGCCGCCGTCCAGGGGGAACCCTGGGAGGATGTTGAAAACGGCCAGCACCAGATTCACCATCGCGAGGTAGCTCAATATCGCTGCCATCTGCTCGTTTGCGTCGCGCAGGAGGAGCCAGGCAGCGCCGAGGAGGATGCCGAGCACGAGACTGGTCGCAGGACCGGCTGCGGCGATGGCGAACTCCTCGCCGGGGGTGCGCGGCTGCGCGCCGAGATGGGAGACGCCACCGAAGATGAAGAGCGTGATTCGGGGCACGGGTATGCCCCGCCGGATCGCGACTACCGCGTGCGCGAGTTCGTGGATCAGGACGGTCGCGAACAGGAGGAGGGCTGCGCCAATCCCAACCAGCCAATAGGTCGCCGTCGCCCAGTCACCGTAGGCATCGGGGAAGACGCCGACCGCAAGCATGTAGGAGACGACTGCGAGGATCAGGAACCAGGAGGGGTTGATCTCGATGGCGATCCCGCCGATCGAGCCGATCCGGAACGAACGACCGAGCATGGACCTACGCTACCTCGCCCCGGCGACCGCGCCAAGGAGTGCGCATCCGGCCTACCCGAGGGGCGCAGGGCCGGGCCCCCAACCACCGCGCTCGCTTGCAGGCGCCCGCGAGCGGCGGGTAGCGTGGGCGTGTGGCTAGCGTCGCGCTCTTCATGCCGTGCTATATGGCCGCGCTGCGCCCCGCTGACGGAGACCACGCCCGGAGCGTTCTCGAACGGCTCGGCGACGACGTGACAACCGTGGTCGGGCCCTGTTGTGGGCAGCCCGCGTTCAATAGCGGCTACCGTTCCGAGGCAAGAACCGTCGGGCGCGCATTGTTGCGCGCGTCGCGCGGGCACGAAACCGTCGTCGTTCCCTCGGGGTCGTGCACGAGCATGTTGCAGCACTACCTGCCCAGCCTTTGGGGGCCGCGACGCTCGAAGGTCGAGCGTTTCAGCGACCGCTTCGTGGAGTTCAGCGCTTACGTCGCCGGCCATCCGCGGCTAGCCACGCTGCCCCTGCAGCTCGAGGGCGCGGTCGCGTACCACGACGCCTGCCACGGCCGGCGCGAGCTCGCGCTCACGGAGAGCGTGATCGGGCTACTCGCCCGGATCGAGGAACTCGACGTGCGCCGCCTCGCTTACGAAGGCGAATGCTGCGGCTTCGGGGGGACGTTCACCGTGAAGGAGCCCGAGGTCTCGCTGGCAATGGCGCAAGCGAAGCTCGCCGACGTTGCCAAGACCCAAGCGCGCGTCCTCGTCTCCGGCGATCTCTCCTGCCTCGCTCACCTCGGTGCGACCGCTCGCGCCGAGGGCCAGGAGCTGGAGACGTGGACGCTCGCGGAGCTTCTCGATCGGGCGCTGGCATGAGCGGCTTCCGCGAGCGGGCGCAGGCGGACATCGCCGCGGGACCGCCCTCGCAGACGCTCGAGCCGATCCTGCGCAAACTCGTGGACGATAGTGCCGCGCGCCTGGCGCTGGGCCCCGCGGACGCGCGCGCCCGCGCGGAAGCGGCACGCGCCTACGCCGTCGAGCACCTGGACGAGCTGCACGAGACGCTGCAAGCAGCCTGCGCTCGTCAAGGGATCGGCTACCACCGCGCCGCGACCGCCGAGGACGCAGTGGCACTCGTCGGGGAACTCCTCGGCGATGCCCATCGCGTGGCGAAGTCGAAGTCGATGGTCGCGGAGGAGGTGGGCCTCACGCACGCGCTGCGGGCGCAGGGCCGTGAAGTGCTCGAAACCGACATCGGCGAGTACATCGTCGACATCGAAGGGCGTGGCCCCAGCCACATCACCGCGCCCGCAATCCACCTGAATCGCTCCCGCATCCGCGACCTGCTGGCAAGCGCGGGCGCGGACGTGCCCCACGACGACCCGGTGCTCCTCTCGCAAACCGTGCGTGACGTCGTCGGCGAGTTCTTCGCCGACGTGGACGCGGGGATAACCGGAGCCAACGCGGTCGTCGCGAGCAGCGGCCGCATCGTGATCGTCGAGAACGAAGGCAACGTCTCGCTGGGAGTGAGCCGGCCGCGGCTCCACATCGCGATCACCGGCCTCGAGAAGGTGGTCGCCGACGAAGAGGCCGCGCTGGCGGTACTGCAGGTGCTCGCGCCAAGCGCCACCGCCCAACCCCTCACCGCGTACACGCACTTCCTGGGAGAGCCGCTGCCCGATCAGGAACGTCACCTGGTCTTCGTCGATAACGGCCGATCGCAGATTCTTGCGGACGAGCGCTACCGGGATGCGCTGCGCTGCATCCGCTGCGGCGCCTGTATGAACGGCTGCCCCGTGTACACCGCCGCAGGCGGCCTCGCCTACGGCTCGCCCTACATGGGCCCGATCGGGGCGGTCGTGTCGCCCTTGTTGTGGCGCGACGGGCGCTACGCGGACCTGCCCTCGGCCTCGAGCCTCTGTGGGCGCTGCACGGAGGTCTGCCCGGTGGGGATCCCCCTGCACCGCATGCTGCTCGATCTGCGCGCCGATGGTGCCGAGGAGCACGGCAGCACGGTCGAACGACTTGGCTGGCGGGCCTGGGCGCAGGCGTTCTCCGGGCGCACGGGGCGCGCCGCGAGCTGGCTCGGGCGCCTCGGCCTGCGGACTGCGGGACGGTTACCGCTCCCGCAGCGCGCGGATGCGCGCCAACTCCCCGAAGCGATCCCTGCGCGGAACCCGGCGATGCTTGTGCCCCTCGCGACGATCGAGACGGAACCGGCCGAGTTGCCCGGGCCCGTCGAGCCCGCGAGCCTGGCGGCGCTCTTCCGCGAGCGCGCGGAGGAGGTTGGCACGATCGTGCTCGACACGGTGCCGCCCGAACCCGGCGATCGGCGCGTGCGCGCTGCCGCCGCGATCGCCGCTACCGGCAGCGTCGTGCTCGTCGGTGATGCGGCACTGCGCGGGCCCGTCATGGACGCCCGCCGCCTCGTCGTCGAACTGGACGCAGCAACGATCGCCCGCCACCCCCAGGACATCGCCGCCACGCTAGCTGGTGACGGCGACGCGCTCATCCTTACCGGCGCGAGCCGAACCGCCGATATCGAGAAGCGCATCGTGCGGGGGATCCATGGGCCCGAAGCGCTCCTGGTCGAGTTGAGTTCGACGGCCTGAGCGGCGACCTGCCCCTTCCCGGTAGCCCTGCGACGGCCCGCGCTCAAGACTAGGCGCGCTCGCGAAACGCGGGGCCGAGACGCAACCCCGGGAGGTTGGCCATGGACCGACGGAGTGTACTGCGAGGCCAATACGCCTTCGCTCACGAGATGCTCGAAGGGACGATCAAAAAGTGCCCGCTGGAGCTGCTCACGAAGTCGATCGAAGGCTCGCTCACGAACCCGATCGGCGCGACCTACGCGCACGCGGTGATCACCGAGGACCTGCTGCTCGTCCGTTGGCTCCAGAACCGGGAGCCGGTGTTCGAGGAAGGGAACTGGGGGGCGAAGGTGGGGATGGAGCTGCCCCAGAGCGCAATGGTCACGCCTGAGTGGGCGAAGAGCGTGCGCTTCGAACTCGAACCGATGCGCGCCTACGCCGCCGCCGTGCGCGCCACCGTCGATGGCTTCATCGATCGCGCGCCCGATTCGGACCTTCTGAGCGAGGTCGATTTCGGCCCCAGCAAGCAGCCCAAGCTTTCGGTCTTGGGGACGCTCGGCGTTTTGCACGTCTCCTCACACCAGGGCGAGATGGCGGCGCTGCTGGGGCTCAAAGGGATTACCGGGCAGACGGTGTAGCCCGCCGTTTGGGTCAGCGGGCAAAGTCAGCGGCGTGGCGGAACATGATGCTGATGCGCGGCTCCGCCTGCTGCGCCTTGGGCACGCAGTGTTCCCAGGTGAGCTGGCACGTTCCGCCCATCACGAGCAGGTCGCCCCAGCCTGCGGAAAACGCGATCGAGGGCCCGCCGCCATGCGGCCGCACGAGGAAGCGGCGCGAAGCGCCCACCGAAACCGTCGCGACGAGGGCGTGCGGGCGGCGTTCGTTGCGGACCTTGTCCCGGTGCCAGGCGACGCTGTCGCGACCGTCCCGATAGAGCGCGAGCGAGACTGAATCGAAAGTGACGCCGTAGCGCGCGCCGAGCGCATCGGCCAGCTCGCGAACGACGGGATGCCCGGAGCCATCACGCGGCAGGGTGGCAGTGAGGCGGGGCACGTCGACGAGGCGGTCGTACATCACGCGGCGGTGGCCGTGCCAGCGCGTATCGTCCCGCAGCGTCGCGAAGACGGCTTCGTGGCCCGAAAGGAAGCCCTGTTCCTGCTCGATCCACGCGCCCCTGTCCAGGTCCGTGCGAACCATCGCGGGAAACGCGGGATCGAAGGCGGGCCCTTCGTTCCCCAGGAGGGTGAGCTGCTGCGTGGCGACCGCGGGCATGTCCGGAACGCTATCAGAACATCCGTTCTAACACAAGAGAGGTCGGCTGCTCTCCGCTAGACTAGACTCCCCCGATGCGCATTGGCCTGATCTCGGACACGCACATCCCGGAGTCGCGCAGAGAGCTCTGGCCGCAGGTCTTCGACGCCTTCGCGGATGTCGACGCGATTCTTCACGCCGGCGACATCCACGACGTTGGCCTGCTCGATGAGCTCGCGGAATTGGCGCCGCTCTGGGCGGCTCGCGGCAACGGCGAGGACGGCTCAGGCGGCAGGCCGCGTCAGCCCGACCACGCCCTCCTGCGCGAGGCCTGGGTGCTCGAGTTCGAGGGCGTGACGATCGGGATCACGCACGACATGCCGGTGCCGGAGATGCCACCGCACCTCACGGTCGAGCGAGCGATGGAACGCTACTTCGAGCGCACCGACCTCAATGTCGTCGTCTACGGACACTCGCACGTGGAGGCGGTGGACGAGGTCAGCGGGGTCCTGTGCGTGAACCCGGGCTCGCCCACCTACCCCCACAACCTCGAAACGCAGCTCGGCACGATCGGCTTCCTCGACATCGCCGAGGGCCGCACCGAAGCGTCGATCTGGCAGCTCACGGAGACGGCGATCGAACCGTTCGACTGGACCCGCTGGCGCCGCTGATCGTCCCCAGGCCGAGCGCGATCACGATGCGCTATACTGCCGCAGAGCTGTCAGAGCGACGCAAGGCTGGCCCAATTGACAGAATTGGCAGATTCTTCGGAGACGGTCAAACCGCTACGGGTGCCGACGGCGCCCTGGCCCGTTCGTGCGCTCCTCATCGCCTTGGGCAGCTTCTTCGTGGCCGTGGGCATGATCGGCATCTTTCTGCCGCTCCTGCCGACCACCGTTTTCTTCCTGATCGCCGCTGCCTGCTACGCGCGCGGCTCCCAACGTGCGCACCGGTGGTTGACGACGAACCGCTTCTTCGGGCGCTACCTCCGCCACTACCAGGAGGAGCACGGCGCGACGCTGGGGACGAAGATCGTGACGCTCACCTCACTCTGGGGCGGACTCGCCCTCGCCGCCTACGTCGTGACGCCCCCGCTCTGGGGTTACGCCATCCTCGCGACGATCGGCCTGGGCGTGACGATGCACCTCCTTCGCTTGCGCACCCTCCGCGCCTAAATCCTCGCTCCCTGCTAGGGCTCCGTCGTCACCGCGGGTGACGAGGGAGCGGCGCCGGCCAAGAGCGCCGCCGGGTCGAGGATGATCCCTTGGCCGCTGGGAATGAGCGCAATCGTGATGTTCGGCGCGAGCTTCTCAACCGCCAGGAACTGAATGACCTGCGGAGTCAGGGACTCCTCGAGCAGGCGGTTCGCCGCGGCCTGCCCTTCGGCGCGGATGCGGATCGCATCCGCCTCACCTTGCGCCTTTGCGACAGCCTGGTCGGCCTCGAACTCGGCCTGCGTGACCCGCTCCTGCTCACGGAGGGCATCCTGGGTCGCGATCTGCTTCTGCTCGATCGCGTCCTTGAACTCCGGTCTGAAATCGATGTTGTCGATCAGCAGATCGTTGATCGTAATCGAGAATCGCTCGAGGTCGGCGGCGAGCTTCTCGCGCACGGCCTCACGGATCTGCTCGCGGTTGGGGGCGACATCGACGGTATTGTACTTGACCGTCTCCTCCTTGAAGAAGTCGTTCACGCGCGTCTCCACGAGCGTATCGAACCAGTTCGGGCCGACCGTTCGGAAGAGCTCCTGCACGGCTCGTGGTGCCACCGAGTAGTTCACGGTTGCGGAGATGAAGACGTCCTGCGTCTCTTTCGAGAAGCCGCTGATGTTATCGAAGCGGGCGCGCTGAACGCGGATGCTCTCGGTGCGAATCTCCTGCCAGGGCAAGATGAACTGCAGGCCCTCACTTTTCTGGCTCACGATCTCGCCGAACTGGTAGACGACGCCGACGCTGCCGGCCTCGATCTGTTTGAGCGAGGCGAACGCCGTGTGCGCGCCTGCCCAGAGGACGAACACGGCCCCGGCGAGGAGCACCACGATCAGGCCGCGATCGGACTCCGGGCTACCACCCTCGGACTCCTTGCGCATCGCCCGCCCGACGAGCGCGCCGGCCCCGCAGATGATGATTGCGAAGCCCATACTGAGAAACCAGGCCATATTCCCCCCTTGGAACCGCGTAGTACGTACGGAAGAGTGTAGGACGCCAGCGCCCACCACCCCAGAGCGCCGCCGGGAAAGTTAAGCCCGGCGAGGCCGCGAAGCCTACACGCGCGTCCAATCGTTCGTGCTGAAGATATCCTCATCCAGGGGGCTGCGCTGGCCGAGGGCGAGCCGCTGCCCGCCCGCGGCGCCGATCATGGCGGCGTTGTCCGTGCAGAGGGAGGGCGGAGGGATGCGGACGGGCACGGAACAGCGCTCCTGCAGCTCCTCGCGCAGACGCGTGTTGGCGGCCACGCCCCCCGCGACCAGCACCTCGGCCACGCCCAGCTCGCGGGCAATGCGCGAGACCTTGCCGGCGAGCACGTCGACGACCGCTTCCTGGAACTCCCAGGCGATCTCCGCCGGCAGCGCGGCCTCGTCGCGGACGGCGTGGAGCACCGCGGTCTTGAGCCCGCTGAAACTGAAGTCGCGGGTGCCCCGCAGCCAGGCGCGGGGGAGGCGGAGGGAGGAGGGGCCGGCCGTGGCCGCGAGCTTCGCGATCTCGGGGCCGCCCGGAAAGGGCAGTCCCAGGAGGCGGCCGGACTTGTCGAACGCCTCCCCGGCGGCGTCATCAAGCGTGCCGCCGAGCCGTTCGTAGGAGCCGTGCCCATGCATGAGGATCAGATCGGTGTGGCCGCCGGAGACCACGAGGCAGAGGGCCGGAAACACCGGCGCGGGGCCTTCGACGAGCCAGTTCGCATAGACGTGGCCTTCGAGATGGTTCACCCCCAGGAAGGGGAGGTCGCGGCCGAACGCGATCGCTTTGCCCGCGCTGTAGCCGACCATTAGCGCACCGGCGAGACCGGGGCCGCGCGTGGCGCAGACGGCATCGATGTCCTCGAGTCCGCAGCCGGCGTCCGCGAAGGCCTCGCGGATGACCGGGACGATCGCGCGCAGGTGCTCGCGACTCGCGACCTCGGGCACGATGCCGCCGTATTTCGCGTGCAGGTCGACCTGGCTGGCGACCACGGCGCCGTGAACGGTGGTGCCGTCTTCCACCAGCGCGGCAGCGGTCTCGTCGCAGGACGATTCGATCGCGAGGACGAACATGCAGCCTCCGCGGGGGCTAGGGGCCCGCTGCGATCAGCTCTGCGTAGGTCGCGCCCCCGGCCACGGCCTGAACAGCCGGCTCGAGGACGGAGCGGGCAACCGCATTTTCCCAGCGATCGTAGATCACGCCTTCGCGGTCGACTACAAAGACCCAGGGCTCGGTGAAGCCGCCGTGCTCCTGGAGCAGCCACTCGTCGACGGCAGCGTTCAGCTCGCTCGCCGCGAAATTCGTCCAGACCTCGATGTGGACGAAGTCCACGCGGTCGCCGTAGTCGTCGTGCAGCGACTCGACCTCCTGCGTGACCGGTCCACAGAACTGCGTCTGGCAGAACGCCGGCGTGGAGAAGACGACGACGAGCGGCCGGCCCGCATCGAGCGCGTCCTTGATCGTGAGGTCGTGCATGTCGTTCGGGACCGTCCCGGAATCGATCGTGCGAATGTCCTCGACATCGAAACGCGTCAGGTTCTCCGTTCGCGGAGCTTCGTCGCCGGGAGCGAGGATGAGGGGCTCCTCGAACACCTGGAACAGCACATTGCCCTGGACCTCGGTGCCATCCTCCAGCGTGCCCTGCACGAGCAACCCCCAGCTGCCGGCGTACTCGAAATCGGCGCGCGCGTAGTAGGTGACGCGGCGATCGGATTCGCCGCCGTGGACGTGCTCGGAGCCATCCGTGTGGACGTGCTCGGTTTCCGCGCCGACGCCCGGGGCGCTCGGCTGAGCCGCGACCTGGATCGCGGCAACGGGATCGTCCCCACGCAGATCGAAGAATGTGACGGTGAGCGAGTCGGCGACCAGTAGCTGCCCGTCCTCGGCCAGCAGGGCGAAGCCGACGTTGCTCGCGGGACCGACGGCGAAGTCGCGCGAAGTGAACTGGATCTGCACCGATTCGGCGTCGGGGTTGAGCTGCGGGCCACCGTCGCCGCCCCCGGCGGGCTCGGTGGGCCCAGAACCGCGGTCACCAGCCCCGTTGCCCTCGTCAGCGCCGGCATCGCCACCGCCGCCGCAAGCCGCGGCGACGAGCGCAAGGGCCAAGAGCGGGACCAACGGCGAGAGCCAACGCCCGGAAGAAGGCGCGAACCCCCAGCGCAACGAGGTCAATCTCAAAAGGAAGTTCATCCGCGCAAAGGTACGGCCTCGCCGTCCTCATGGATGTGATCGTGGTCGACGGCGGCATCGGGGAACTCACAGCAGGCGAGCGCCTCATGCAGGGCCCGCGTTTCCGGCTGCAGCGTGAGATGGCTGATGCCGTAGCGCTCACGGAAGAGCGCGACCAGCGCCCCGAGCTGCTGCTCGCAGCGCTCCATGGTGCTCACCTCGACATGGGCACTGAGGGCGAGGAAGCTCGGCGCAAGCGCCCAGACGTGCAGGTCGTGGAGGGCGAGGACGCCGGGCACGGCCGCCGCATCCCGCTCCAGCGCCTCGAGCTCGATGCCCGGCGGGGTGGCCTCGAGGAGGATCCCCAGCGAGAGCCGCAGGAGGGCGACAGCGCGGGGCACGACAAAGGCGGCAATGGCGAGGCTGACGATGACATCGATGCGGTTCCAGCCAGTCGTGATCAGCACCACCGCCGCGAGGATCACGCCGACGGAGCCGATCGCATCGGCGGCCACCTCGAAGAAGGCCCCACGGACGTTCAGATTCTGCGCGCTATGGCCATGAAGCATGCGCATCACGAGCAGGTTCACGCCCAGCCCGACGACGCCGACCGCCAACACCGGCCAGCCATCGACCGCCGGGGGAGCGCCGAAGCGGGAGACGCCCTCGTAGGCGATGTATCCCGCCAAGCCGAGCATCAGGATGACGTGCAGCGGCACCACGAGCACCTCGACGCGGGCGTACCCGTAGCTGCGCTGCAGGTCCGCGGGGCGGCGCGCGACGAGCGTCGCGACGAGCGCCAGGAGCAGGCCTGCCGAGTCGACGAGCATGTGCGCCGCATCGGAGGCGAGCGCAAGCGCGCCGGTGGCGAAGCTCGTGCCCAGCTCGACGGCCGCGAAGGCCAGCGTGAGGGCCAATCCCAGGACGAGGACCCGCCCGGCCGCGGGGGCGTGCGCAGGCTGCGTGGCCACGAATCCAGCGTAGCAGGGAGCACCCTGCGAGCGGCTAGAATGCGATCCCGGAGGCACGCATGGCGGTCCAGGTGAAGCTCTTTCCGACGCTCCAAAAGCTCTCGAAATCGCAGCGGGAGACCTTCGCGCAAGACTGGCACGAAGGGCTCACGCCACAGGACATCCTCACCGACGAGGGCTTCAACGAACGCGACTCCGACGCCGTCCTCGCCGTCATCAACGACGTCCAAGCGACACTCACGACGCCCCTCGGCGACGGCGACGGCCTCGAGTTGCGTGTCAACATCCAGGGCGGCTGAAGCTTGGACGCGAGCGACTTCGACTTCGCCCCGGCACACGCGCTCGGCGCGCTCGTCCGCAGCGGTGAGGTCTCGCCCGTCGCGCTCATGGAGCGCTCCGTGGCCCGCATCGGTGAGCTCAATCCGCTGCTGAACGCCTTCGTGGAGGTCGACGAGGAGGGCGCCCTGCGTGAAGCAGAGGCGCTCGCCAAGCGGATCGAGCAGGGCGAGGAGGTAGGGCAGTTCGCGGGCCTGCCCCTGGGCGTGAAGGACCTCGAAAACGCGGCCGGCTTCACCACGACAAAGGGCTCGCGCCTTTACCGCGACAACCGCGTCGACTTCGACGACGTGCTCGTGGAACGGCTGAAGCAGGCGGGCGCGATCGTCGTCGGCAAGACGAACACGCCCGAATTCGGGCACATCCCCTTTACGGACAACGATCTCTTCGGGCCGACGCTCAACCCCTGGAACCTCGAACGCACACCCGGCGGCTCGAGCGGGGGCTCCGCGGCGGCGCTCGCCTCGGGCATGGTGCCACTCGCTACCGCCAGCGACGGGGGTGGGTCGATCCGCATCCCCGCCTGCTACACGGGGCTGTACGGGCTCAAGCCCTCGCACGGACGCGTGCCCATCGCGCCCCGCCCGATGCCGTCGTGGCTGAGCCTGAGCGTCTACGGGCCGCTCACGCGCTGCGTCCACGACGCCGCCCTCTACCTGGACGTGGTCGCCGGGCCCGACCCGGCCGACCCGGAGTCGCTGCCTGCCCCGGGACTCTCCTACGTCGCCGCTTTGGAGGAGCCGCTGCCGAAACTGCGCATCGCCTTCAACGAGACGCTGGGTGTGACACGCGTCCAGCGCGACGTGCTCCGCGAGGTCCGCGCCGCCCTCGACGCCTTCGCGGCGATGGGCCACGAGATCGTCGAGACGAGCGACACCATCCCCGAGATGGGGGGCTGGTGGGCACGGGTCTCCGCCTTCCAATCGCTTGGCCTCGAATGGGACAACTACTCGACCCGTCACGACGAGTTCACGGAACGCTACGTCCGCCAGCTGGACCGCGCGCTCGACGCCGGGCCCGAAGATTTCCAGGAGTTCCTCCGTCGCCGGGGCGAGCTCGTCGCCTGGACGACACGTGTCTTCGACGAGTTCGACCTGCTGCTCACGCCCGCGCTCCCGACGGAGGCGTTCGGCCCGAGCGGGCCCATCCCCTCCGAGATCGAGGGCGAGCCGGCCAACGGGATCGCCTACACCTATCCCTTCAACTTCACCGGCCACCCGGCCGCCTCCGTCCCCGCCGGGCTCACCGACGCGGGACTGCCCTGCGGCCTCCAGATCGTCGGGCCACGCCACCGCGACGACCTCGTCCTCCAAGCCTCGTACGCCCTGGAACAAGCGCGGCCGTTCCCGGCACTTCCAGGGAGCGGGGCTAGCATTCTCGAACGGCGCCAGCAACCGTAGGCCATCGGAACGTGTCTTGAGCCGGCCAGGATGCTGGGCCTGCGCCAACCGTGGCGCCATTGAAATACAATCGCGACCTGTTCGAGGAGGATTCAAGTGCCCGAAATCATGCGGCCTGATGGGGCGGTCATCCACTACGAGACCTTCGGCGAGGGCTTCCCCCTCCTCTGCTTTGCGCCCGGCGGGGTGAACAGCGAGATCGACTTCTGGGAGGTAGGTGCGATCAACCCCCTGCGCGAGTTCGCCTCCGACTTCATGGTCATCGGGATGGATCAGCGGAACGCAGGCAAGAGCCCCGCCCCCGCCGCGCCCGTCTCCTACGACCTTACGGTGGGCGACCAGCTCGCGGTCCTCGACGACCTCGGCGTCGAGCGGGCGCACACGTACGGGGCCTGCATCGGCGTGGCCTACATCCTCCGCATCTCGCAAGAGGCACCGGAGCGGATCACCGCGGGCGTGGGCCAGGACGCCGTCGGCCTAGACCACACGAACTCGCTCGCGACGTTCATGGACATGTTCCAGCCGACAATCGAGCTGGCCCGTAGTGGGGGCGCGGGGGCGGTCGTCGACGCGGCGGTCGCGAATCCCATCTTCATGCGCAGTAACGAAGGCGGGCCCTTCGCCCACCGCATCCACGACGACCCCGTGTTTCGCAACGAGATCCGGAACCTGAGCGCAGACGCCTACGTGAGTCTGATCGAGTCCTACGCCGACGGTGTCTGGCCCGACCACCCGCCCTACTTCAGCGTGGACGAGGCCTGGGTGCGGACCTGCCCAACGCCCCTCCTCATCCTCCCCGGCAGCGACCAGTTCCACCCCACGAGCATCGCCGAGCAGATCTGCCGCGAGGCCCCGGACGCCCACTGCCTGGATGTCGATTGCCGCAGCGAGGCGAAGCTGCCAGCGACGATCGAGGCGATCCGTGCGTTCCTGAAGGAGCACACGCCCTGAGTTCAAGGTTCAAAGTTGAAAGTTCAGAGAGGGACGGGGTGGGTTCAGCGTTCAGAGTTCCCCGCGTGAGTTCAACGTTCAGAGTTCAAAGTTTAGAGAGGGACGCGAGCGACGCGCTTGGGCGTGGCGAATCCCCCGCGTGAGTTCAACGTTCAGAGTTCAAAGTTCAGAGAGGGACGCGAGCGACGCGCCTGGGCGCTGGGGCATCGCGAGACGAACGTACGGCCAACGGCCAGCGGCCGAGTCCCCAACGGCCAATCGCCGGGTCGCCAAGGGCCAGCGGCCAATGGCCGGTCACCGCAGTGACCGCCCCCGGCTTCGGGGCCGAGCCCGCGATCGCGGCGCAGTACTCGCGGCTGGTGGAGCGTCTGCTCCAGTACTGCGAGATGGCCGTCCGCGACCTCACCGTCGAGCAGATTCGCGACACGCGCGGCCAAACGACGAACTCGCTCGGATTCGATATCTGGCACGTAGTCCGCACCGTCGACAACATCGTCCACTTCGTCTTCGAGCGCGAGCAGCCCGTCTGGCTGGCCCAAGGCTTCGACGAAGCCTGGGGCCTCCCGCGCGTCGACCAAGGGACGGCGATGGACCCGGCCGAGGCCTATGCCCTCCCCTTCCCCGGCGCGGACGAGTTCGATCGCTACACGCAGGCCGTCAGCGCCGCCGTCGTCCCGCGCATCGCCGCCATGAGCGACGCCTACCTCGCCGAACTCCAGACCATCCGCCCGTGGGGCGAGGTCTCCCGCATGGAGGCGATCGGCCACGGCCTCATCGGCCACGGCAACGGCCACCTCGGCCGCGCCTCGTACGCCCGCACGCTCTTCGGGAAAGAGGGGCTGCCGTACTAGGCTGAGCGCACCCGATGGCGTGTTTCGCGGCGGTCAGACTAGCCAGCCGCGGTCCCGCGGAAGCTCGGCGTCATTCAGTACGCTCGAAGAGATAGGCATACGGAGCCCGCGTATAGGCGACGCCGCGGCCTCGCTCGTGCAGATACTCGGCCGAGATGACGTCATCCGTCTTCGGAACCAGATAGGTCTCCAGGTTCTCGCGGCTGACGCTGTAGGTGCCCGAGCCGGTGCTCACGACGCCGCTGAGCGTGTAGCGAGGATAAATCGAAGCCATCGCCGCGTCGCCGTGACTGGGATTCACCAGTAGGGTGCCACCCTCCCGGAGGTAGCCAGTGCAGTGCTCCGAGATGAACCCCGCGTACAACGAAACCAGGAGGTCGAACGTACCGTCCGCGAGGCCGGTGGGGGCGGAGCCAACACGATCTGCGAAAAACCGCGCAGCACGACGATCGGCATCAACGTACGTCACCGACGGGAATACGAACGAAGGAGCGATGTCGACGAACGAACCGGGATACAGGACATCGGAGGCATCGACCACTCCCGCCACGGCTTCGAAAAGCCGCTGCCGGTCGCCGACATGCTGATCCTGCTTCGCCCACAGGTCCCCGGTTAGCGGATCCACAGCAGAATCGTATGGGACCCGGCGGCTAGTTAGCGACCCCTCCTCAGGCGTCCTCGCGGGCGTGGGCTCCAGCTCCCGCGCACGGCTGCCGGACGCTGGCCGGCGCCTACTCCGGCAGCGCGACCGCGTCGCGCAGCTGGTCAGAAACGACCTGCGGATGGCACCTCGCGATGGCGTCCTCTGGCGGGCACCACTCGTAGCGGTCGTGCTCCGCATCGAGCGTTACGGGCTCATCGCTCGCCTCGGCCAGGAACACGACCCATCGCTCCCTTCCGATGTCGGTCTCGATGAGATCGAGCCGCAGCCCCGTCTCCTCTTAGAGCTCCCGCTCCGCGCAGGCGAGGATCGGCTCGTGAGGCAGCCGCGCACCCGACGGCGGCGTCCAGGCCCAATCGCCATCGAACTCGGGCCCGCTGTGGGCGCGGTGGAGGATCAGGAACTCGACACCAGCGGCACCGCGACGGTAGACCACGACGGACGCCCCGAACGGCGGCTCCGGACTGATCGGCTTCCCGTCCCAGGTCGTCGCGTCGTTCATGCTGCGGAGTTCAGGGTTCAACGCTCAGAGCGAGGCCAGGCGTCCCTCTCTGAACCCTGAACCCTGCGCTCACTTCGCGGCGCGGTAGTCCCTGTACGGGCCGTCGCGCCAGTCGAGGGCCTCCTTGAGGCCGCCGCCGCTCTCCATCGCCTCGCGCGTGCGGTCCTGCCAGGCGTAGGCCTGGGCGGTGAACTGTCCGGCGGCGTCGAGGTCGGTGGAACTGCGCACCGATGAGTAGATGCCCATGTTCTCGTAGAAGCGGTTCATGCTCGTCTTCGCCACGGCAAGGTGGTCGGCGCTGAGATTGGCCACGCGATCGGCGAAGGCGGTGGTTCGCTCCTCCAGCTCGTCCGCGGGCCAGGCGTAGTTGACCATGCCCAGCTCGGCAGCCTCCGTGCCGGTCACGTTGTCGCCCGTGTAGTAGAGCTCCTTCGCCTTCCGCATGCCAAGAACGAACGGGAAGATCGCGCCGTTGCGGGCGACGCCGAGGCCGCGGACGCCGGGGTGGCCGATACGCACGTCCTCGGCCGCCGTGACCATGTCCGACATCATCGCCATCTCGCAACCGCCCGCGAGCGCGTAGCCGTGCAGCTGCGCGACGGTCACCTTGGCCATGTTCCAGTAGTACATCTGGATGTCCGTGATCTGCTGCATGCCGGTGCGGACGTTCCAGAGGAGGCGCCGGCCCTGATCGTCGACGGCGCGATGGCGGCGGACGACAGCGTCGGAGCCCGTGCGCTGCGCCGGCGCGAGGTCGTAGCCGGCGCTGAAGCAGCGGCCTGCGCCCTTGACGATGATCACGCGGACGCTGTCGTCGGCCTCGTAGTCGTGCAAGGCGTCGTTGAACTCGAAAAGGAGCTCCTGGGAGAGGGCGTTCATCTTCTCGGGGCGGTTGAGCGTGATCCGCCCGACGCGCCCGTCGGTGCCAACGCGGTCGAGGAGGAGGTTGTCGTAGGTGGGCATGGGGCCTCCGGGTTGGGTGGTGGCGGGATTATAGGGCGGGGCGCCGGGCTCGACTCCGAGCTCGCTACGATGGCCGCGTGCCCACCCTCCTCGCGGTCACCCCGCACCCCGACGACGAGGCCTACGGCTTCGGAGGGACGATCGCGCTCGCGAGCGCGGCCGGGTGGCGCTGCGTCGTCGCCTGTGCCACGCGCGGGGAGGGCGGTGAACGCCACGATCGGTGGTGGAGCCGTTGGGTCCCCACGGGCCGCAAGCGTGGGGCGGAACTCGCCGCTGCCTGCGGGACTCTCGGTGCGGTGGCGCCGCGCTTCCTTGGCTTCCGCGACGGCACCCTCCGGGCGGGGGACCCCGAGGGACCGGCCCGCGTCGCGGAACTCCTCACGGAGCTCGAACCCGATCTCGTCCTCGCTCTCGGAGCGGATGGCGCCTACGGCCACCCGGATCACCTCGCCGTCTATGCCTGGACGAGGGAGGCGGTCGCGGGGGCGCGGACGAAGCCGGTGCTGCTGTTCGCAGCGTTCCCGCCCGGCCTGATGCGGCCCCAGTACGAGCTCTGCCGCGCTGCGGGGGTGCTGGGCGAGCCACCCGCTTTCGAACCGGAACAGCTGGGTGTCGCCCATCCGCATTATGTCGTGTCAATCGCAAGGGTGGCGGGGACGAAGCTCGCCGCGATCGCCGCCCACCGCAGCCAGCTCCCCGGCGGCGACCCGCTGCGGCTCTTCCCGGCCGGCGTGGTCTCGCAACTCACAGAGCGGGAGGGGTTTGTGGACGCGAGCGGGAACGCCTCGCCCCAGACGCTGACTCTGCTGCAATCGTTCGCGCCAGGCGCGGAGTCGAGCGAGAGCTAAGCGATGCCGAGGCGCTCGGCGAGGCCGATGCGTTGCAGCTTGCCCGTGGGCCCGACCGGGATCTCGTCGACGAAGACGACCGTGCGCGGCACCTTGAACGGCGCAAGGTGCTCGGCGCAGAGATCGCGCACCGCGGCTTCGCCCAGATCGGCCTCGCCGTTGAGCACGATCGCAGCGCCGACATCTTCGCCGAGCTTCTCGTGCGGGACGGCGAAGCAGACGGCCTGCCGGACCGCAGCGTGACGCAGAATCACCTCTTCGACCTCACGGGGGGCGACCTTCTCGCCGCCACGGTTGATGATCTCCTTGAGCCGCCCCGTGAGGAACAGATAGCCGTCTTCGTCGAGATAGCCCTCGTCGCCGGTGCGGAACCAGCCGTTCGTGAAAGCGGTCGCGTTCGCTTCGGTGTTCGCTTCGTAGCCCGCAGTCACGCTCGCCCCCCGAATCGCCACCTCTCCCCGGATGGTCGCGGCCAGCTCGGCCCCCTGGCCGTCGAGGATAGCCATCTCGATGCCGGTCGCGCGCCCCACCGACCCAGCCTTCCGTGTGCCCGGCGGGAGCGGCTGCGCCGACATCTGGTGGGAGGCCTCGGTCATCCCGTAGGCCTCGACCATGGGCACGCCGAAGGTCGCCTCGATGCGTTCGAGCACGACCGGCGGCAGGGGCGCGGAGGACGAGCGCACGAAGCGCAGCTGTGACGCAGCGATAACGTCGCTGTGACGCTCGGCGCGGCCGAGGATGAGCTGATGCATCGTCGGGACGGCCGTGTACCAGGTCGGCTGCAGCGCTTCGAGCCAGTCGAAGAAGCGGAAGGCGTTGAAGTCAGGCGGGCAGGCGATAGCGCCGCCCGCGGCCAGCGGCGCGAGCAGGCCCGCGACGAGCCCATGGATGTGGAACAGCGGCATGACGAGCAGGCCGCGGTCGGCGGCGGTGAGGGCGAGCGCGTCGACGATGTTGGCGGCCGACACTGCCAAGTTCGCGTGCGTGAGGGGGACCGTCTTCGGTCGTGCGGTCGTACCCGATGTCTGCAGCACCATCGCAGTGTCGCTCCCGCCGGGCGGTGGCCCCGGCTCGACGGGCAGTGGCGCGCCATTGTCGGCAAGGGTGAGGTCGATGCCCTCACCCTCGATCGTCAGGCGCCGCACACCCGCCGTCTCGGGGATCCCGTCGGCACCGGCGGGAGCGATCGCAACGCCGACGCGAAGCTCCTCGAACGATTGGCGCAGCTCCTCTTCGCGGTAGCGCGGGTTGAGGGGCGCGGCCGTGCCCGCGGAGGCGGCGGCAAGGAAACTGAGCGCGGTCGCGGGCCCGTTCGGCAGCACGAGGGCGACCCTGTCGCCGGAGGTGACCCCGGCGGCACGCAGCTGACCCGCCAGCCTCGTGACCGTGTCCCGGAGTTCTCCGTACGAGGCGGTGACCTCTCCTGGGGCGGTCAGCGCCAGTGTGTCGTCCGCGCCAACGGCGAGCAGCTCGGGGATAGTGCCCGGCAGGGCGGCCATTAGCCGCCCGCCGGCGCCAGCGGAGATTCGATGCCGAGTGAAGCGAGGTGATCGCGCATGGACTGAGGCGCACGCGGCGTTCCGACCTCGTAGGAATCGCCCGTGTGGCGAGGGACGACCCCAAAGGCGGTGTTGAACTTGTGCGAGAGCTCCACGGTACCGGCGGTCATCGCGAGCTCGAGGATCTCGCGCTCGCTGAAGTGTTCACGCAGCTCCGCAAAGAAGGCATCGTCGATCGAGCGCGCGTCCTCACGCACCCAGCGCTCGACGAAGACCATCGCGAGCCTCACGCGCGGTTCGAGGCCGGAGTTCTCCGGATCGTGGATCTTCGCGATCATCGCCTCGTCCATACCGTCCTGCTGCGCCGCAGCAGTGCGCGCAGGCGCTCAGAAGTCGCAGGCGTGGAGCGTAGCCGACTTGATGCGAATAAGGTCCTTGATCCTGGGCTCGAGCGAGCCGTACTCCCAGAGCGTCCCGAACTGGACCTGAAAGGCCTCCCACATCTCCGGGTGCTGGCGATAGACACCGGCGAAGCCGCTGTTGTCGTCATCGAGTCTGGGCATGGAGCCTCCGGGATGGGACTGTCCCGATGATACTGGGAGCACACGGCCGGGCGCCGAGAGCCACTGGGTTTCTACTCTAATATCTTTAGAGTTCATGCTAAGCTGTCCGAGTGACCGACGACCACAGAGTCGAACAGCCGTCTCTCCCGGGCAACGAGGCCTCGGCTGAATCTTGGATTCAGCGCCCGGAAGACCAGTGGTTCGATCGAAAGAGCGGGCGCATTCACGCGCGTGAGCTTGGGGATGCACTCGTTTCGTTCGCCAACGCGGAGGGCGGCACGATCGTCCTCGGGATCTTCGATGGCCGGGTTGAGGGCACGGCTTCCCGGGGGGATCTAAACGCTTGGCGGCAAGCAGCCTTCGGCTTCACGGAGCCACCTGTGAAGCACGCGTTTGGCCTGCTTAAGTGTACGAACGCCGCTGGTCGACCGGACCAGCTCGTCGTGATCGACATCAAATCCAGCGAGCATGTTCACACGAACGTGAAGGGCGAGACGTATCTGCGGGTAGGAGACGAGAATCGCCGGCTCGGTCCGATCGAAGCGCAGGAACTTCGATACGACAAAGGAGATTCTGCCTTCGACGCAAGACTGACCGAGAGCGGTCTGGAATCGCTGGACGAGAACCTTGTCACGAGGTACGTCGCAGCGATCAGCGCTGCGTCGCCCGAAACCGCCCTCGCTGCGCGCGGCTTGTTCGCCAATCGGGACGGGGACCCCCGCGCCACCACGGCCGGACTTCTCGTCCTCGGCAAGAACCCACAGCTGATCTATCCGGAGGCCTCAGTCCGCGTTCTCCGCTACGAAGGCCGCGGGCGAGAGACAGGAGCGAGAGCGAACGTGGTCGGCGACCGCCGCCTCGAGGGCCCGCTGGTCGCGCAGATCGAGCAGGCGAAGGAACTCATTACGGAGTGGCTCCCCCGAGCCATCCGCCTGGGGGAGAGCGGGCGGTTCGAGCCCTCAACGATCATCCCCGAACGAGCTTGGCTCGAGGCGGTCGTGAACGCAGTGAGCCATCGCTCGTACTCCCTGGGCGGAGATCACATCAGAGTCGAGCTCTTCGAAGATCGAATCGAAGTCGAAAGCCCCGGGCGTCTACCGGGGTTGGTGCGCCTCGAGAACATCCGATCAACTCGATTCGCCCGTAACCCAAGAATTGCGCGCGCCCTCAGCGACTTTGGCTACGCACGGGAGCTTGGCGAGGGCGTGAATCGCATGTTCGACGAGATGCGCGTAGCCGGCCTCCCCGATCCGCTCTACCGGCAAGGACCCGCCTCCGTTCAAGTCATCTTGCAAGCGGATCCCTTGACCCGGCGCATCCTTGAACACCTCCCCGCTGGCTCAGGTCGGTTCGCGGAACATCTCACCCGGTTGGGCAGCGTCACGACGGTAGAGGCGATGCAGCTCCTGGGTCGATCGCGGCCATCGACTCTGCGCTACCTCAAGAAACTCGGAGCGGCGGGCCTTCTCGATCGTATCGGCGGCCCCCACGATCCAACCGCCCACTGGCGGCTGCCGCGCGAGTTTGGGGAATAGCTCCAGATCGCCGCCGATCGGGATTGCGAGGGGCGTACCACCTAGCTAGTAACTACTCTAACACCTTTAGAGTAGCGCCTTAGCTCGCCTTGCCGCGCTCGTCGGCGGACCCTCCGGGAGACCCCACCCCGCTAGCCGACAACTACTCTAAATGGGGTAGCGACTAGGTCGTCTTCATCGCCATCGCCTGGTTGACGTCCAGGCCGATCGCAGGACCCATCGTGCTCGTGAGCGTAACCGAGCGGATGAAGGAGCCCTTCGTATCGGGACGGGCTTCGTTGATCGCCTCGATGAACGTTGCCATGTTGTCGCGCAACTTGTCGGTTTCGAAGGACGCCTTGCCCAGCGGCACGTGGATGTTCGCGAGGCGGTCGAGGCGGAACTCGACGCGACCACGCTTGGCTTCGTTCACGGTGCGGCCGATATCCTCAGGTGCCACGACTGTGCCCGAGCGGGGATTCGGCATGAGGCCGCGCGGACCGAGCACGCGGCCGAGCTTGCCCACCCTGCCCATCATCTCCCGGGTCGCGATCGCGACGTCGAAGTCGGTGAAGCCGTCCTCGACCTCCTTGATGAGGTCGTCGCCGCCGACGAAGTCGGCGCCTGCTTCTTGTGCCTCGCGGGCGGGTTCGCCCTCCGTGAAAACGGCGATCCGCATCTCCCGGCCAAGGCCGTGGGGGAGCACGGTGCTGCCCCGAATCTGCTGTTCGGCGTGACGAGGATCGAGGCCCGTGAGCAGATGCATCTCGACGGTCTCGTCGAACTTCGCCGTGGCAGTCTCCTTGAGGAGGACGAGGCCCTCCTCAGGGGTGTAGCTGCGCGTGCTGTCGATCTTCTCCGCGGCCTCGGTGAACCGCTTTCCTCGCTTCATGCCTGTCCCTTTCGAATGATCGCCCGGGGCTAGTCTTCGATGTCGATGCCCATGCTGCGGGCCGTGCCGGCGACGATGAGCATCGCGCCCTCGATATCGTTCGCGTTCAGATCGGGCATCTTCGTCTCGGCGATGCGCCGCACGTCGGCGGTCGAGACCGTGCCCGCCTTCTCGAGCTTGGATGCGCCCGCACCCTTCGCCACACCCGCCGCGCGGCGCAGGAGATCGGCTGCGGGAGGGGTCTTGAGGATGAAGCTGAACGAGCGGTCCTCGAAGATCGTCAGCTGGACCGGGATGATATTCCCCGCCTGGCTCTGCGTACGGGAGTTGTACTCCTTACAGAACTCCATGATGTTCGCGCCGTGCTGACCCAGCGCGGGCCCGATCGGCGGCGCTGGATTCGCTTTGCCCGCCTCGATCTGGAGGGTGAGGACGGTGCGGACCTTCTTCGCCATGGTCTTTCGATTCCCTTGTCGCTCGTCTCGCCCGCCTTGTGCGCGCGCGCCTCACGGCCATTCTCGACCCAGGAGAGACGGATTGCCCGCCATCGCGGCGGGCCGCTTCAGTATCGGCCACGGCGACCACAGGGGCAACGAGTCCCCCTCCGCGGGATAGCCTCGTCAGCGGCGTCGTGCGCCCCCAGGACCCTTGCTGCCTAGCTCGAACGGGGGCGGCGCCTCAACGCGGGTGGGTTAACCGCGCGTAATGGCGCTCGGCCGGACGACCGCGGTTTTACGCGCAGTTTGCAGGGGACGACACGCGCGGTAACAGAGCCAGGGGAGACTGGCTTATCCCATGGGCGGACCAACGGCCCCGCCCATGGGACACCCCTCAGGTCGGGGGCCCTGGTCCGACGTCCTCCGCTATTGCGGGTAGCGAATTGCCCGCTCGCGGACCAGCGGCCCTTGACCGCATACTGAATGCAAGCCCCGAACGCCAGATGACTACCGCAATGGCCCAGAAAATCCTTGTCGTCGACGACGAAGCCAACATTCGTGACCTCGCCACGCTCTATCTAGAGAAGGAGGGCTTCGTCGTCGAGGCCGCCGGGAGCGGCGAAGACGCGCTCGTACGCGTAGGCGAAGGCGCCCCCGCACTGGTCATCCTCGACATCATGATGCCGGGCAAGGACGGCTTCGAGGTCTGTAAGGAGATCCGGCGGGACCACGACCTGCCGATCATGATGCTCACCGCGCGAAGCGATGACATCGATAAGATCGTAGGGCTGGAGTTGGGCGCCGACGACTACCTGACGAAGCCGTTCAATCCGCGCGAGATGGTCGCGCGGGTGAAGGCGATCCTGCGGCGCTCCGAGGGCGGGAGGCGGCCAACGAACGCCCTTTCCCTTGGGAACCTCTCGATCGACAAGGCGCGGCGCGAAGCACGGATCGATGAGCGCGAGCTCGATCTCCGTACGAAAGAGTTCGACCTCCTCGTTGCGTTCGTCGAGAATCCGGGGATTGCGCTCACGCGCACCCAGCTCCTCGAATCGGTTTGGGGCTACGACTTCGTGGGGGAAACCCGGACGGTGGACGTGCATGTTCAGCACCTACGGTCCAAGCTGAATGGGGCGCTCGTGCAAATCGAGACGCTTCGCGGGGTCGGCTACAAACTGGTCGAAGCGCCGGCCTGACGGGCGCCCGTTGGGGGGTGGCTTGCCGTGGGCAGCCTGCAGCTGCGCCTCTTCCTGAGCTACTTCGTGATCATCGCCGTCACCCTCACCCTCTTCGCGGTGAGCCTCTTCCTGCTCCTCGGCGGCTACCGCGATTCGATCACCTACGAGAGCCTGGAGGACCTGGCCGGGCTCGTCGCCACGCAGGCGGACTCTGAGGTCCGTGGCCTGACCGATGGGGCCGATCCCAACGGCCAGCCGCCAACGGTTGTCGACCTCGTGATCTCGCTGCGCGAGAGCCTCCTCGGGCCGGCCGACGACGGCGTCAGCGATGTCGCCTCGATCGCGATCGTCGATGCCGAGGGGCGCGTCATCCCGGGAGGCTTCGCCGGTACCACGGGAGAGAGCGCGGTCGCGTTGGATCAGGCACGGGTGAGCAACATCGACCTCCCGGATGACCCTCGCACGAGCCAACCGTGCCGGCTGGAGGTTCCCGGCGAGGGATCGCTCCTCTGCGTGAGCGTGAGGCTGAGCGATACGGTCTTAGCGGCTTTCCCCGGAACCGAGGCAGCGGGGCTGGTGGTGGCGCAGCCCGCCTCCAGCCGCAGTGACGTGCTCAGCGATCTGATGCCGCGACTGTTCTTCTCCGGCCTGATCGGCGTGGCCGCCGCGCTCATCCTCGGGTTCCTCCTCTCCCAGAGCGTGGCCGCGCCTCTGCGCAACATCGCCCGCGCTTCACGCAACGTCGCTGCGGGCAACTTCCGCCAACGGGTGCCCGTGACGGGACCGCCGGAGGTGCGCAACCTCGCAGCCGACTTCAACCAGATGACGGGCGAGGTCCAGCGTTCGCAGCAGACGCTGCGCGACTTCCTCATGAACATCTCGCACGAACTGAAGACGCCCCTGACCTCCATCCGCGGCTTCAGCGATGCGTTGCTCGATGGGACGATCGACGACCAGAAGGGGATCGAACGCTCGGCGCGCATCATCAACGACGAGTCCAACCGCGTGTTGCGACTGGTGACGGAGCTGCTGGACCTTTCGCGGATGGAGAGCGGGCAGATCTCGATGGCGCAGGAGGAGCTCAACCTCGAGGAGCTGTTGACCCACACGCGCGACGTCTTCGCCCTCCGCAGCGAGGAGACGGGTACGGACCTTTCTCTCTACGTCGGTACACCGGGACCGGTGCAAGGCGACTTCGAGCGGCTCGAGCAAGTCCTGAACAACCTCCTGGACAACGCCTTTCGGCACACGCCCCGGGGCGGCGTCATCACCGTCTCCACGGAGGAAGCGGAGCCGGGGGTGGCGCTCGTGATGGTGAGCGACACCGGTCCCGGTGTCCCCAAAGCGGCGCTCCCCCACCTCTTCGATCGCTTCTATCGCGCGACTGAGGACGGCGCCCGCGACGGGACCCGCAGCTACGGACTGGGGCTCGCCATCAGCCGCGAGATCATTCGTGCGCACCAGGGCGAGATCTGGGCGACGAGCCGGGAGGAGGCGGGGACAACCTTCGCCTTCACCCTGCCCATCGCGCGCCCAGGAGCACGTCGAGTCGTCTCGCGATCGCCTCGAAGCCGTATCCGCCCCAGCCCACGCCGAGCCCGCCCCACCCAGCCATGATGATCGCCATCTTGTAGAGCCCCGCGGCCTCGTAGAAATCCAGGTCGTGGAGGGTCTCGCCGGTCGTGGCTTCATTAGGCCTCCGCGAGCTCTGTGCGGCCCGTGTTCGGCGGCGCCCCCGCGAAGAGCGTGAGCAGGGCAGCGTAGAAGCCGAGGTCGGCCCGCGGGTCGCCAATGGCCGTCAGCTCCCAATCGAGCACGCCCGCGACCCGGCCGTCCCGAATGAGATAGTTGCCAGGATTCGGATCGCCGTGAATCAGCGCGTGACGAGCGTCCGGCGGCTGTGCCTCTCGGAGGAAGTGGGCGAGCGCGATCAGCTCCGGACGGCTGCCGATACCGCTGTGCTCGGCACGCCGCCGCCACTGGTCGAGATCGCAGGCGATTGGGGCCGGGGGCGCGTCACGATCGGTGCCTGCGGGGAGCAAGAGGTTGAGCCCGAGCGCCCGCCAGTCGACGGCGTGGACACCGGCGAGGGCGGCCGCTACCGCCGCGAGCTCGGGGGAGGGCCCGCCATACGTGAAGAGCGGCAGCGAGCGCCCTTCGAGGCGACCCATGAGATAGAAGGGTGCGCCGAGGATGCTCGCATCAGGCTCGAACCAGGCCACCGGCGGCACCGGCACCTCACTGCGCCCCAGGCAGCGCATCACCTGGAACTGACGCTCCACGTCGTACGGCGCGAGCACCCCGCTCGCGCGCTGAGGGCGCAGCACGAGGGGCAGCGTGCTCACCCGCCCCTCGCAGGTGACGGCGAGGTCCAGCCCCACCGTTTCGTTGCTCGCACCGCGGTTCATCGGGATCACACGTTCGACGGCGACCGCGTCGGCGGCGGGGAGGCGCGATCCGAGATAGGCGGCGAGCTGCTCCGCCCAGGTCACGCCACGCCCGCCTCGACCTCGGCGAGGGCGCGTTCGAGCAGCTGCACGAGCAGCTCCCAGGAGTACCAGGGCTCGCTCTCGTTGAAGGCGAGCCAGCCGTGGTAGATCACCCCCAGCTCGAAGAGCCAGCGGGCGCGGAAGAACTCCATTCCCCGGAGCTCGACCTGCGCGGCGCCTTCGTAGGCCCGAACGAAGGGCGCATCGCCTGGGGGCCCGAAGGGGGCGCCCTTCAGGTGCGCGAGCGCGAGGAGCTGGGCGACGTCGCTCCGCGGATCGCCGATGCGGGCCTGCTCCCAGTCGACCACCGCGACTACCTCGCCCGCGCGAACGAGGTAGTTGAACACGTTGATGTCCCCCTGGCAGAGGGCGAGCGCGCCGCCCCCGGGCACGTGTCCGCGAAGGAGATCGAGCGCGCGCTGGAGGAGGGGCACGTCCGCGCCGGGGAAGCGCACCATGCGCGCGGCCACGACTTCGAGCTCGGCCCGGGTTGCGGCTGCGGCGGAAGTGGGTACGCCCAGGAGGTCGAGCCCGAGCGCCCGCCAATCGAGCGCGTGAATGCGCGCGACCATCGCCGCGTAGGCGCCGAAGCTCGCTCCCGCCCCCGCCGCGCCCATATGGGGCGCATCGACCCACTCCATCACGAGGAACAGCGCCCCGAGGACCGCGCGGTCCGGCTCCTCGCCGAGCACCTCCGGAACCGGCACCGTGGAGGCCGCGAGGTGGCGCAGGACCGCGGCCTCGCGGATCACGTCGTAGGGCTCGAAGATGCCGCGCTCGCTCTGCAGACGGAGCGCGACGGCCGCGAGCGGAGCATCCGCGAGCGCGGCCCGCAGCATGACGTTCGAAGCACCACCGTCGACGGGATCGAGCGCGCGAACGGTCGCGTCCTCGTAGCCGGGCTGCTTTCGCAGCCAGGCTTGAAACGCCGCCGCGGTCGGGCCGCTCATCGCGGGAGTATAGGCGAGCGCTGGGACACGGCCGCGGCAGGGCGTGAGGCGATCGCGCGGGCAGAAAGCGACTGGCCTGGGGAGAACGTTCCAGACCGGGCCGGCCGTGGCGCCATCAGGAAAACCGGACCCGTCAGGGCCGTAGCGCCATCAGAAAAGAAAACTGAGCCGGAGACACTGCCACCGAGCCGCACGACCGTGGCGCCCTCACCAGGTACCATAACGGCCCCCTCATTCTTGACATTCCGGGGCCGAGGCAGCCGATGGCGATCGACCGAATCCTGCGGGTGGACATGAGCACCGGCACCGTAAGCGAGGAAGCGGCGCCGGAGGACCACGCGCTCCTCGGTGGTCGCGCGCTTACCTCCCGCATGCTTCTCGACGAGACGGACCCCCGCATCCACCCCCTGAGCGCGGCCGCGAAGCTGTTCATCGCGCCGGGCCTGCTCGCGGGCACGGCCGTCACCACCAGCGGGCGCACGAGCTTCGGTTTCAAGAGTCCACTCACCGGGGGCACGAAGGAGGCGAATGTGGGCGGCCAGATCGGCCACCGCCTCGCCCGTCTGGGGATCAAGGCGATCGTGGTTTCGGGGGCATCGCCGGATGGCTGGCAGCGGCTCGATATCGATGGCAGCGGCGCACATCTTTCGTCCGCCGCGGACCTCGCTGGTCGCAGCAACTACGACCTTCACCAGGAGCTCGTGGGCGAGGCGCTGCGGACGCGCGCCGCAGCGACGATCGGCCCCGCCGGCGAGCAGCGCTTGGCCGCCGCCTCGGTCGCGGTGACGGACCCGGAGGGCCGGCCGACGCGCCACGCGGCGCGCGGCGGACCGGGTGCGGTGATGGGTGCGAAGGGCCTGAAGGCGATCGTCGTCGATGACACCGAGGGCACGCGCACGGTCCCCGGCGAGAACGCGAAGGCGTTCAAGAGCGAGGTGGTGAAGTTCAGCAAGGTCGTGCTGGAGGACCCCCGCGTACACAACACGAGCCGCTACGGCACCGCCGGCGTGGTGAAGTTCGTCAACCGCGAAAACGTCCTCTCGATGCCCACGCGCAACCACCGCAAGGGGAGCTGGGAGGAGGCGGACTCGATCAGCGGCCAGATGATCGAGGAGCTGGGCAAGGAGCGCGGCGGCAAGATGCTGCCCTGCATGGCGGGCTGCATCATCAAGTGCGCCATCCTCTACAACGACGCCGGCGGCGAGCACCTTACGACCGCCTTCGAGTTCGAGACCATCGCGCTGCTCGGCTCGAACCTCGAAATCGGCCCGGCCGACGCCGTGGCCGAACTCGACCGCCTCTGCGACGACATCGGCCTCGACACGATCGAGATCGGCAACGCCATCGGCGTCGCCATGGAGGCGGGCGTCCTGGAGTGGGGCGACTGGGCGGGAACGAAGCGCCTCCTCGACGAGGACGTGCGCAACGGCACCCCGCTGGGCCGCATCGTCGGCAACGGCACGGTACACGTGGCCAACACCTTCGGTGTCGACCGCGTCCCCGCCGTGAAGGGCCAGGGGCTGCCGGCTTGGGAGCCGCGCACGCTCAAAGGCATGGGGATTACCTACAGCACGAGCCCGCAAGGGGCCGACCACACCGCCGGCATGGTCACCGCGCGGGGCGCGACGCCGGACACGCTCGTGAAGCAGAGCCGCCACGAACAGCTCGTGATGATGGCAATCGACTCCGTAGGCGTGTGTCAGTTCACGAACGCCCTGCCGGCGGATATGGCCGCCTTCATCAGCGAGCGCTTCGGCGAGGAGTTCACCGACGAGCAGCTCCTCGCGCGCTCCCGCGAAGCGATCGAGACGGAGCGCGAATTCAACCGCCGCGCCGGCTTCGATCGCGACGACGACCGCCTGCCCCGCTGGCTCCTCGACGAGCCCCTCCAGCTCCCCGACGGCCCTGCCGTGTTCGATATCGACGAGGCGCTGATCGACCAGGTCTGGGCGGACTAGTGTCGAACCCGAGTCCCCTGCCCTGCTCACTGCCATTGCGAGCGAGGGACGGATGAGGATCGGCTGGAACACGGTCACAACCGGACCCGGCGCGCATCACGTTGCGGGACGTTCGAACATCCGGGAGCAGGTGGAGGATGTACTCCGCGCCGAGCGCGAGGGCTTCGACACCTTTGCCGTGAACCACGGCGTCGGCCACGACGCCATCGCAGTGCTCACGCTCGCCGGATGGGAGACGTCTCGGATCAGGTTGCTCACCGCGGTGGTTCCCAACTACCTGCGCCATCCCGTGACGATGGCCCAGCAGGCGGTCACAGCCCAGGCGGCCTCTCGTGGGCGTTTCACGCTCGGAATCGGCGCCTCCCATGCCGCCATCATCGAAGAGATGTTCGGGATGTCCTTCGAGGCTCCCGCACGCTACATGCGCGAGTACCTCGCCATTCTGCTGCCTCTCTTGAGCGGTGAGCCGGTCGCCCATGAGGGCGCCGGGCTGACGTTCCGCGGGGGGATCTTCGCCGAGGACTTCGAGCCCGTGCCCTGCGCACTGGCAGCGATGGGGCCGGTCATGCTGCGCCTCGCCGGGTCGCAGACGCGAGGCACTATTCTCTGGATGGCGACCGCCAAGACGATAGCCCGTTACATTGCACCTCGAATCAACGCCGCTGCGGCGACATCGGGGCGCGAACGCCCCGAGATCATCTGCCATCTGCCGGTCGCGCTCACCGCAACGCCCGATGCGGCCAGGGAGAAGGCTGACTCCGACTTCGAGGTCTACGGGCGACTGCCGTCGTACCGTGCCCTACTCGATGAAGCCGGACTCAGCGGCCCCGGGGATGCCGCGATCGTCGGTGACGAGGCGACCATCGAGCGAGCTTTGGGCGAGCTCGAGGAAGCGGGGGTGACGCTCTTCAACGTCACCGCGTACGAGTGCGAGCCAGGCGCTATCGAGCGCACTCGGCAGTTCTTTGCCGACCGCTTCGCGGCCTCCGCTGATCGCGAGCGCCCTGTTTGATGCGCTGGCAACGTCTTCTCCGAGACAACCCATTGCGTGTGATGCAAGACCGGGGTTGGATCGCACGCGAGGAGCTGCCAACTGGACCCGCGCGCTGCCCCCTGGCACCGGTCGCCCGGCCCTTCACCTAGGTCTGGGCGGACTAGCGCTCTAGCCAGAATCGCCGCGCATCACCCGCAGCTGGTCCGCGTGCGCCTCCGCGTGGTCGGCGGCGCGCACCAGGAGCTCGGCCGCGGTCACGCTGCCGAACTCCGGGTGCCGGCCCGTGCGCGCCCAGGCCTCGGGGGCGCACTCGCGCAGGAGCTCGGCGGTGCCGTAACGGACCTGCTCGAAGGCGCTGATCGCGGCCTCGGGGTCGCGGAAGACGTAGAGCAGCTTTCGCTTCCACAGCTCCTGGTCCCAGGCGGGCAGCTCGGGCTCGCCCCCGGCGAGCACGAAGCGGATCTGCACCGCCCGCACGAGCTCGGAGTCGACCAGGTGGAGGACGACATCGCGCATCGACCAATCCTCCCCCGCGGGGCGGCGGTTGAGGACCGCGGGGCCCACGCCCGCAAGCGCCTCACGCACGGCCGTAGGACCCCGCACGAAGCGCTGGAAGGGGGCTACGAGGTGCTCGGGAAGGCGCGGCACGCCGCCATTGTAGGGCGACCCCGGAGGGCGCTAGCAGTCTCGGTGATACACTGCTAGAACCTATGCCCTCAAGCCAGAGAGACTTCTACGAGGTGCTCGGCGTCGAACGCAACGCGTCGAACGACGACCTCAAACGGTCGTATCGCAAGCTGGCGATGGAGTTCCACCCCGACCGCAATCCCGGGGACGACGCAGCCGACCGCTTCAAGGAGATCAACCGCGCGTACGAGGTGCTCTCCAACGCCGAGAAACGCGGCTCCTACGACCGTTTCGGTCACGCGGCCGTCGACGGAAGCGCCGGGCCCACCGGCTTCGACGGCCACTCTCCGTTCGACGGCTTCGGCGATATCTTCGACGCCTTCTTCAGCGGGGGCACGCGCGGCCGGGGCCGGCGGCGCGGGCCAAGCCGCGGCGCCGACCTCCGTACGAACGTGCGGCTGAAGTTCGAAGAGGCCGCCTTCGGCACCGAGAAGAAGCTCGAGTACTCGCGCCTCGAGCATTGCGACGACTGCAGCGGCTCCGGGGCCGCGCCGGGAAGCGAGCCCGAGGTCTGTTCCGAGTGCAACGGCGCGGGCGAGATCCGACGTGCCCAACAGAGCGTCTTCGGCCAGTTCGTAAACGTCTCCGCCTGCCCCCGGTGCGGGGGCGAGGGGCGGGTCATCATGAGCCCCTGCGTGAACTGCCGCGGCAGCGGGAGCGTGCGCCGCACGCGCCAGATCAGCGTGAACATCCCCGCCGGCGTCGCCGAAGGTCAGCAGATCCGGATGACGGGCGAAGGCGAAGTGGGCGGGCGCGGCGGCGAGCCGGGCAACCTCTACGTGCTCCTCTCCGTGCAGGAGCACGAGCGCTTCGAACGGATCGACGACCACCTCCTTTTCGAACTCCCCCTGAACATGGCGCAAGCGGCGCTCGGCGCCACCCTCACGATCCCCACGCTCGAAGGGGAGATGGAATTCGACGTGCCTGCCGGAACCCAGAGCAGCGACGAGTTCGTCGTGCGCGGCGAGGGGATCCCGCGGCTCAACAGCAACCGCCGCGGCGACATGGTGGTGCGCACCACCGTCGTCGTACCGGAGGAGCTCTCTGAGGACCAACGTGCGCTCTTCGAGCAGCTCGCCCAAACGATGGGGACACCGACGCTGCCGAAGCGCCACAAAAGCTTCCTCGAGCGGCTCCGCGACGCCGTCGCGGGCTAGCGAGCCCGCGGGCCGATGGGCGGCCTCTGGTACGAGATCACGGCCGAGGTCCCGCCACCGCTGAGCGAAGTCGTGGCCGCGCTGATGCGCGAGGCCGCACCGGGCGGCCTTGCCCTCGAAGAGCCCATCGATATCCTCGGCCCGGAAGAGGGGTACGCCGTGCGCATCGGCGAACCGATCGCGATGCGTGCCTACCTGCCCGCAAGCGAGCTCGGCGCAGTGCTCACCCAGCGGCTGCGCGAGGCGCTCGCAGCCTATCCGGAGGTCGAGCTCACGGCGCGGCCGCTCTACGAGCAGGACTGGGCTGTGAGCTGGCGCGAGTTCTTCGGGCCGGTGCTGGTCGGGCGCATCGCGATCGTGCCGACGTGGGTCGAGTACGAAGCCTCGCCGGGAGAGATCCTGGTACGCATCGACCCCGGCCAAGCGTTCGGCACCGGCCACCACGAGACGACCCGGCTTTGCCTCGCCGCCCTCGACGAAGCCGTGCGTCCGGGCACGCGCATGCTTGAGGTCGGCGCCGGATCGGGCAT
This sequence comes from Dehalococcoidia bacterium, assembly GCA_963577065.1. Taxonomy (GTDB): domain Bacteria; phylum Chloroflexota; class Dehalococcoidia; order Tepidiformales; family Tepidiformaceae; genus CAUYXJ01. Next base: position 6,517 of record CAUYXJ010000008.1, on the reverse strand, counting down.
CCTTTCGATCGCGGCCGCGCGGCTCGGGGCCGATCGGGTCGAAGCGTTCGAGATCGACCCGATCGCGGCGGACGTGGCCCGCGCCAACTGCGAGGCGAACGGCGTGGCCGACCGCGTCACGATCACCAGCAGCGGCTTCGCCGGCCCTCCCGCGAGCCCGGCGAACACCGTCATCGCGAACGTCAGCGCCCGCACCGATGTGGAGCTGGCCGAGCCGCTGGCAGCCTCGCTGGCGCCCGGCGGGAGGCTGATCGTGAGCGGCTTCCTCACGAGCGACCGCGCGGAGGTGCTCGCCGCTTACGAGCCGCTGGGGCTCCAGACGGTGAACGAGCGCGAGGAGCACGACTGGATGCTGCTCGAATTCGCTCACTCCACTGAGGCCTGAGGCCGTGGACGCCCTCCCCCGCATCTGTGTCCGCGAAGGGGTCAAGCCCGGACCGCTTCGCCTGGGTGAAGCGCAGGCGAAGCACCTCACGGGGGCGCGCCGCCTGCGCGCCGGCGATGCGTTCCTGGTCTTCTCCGGCGACGGGCGGGAGTACCGCGCCGAGATCGAAGCAACGGCGCGGGGTTCCGTGCAGGCCACGGTCGGGGCGCTCACGCGCCAGGAGCCGCTGCCTGCGCTGGAACTCGAGATCTGGTGCGCAAACGTGCGCGCCAACCGCATGGAGTGGGCGATCGAGAAATGCGTGGAGACGGGCGCGGACATCTTCCGCCCGATCACGTGCGAGCGCACCGCCCGCGGGCAGGAGCTCTCCGCGGGCCGCCGGGAGCGCTGGGAGCGGATCGCGATCGAAGCCGCAGAGCAATGCGGCCGCCTGCACCTGCCCCGGATCGAGACGCTGACGCCCTTCGCAGACGCGTGCAAGCGGCTCCGAGGGCCGCTCGTGCTCGCCGACCCGGACGGGGGCCCGTGGAGCACGATCGCCCCGCTCCTCCCGGAGCGGGGGACGCTGACAGTGGCGATCGGTCCCGAGGGCGGCTTCAGCGAAGGCGAGGTGGCAGAGGCGCGCGCCGCCGGCACCCTCATCGCCTCCCTGGGGCCGAACACCCTCCGCACCGAGACCGCCGCAGCTGTCGCGACAGCATTGGTGCGCACGCACACGGCCGCCGCGAGCGGTGGGCGCTAGGGGTGCCTGCCGCGAGTATGGCGATCGTTCGCGGCATCACGCTCACTCTCGCGCTCTTCGTGGCTGTCTTCGCGCTGCACATCGTGGGTGGGGCGACGGACCAGGGCTGGCTCTTCGTGTTCGCGGTCTGCCTGATCTACCTCGTCGCCACCGGGTTCCCGGTGTTCGCGCTTGCGCTCGCCGGCCGAAAGGCCGACGTCGCCGCGCGTCGTGTGCTCTGGGCGGCCGGCGGTGCGATCGGCGTGGGCCTCACGGCGGGGGCGCTCTGGGCCGCCGCCGATCGTTCGTTCGCCTGGTGGACCCTGCCGGCAGCCGTCGCCCTCACCACGGTCACCAGCGGGCTGCTCATCCTGGGCTGGCGCGAGTTGGTCGAGAAGCGAGCGTTCATGCGCGAACTCGAGAGCGGCCTCCGCCGCAACCTCAAGCGCGATCTCCGAGAGCGCTAGGATCCTGGGGCCCGGCGCGGGTTCCGCGGCCATCGGCTAGCGCCAGCGTTGCGCGCGAGCCTGAGACCTCAACCGCCAGCGCCATCAAGTGCAAAGAAATCGCGCCCGCGCGAAGACGGCGTCGAACATCGGCTCGGTAAGGCGGCCCGTGAACGTGTTTCGCTGGCTCGGATGGTAGGAATCGAGCAGCACGAGCCCGCCCGGCAGCTCCGCCTCGGCGAGGTGCCCGAACTTTGGCCGGGGCCGCAGGCCAACGAGATCACACAAGGCATCGTGCGCGAACGCGCCGAGCGCGACCACGACGCGCAGCTTGGGGAGCAGATCGAACTCGCGGCGGACGTAGGGTAGGCAGGCGTTTCGCTCCTCCCGCGTCGGACGGTTCTCGGGCGGCGCGCACCGCACGATGGCCCCGATATAGGCGCCCGTGAGCGCGAGGCCGTCGTCGATGGTCATACTCGTGCCCTGGTTCGCGTAGCCCGCGCGGTGAAGGGCGCCGTACACCCAATCGCCCGAGCGATCGCCGGTGAACACGCGGCCCGTGCGGTTGCCGCCATGAGCCGCGGGGGCGAGGCCCACGATATACAGCTCGGCTCCGGGATCGCCGAAGCCGGGTACCGGGCGCCCCCAGTAGGTCCAGTCACGGAACGACGCTCGCTTCTCCACGGCCACCCGCTCGCGCCACTCGACCAGCCGCGGACAGGCGCGGCAGCCCGCGATCTCCTCATTGAGCGCCTCGAGCGGACGCACTATGCGGTTCCCGCGGGCGGCGGAGGACCTAGGGACTCTGCGCGCCTCACGCTCTGGCCTCGTTACGCAGGGCCTCACCGCGCGCCCAGCGGCCCAGGTTGTCGAGGAAGATCGCCGTGATCCGCGCGACATTGCCCCTGGCAGCGGACGAATTGTGGGGCGTGACGATAACGTTCGGGAGGGCCCAGAGCGGCGAGTCAGCGGGGAGCGGCTCGACCTCGAAAACGTCGAGGTAGGCGCCGGCAAGCTGCCCGTCCTCGAGCGCCGTGATGAGCGCATCCTCTTCGATGACAGCGCCGCGAGCGATGTTGACCACGCGCGCCCCGTCGGGCAGGAGCGCGATCGCCCTGGCATCGATCAACCCCCGCGTGTCCTCGGTCAGCGGGACGGCGAGGACGAGCCAGTCGGCCTGGGGTAGAAGGGCGTGCAGGGCGGCCGGCGGATGAAGCTCGTCCACGGGGTCGTCCGGGCGAGCGGGGCTGCGGCGAACGCCGACGACGTGGAGGCCGAGCACGCGCGCGATCCGGGCGATCTCGCTGCCAATGGCGCCCAAGCCCACCACGACCATCGTCTGGCCGCGGAGGTCCCGCGGGGGGACATCCTCCTCCCAGCCCGGCTCCCAAACGCGCCGACGCTGCGCCTGGGCGAGGCGGGGGAGGTCCCGCGCGAGCGCGAGGACGCCAGCGATCGCGGTCTGCGCGATGGGTTCGGCCGTGGCCCCGGCGCTCGTCGTGAGCCGTACGCCTTTCGCCAGTAACCGTCCGAACACGGGCTCGTCCACGCCAACGTTCTGGAGTTGCATCCAGCGAAGGTTGGGCGCTCCCTGAGCCGCGGCGAAGAACTGCCGCGAGCGTTCGGGGAAGACATCGGCGGAGAAGTAGGCGAGGTCGATTCCCGCGAGTTCGGCCGCACCCAGACGATCGTTGGGATCGACCGGGAGGGGGACGATGGCGAGCGAAAGACGGGTGTCGGCGGCAACGCTCGCGATCTCGTCTCCGTAGGCCTCAAGGGCCGCGGGGCTGAGGAGGAGGCCCGTCATCGCACCTTCACGCCCCGCAGTCTCGAGCCTCCGGCGCTTTCTTCGTTCGCATCCGTCTCCTGCGAGTCAGCTCGCTACCGGCTCGGGTGCTGGCTGGATGATCTTGGGCCTGCCGCCTCCCCGGAACGAGGCTCGATTCCGTCAAGAACTCCCGCGTCCCTGCTTCGGTCACTCGTACGTCGCCGCTCGCTATCCCGGTCGCCATGCGGAGGAGGGCCCTATGACTGATCGGCAGCGCGGCGTTCTCGCCGGCGCCGCTTCCGCCGTGCACCCGCGACGATCGGCGCGATCCACAGCACCCCGACCGCACCCGCCGCGATGGCCAGGTGCTGGCGTTGCCCGCGGGGCACACCTGGGCGCGTTTCGGCATCACCGAGAAGCCGCGTGAGCAGCTCACGGCTCTGCTGTCGCGAGGAACCGCCAAAATCGAAGGCGTCCTGATCGCGAGGGTCACGCGGGTCGGGGGGGAGTGCCATGACTGCACTGGAGTATACCTGGCGGATAGCCGTGGGCGGTGAACCGCTGGGGGCGTACGCTTTTACGATGGAGCCCACCGCCGAGCTGATCCTCGCAAATCGCTCGTACCTCGACCATGACACGCGACCAGGCGAGCGCGGACCGGCTGCGGGCGGGGCAGGCGGACTGCTCGAGGCGGTTCGCCCCGTCATTGCCCCCTGGGACGGTCGCGAGGGCACGACCTGGATCGGTGCCGCCCGCGGACGCCACGACCGCGCCTGGACCGATGACGCGGGCTTCGAAGTGATACAGACGCCCAGCGGCGATATCCGCCATCAGCGCCTCTTCTTCGACGAGTCCGACTGGGCGGGCCACTACGCCCATGTCTCGAACGGCTTCCTCTGGCCCCTCTTGCATCTGTTGCGAGAACCGCTCCCCTCGCTTCGCAGCTACTACCCCGCCCCCACACCTCCCACAGAGGCCCAGTGGCGCGCGTTTCAAGCGGTCAACGACGCGTTCGCCGAGGCGGCGCTCGCGACCGAGACGGCGACCTGCTGGGTACAGGATTACCAGCTCGGCCAGGTGCCGGAGCTCCTTCGCGCAAAGGGTTTCCGGGGCCGAACGGGCTTCTTCCTGCACACCCCGTTCCCGCGGCTCGCCTGTGCCGCCCCTTTTCTTGACGATCTGTCGACCGCCCAGTTCGTCGAATGGCTCGGTGGTGTCCTCGGAGCCGACCTCATCGGCGTTCAGACACGAGGCGATGTCGAGCGGCTCTGTGCGGCTGCTGAGGCGCTCTGCGGCGCAAGCGCGGCCGACGGCGGGGTGAGACTCGGAGACGGGCGCCTCGTTCGCATCGCCGCCTTCCCCGTAGGCATCGACACCGAGGCACTGGCGGCTGCCACGACGCTGGCTCAGCTCCCGGCCGACCTGCGCGGCCGCGATACGGCGCTGCCGCTGGTCGTCGGGCTCGAGCGGGCGGACTACACGAAGGGGATCCCCGAGCGGCTCCAAGCCGTAACGCAAGCGCTCTCCCGCGGGGCGCGCTTCGAGTACGCAGGCTTTTCTTCGCCCACGCGCGAGGGCGTGGGCGCCTATGAACGTCTCCACGCCGAGTGCGAACGCCTCACCGTCGAGGGGTCAAGGGTCGCGTCCGGGCGGGGCCTGCCCTTCCTCCAACGCAACTGCGCCCTGGCCTGGATCGAGGTCCTGGCGCTGATACGCGAGGCCGATGTCCTTTTCACCGCCTCGCTGGCCGACGGGATGAACCTGGTGCCGCTGCAGACGGCCATCGCCCAAGCCTCCCGGCCCGAGTCCGAGCGGGGCGTCATCCTCGTGGGCCGCGACGCAGGCGTCGCCAGCACCTACCGAGACTTCGCTGAGGACGGGCTCGTGCCCTTCGACCCGCTCGACGACGAGCGCACGGAACGCGCCCTCGTCGAGGCGCTCGAGGGGCGGCCGGGGCGGATCAGCGATCGGCTCATCGCGACGGTCCGCGAGCGCGATGCGCACGCCTGGGGCCTTTCGTTCTTGACCGCCCTCACGGAGGCGTGATGCTGGACGAGACGCTGGCGCGACGAGCGCGTGACCTCGCCAGCGGCCCCAAGGCGCTGCTCATCGCCACCGATCTCGACGGAACGCTCGCCCCGATCGTGCCGGATCCGGCTGCTGCGCGCGTCCCCGACGAGACTCTGGCGACCCTCGCGCAGCTCACTGCCCAGGCGAACGTGGCCGTGGTCACGGGGCGCGACCTCCAGACGGCCAGACTCCTCGTCCCGGTCTCGGGGGTCGTGTTCGTTGCGAGTCACGGCCTCGAGGCCTCGTTCGACTCGAGCCTGCTGCCACAGGTCGAGCTGCCCAGACTCAGCCATCAGCTCGACCTGCTCGCGTCAGCCGTGGGCAGACGCTTCACCGACACCGGACTTCGGATCGAGCGGAAGAGCGTGTCCGTCGCGTTTCACTACCGTGCGGATCCGGCATTGCTCGCTCCTCTCCAAGAGGCGCTCGCGGAGCTGCCTGCCGGACTCGATCTGCAGGCCGGCAAGATGGTGTTGGAGGCCGTGCCACGGGGCTCGGGCAAGGGCGCCGCCCTCGCCGCTCTCGTCGCCCGCTTGGCGCCGCGCTCCCTCTTGGTGCTCGGCGACGACCTGACCGATATCGCGATGTTCCATGCGGCGGCGCGCCTGCGGCCCGCAGGGACCAACGTCCTCATCGCCGGCGTGGCGGGCGGAGCCGAGGCGCCCGCGGAGATCGCGGCGCTGGCCGACCTGCTGCTTGCATCGCCCGCGGAAGCGGGACAGTTCCTCGCCGCAGTCGCGTCTGCGCTCGCGCGTCCTGAGTCAGCCTCTCCCTGATCTGCTGGTCTCGACCACTCCCCGTTCCAACGCTTCCGATGGCGTAGTCGGGCAGACGAAGGTGTTTGCGATTCGCGGGCGTGCGCCAAGGGCTCTGCGGCCCCGGTCAGCGGCAGTCCGCCAGCACGCCGTTGCGCGGCACCGGCGCGTCCAGGCTGCGAGCAGCGCGACCCCAAGGCCGCGAGCCACGCGCATCGGCTCGCGGACACGCAAAGAGGAGGGACCCCTAAGGGCCCCTCCTCTCAGTTAGGCGATGGTTCGTCGCGGTTAGCGGCGGCGCGAGAGCGCCAGGCCGCCTAGGCCCAGCACTAACGTCGCGATACCGAGGACCGCCGCCAGCGGCAGCGTCGT
>CAUYXJ010000007.1:0-47067 GCA_963577065.1 Dehalococcoidia bacterium | reverse complement strand
GCGTGGGGGGAGGCGGGCGGTGGGCCCGAGCGCAGCGAGCTCTACTCCGTCCGAACGCCCGGGTCGCCAGCTCGTTCTCCATATCGTAGGATAGGGGGGGTACCCTATAAAAGGGGGAGGCACAAGTGCTCGCAGAGACGCAACGACAGGCCGCGCGCCGGCTCAAGATCATCGCGGGGCAGGTGGACGCGCTCCAGAAGCACATCGAGGAGGACCGCTACTGCATGGACCTGCTCGACTTGTCCCTCTCCATCCAGAAGGCGCTGCGCAGCCTCGACGGACTCGTGCTCGAAGGCCATCTTCGAACGCATGTGATCGAGCAGTTCGCGAGCGGCGAATCGGAGCGGGCGGTACAGGAGCTTCTGCGGGTGTACAAAGTGCAGGGGCCGGTCGAGAGCGGCTCATCCATACAAGCCACACAAGCCACACAAGCCGGCGAGGCTACGGAACGAAAGCGGGGAAGTTGATGGCAGAGACGATCGAGCTGAGGGTCACAGGGATGACCTGCGACCACTGCGTTCACGCAGTGACCGAGGCGATCACCGGCGTCACCGGGGTGAGCGGCGCGCAGGTCGACCTCGAAGCGGGTGCGGCGACTATCGAGGGCGAGCAAATCGACCTCGACGCGGTGGTGGCGGCGGTGGTCGAGGAGGGGTACGAAGCGGCGCTCGTGAGCTGAGCCCCAGCGTCTGCGGATGAAGCGATGAGCGCGGAGAACGCGATCACACTGCGTGTCAGCGGGATGACGTGCGCATCCTGCGTGCGCCGCGTCGAGCGCGCCCTCGCCAAAGTCGAGGGCGTGGAGGCGGCGAGCGTGAACTTCGCCTCCGAGACGGCCCGCGTGACGCTGGGCGAGACGGGCGGGGCGGGCGCGCTTGTGGCAGCGGTCGAGCGGGCGGGGTACGGGGCGGCACTCGCCGAGGCGGGGCAGAAGGCGCCACTCCGGAACGAGCGCGCGACGATCGTGCGGCTCGCAGTCGGCGCCGGCCTGGGCGTGCCCGTGATCATCCTCGCGATGGCGATGGATATCGCCGGCCTGCCGCTCTTCGGCAGCGCCCGCGCGACGGGCTGGTTGCTCCTCGCTGCGGCAGGCGTGGTGCAGCTAGTGCTCGGGTGGCGCTTCTACCGCGCTTCGCTCCCCGCCCTCCGCGCGCTGACGCCGAACATGGACGTGCTCGTCGCGCTGGGGACCACGGTCGCCTACGCGTTCAGCGCCTGGGTCGTGCTCTTCGACCGGGCCGAGGCGATGTTCTTCGACGTCAGTGCCGCCGTGCTCCTCTTCGTGAGCATGGGCAGGTTCTTCGAGGACCGCGCGAGGGTCGGCTCGGCGAGCGCCATCCGCTCGCTGCTGGGGCTCGCAGCCAAGTCGGCGAACCTCCTTCGCAGTGGTGAAGAGCTGGCGGTGCCGGTGGAGGAGCTGGCGGTGGGGGACATCTTCCGGGTGCGGCCGGGGGAGCGGATCGCGGTCGACGGCGTGGTGCGCTCGGGCCTCAGCGCCGTCGACGAGTCTCTGATGACGGGCGAATCGATCCCAGTCGAGCGCGGTCCTGGCGACGTGGTTGTCGGGGGCACGCTCAATCAGCACGGCGTCGTCGAGGTTGAGGCGCGGGCGGTCGGGGAGGAGACGGTCCTGAGACGCATGGCTGCGCTCGTCGAGGAAGCACAGGGGTCGAGCGCCTCGTCGACGCGGTCGCGGCCGTCTTCGTACCGGTCGTGCTCGGCATCGCGCTCGCCACCTTCCTCGGCTGGGGACTCCTCGGAAGCTCGTGGGTCGACGCGATGGTCCACGCCGTCGCAGTCCTCGTGATCGCGTGTCCGTGCGCCCTCGGCTTGGCCACGCCCACGGCGATCGTGGTCGGGACGGGTATGGGCGCGGAGCGGGGCATCCTCATCCGCAACGCCGAGGTCTTGGAGGCCGCAGGCAGCCTCGATGTCGTGGTCGTAGACAAGACCGGAACGCTGACCGAAGGCCGGCCCGAGCTGGTCGAGCTGGTTGCGGCGCCGGGGTTCAGCGAACGGGAGCTGCTCGCCCACGCGGCCGCGGTCGAGGCGCTGAGCGAGCATCCCCTGAGCCGCGCCGTGGTCGACGGGGCGGAGGAGCGGGGCATCGCCATCGGGACCGTGGAGGGCTTCGCCGCGACCCCGGGCGCCGGCCTCGAGGGCACCGTCGAGGGCCGTCACGTCGCGATCGGAACGCCCGCGCTCTTTGCCGCATCCGGAACGCTGCTGGGGCCAGACATTGCCGGCATCCGCGCCCGCCTCGAGGGCGAAGGGAGAACGACGGCGCTCGTCGCCGTCGACGGCCAGGTGGCGGGCGTCCTCGCCTTCGCCGATCCGCTCAAGGGGAATGCGCGGAGAGCGGTAGCGGCGCTGGGCTCGCTGGGCGTCCGCGTCGTGATGGTCACAGGAGACAACGAGCGCGCCGCGCAGGCAGCGGCAGAGCAGGCCGGGATCGGCGAGGTGCACGCGGCCGCGCTCCCGGAGGAGAAGCTGGCCATCGTTCGCGCGCTCCAGGACGAGGGCCTTCGGGTGGGGGTCGCGGGCGACGGCGTCAACGACGCGGCCGCGCTCGCGCAGGCAACCGTCGGCTTGGCGATGAGCACGGGCGCCGACGCGGCCATTGAGGCGAGCGACGTGACCCTCCTGCACGGCGATGTCGCCAAGATCGCGGAGACGATCATGCTCAGCCGCGCCACGCTCTCGACTATTCGGCAGAACCTCGGCTGGGCCTTCGGCTACAACGTCCTCGCGCTTCCGCTCGCCGTCGCCGGGCTCCTCAATCCGATCGTGGCGGGCGGGGCAATGGCGCTCAGTTCCGTGAGCGTGATGGCGAACAGCCTCCGTCTGCGCAGCAAGCGACGGCGCATCGTCGAAGGCAGCGGCAACGCCTATTTGGGCGGAAGCGCGGGCTTCCTCGCCGCGAACCGCGGGCCGCTGCTCGCGCTCGCCTCGACCGCCGCCGTCCTGCTCGTGCCGTTCGTCGTCTTCACCGGCATCGACCGTTCCTGGTTCGCGTAGGCGCGGACCCGCTCACGCTCGCTAGCGGCCCTCGCTGCTAGACTGCGCGCATGGAGCGAGCAGCGAGCCGGGCCGTACGCGTCGGCTCCATCACCATCGGGGGCGGAGCGCCTGTCGTCGTCCAGTCGATGGCGGCGACGAAGACCCAGGACATCGAGGCGACGACCGCCCAGGTGCGCATGATCCACGATGCGGGCGCGGGGCTCGTGCGCGTCGCTGTCGACAGCAAGAAGGATGTCGAGTGCCTCGCGCGCGTCCGCGAGGCGGTTCCCGAGGCGAACTTCGTCGTCGACCTCCAGGAGAGCTATCGGCTCGTGACGCAGGTCGCTCCCTACGTCGACAAGGTTCGCTACAACCCCGGCCACCTCTACCACCACGAGAAGTCGAAGCCGATCGCGGAGAAGGTCGCGTTTATCGCGGAGACCGCCGCCGCGCACGACTGCGCCATCCGCGTGGGTGTGAACTGCGGGTCGGTCGACCCGGCAATGGACGAGAAGTTCGCAGGTGCGGACGAGCCCGGTCTCGAAGGCGTCTCCGCGATGGTGGAGAGCGCGCTCGAGCACTGCGGCATGCTCGACGACGTTGGCTTCGATCGCTACGTCGTCTCGTTGAAGGACAGCGACCCGCGCAAGGTGATCGCCGGCAACCGCAGTTTCGCGGAGGCGCGGCCCGATGTCCCCCTCCACCTCGGGGTGACCGAGGCGGGGATGCCCCCGGAGGGCGTGATCAAGACGCGCATCGCCTTCGAGCAGCTCCTCAGCAGGGGCGTGGGCGACACCGTCCGTGTCTCGCTCACGCTGCCCTTCGCCGAGAAGTGGCGCGAGGTCGAAGCGGGGCAGGGGATCGTCGAGGATATCGAGGCTGGGCGGTTCCGTTCCGTGCCGGAGTTCCTCGACGGCGGACTGAACATCATCAGCTGTCCGAGCTGCAGCCGGGTGGAAAACGAAGCCTTCATCGAGCTCGCTCAGGACGTAAAAGCGACGACCGCCTACGCGAAGGATCACGACATCACGATCGCGGTTATGGGCTGCCGCGTGAACGGCCCGGGCGAGACCGACGACGCTGATCTCGGACTCTGGTGCGCGCCGACCTTCGTGAACCTCAAACGGGGCGCGGAGGAGCTTGGCGCCTTCCCCTACGACGAGGTCCTGGGGCGGCTCAAGACTGAGCTCGATGCGCTAATCGCCGAGCGCGCCCGGGGCATAGGCCCCTGACGGGTCAACCTACTTAGACGGTCGGCGGATCGGCGAAGCGCCTGGGACGCCACTCTGTCAAACCACTGAGCGGCACCGGACGATGACCACAAAACTTCCGCCGACGGTGTACGAGTCGGCTGGCGGGATGTCCGACCTCGGGAGGCTCACGCCGCTGCGTATGACCGCATCGAGGACGCGCCGCTCCTCGCCAGCGCCGATCCGCAGCCCCGCACGCACGTCGCTCGCTAGATCGCGGAGGTGTGCGGTGGGCCGAAGACCTCCGGCGAAGAGCACGGCGGCCATCCCGCGATGATCGAGCACCATGTGGGCAAGGGAATCTCTGAGGCGCAGCGGCGCCGCTGGGTTCAGCTCATGGACGCATGTGCCGACGCCGCTGGGCTCCCGGACAATCCCGAGTTCTGCTCCGCATTCGTCGGCTCCATCGAATGCGGAGCGCGCTTGGCCGGGCTAAACGGAGCCCCAGATGTCGAGGTCGAGCCGGATGCGCCAACGCCCCCCTGGGGTTGGGGCGAGACGGGCGGGCCCTAGACGCCCTAGACGCCCTAGCCAGGGGTCAGCCAGCCCAAAGGATCGGCCGAAGCCGCTCGAGCTGAGTCAGGCGAGGCGGGCGGACCACTACCGGAGCGCCGACCTGGCGCCCCGGACCTAGAAGGCCAAGCCCTGCTGGCCCTGGACGCCCTTCAGCGCCGCGATCTCGCCCCAGTGGCCCGCCACGTGCGTGATCCCGATGGTCGCGAGAAAGCCGATGACCGTGGACTTGCCGAAGGCCCCGTCGATCTCCTTGCTCAGCACCTCTTCTGAGGCGCTGCTGAGGAAGTCGTTCGTCTCGGCAGCGACGGCCTGTGCGAACGCCTGCGCCGTTTCGAGATCAACGGCAAAATCGACGGGCACGTCCACCTGGCGGGGCGACATCTCGGTGATGCCGAGCTTCTCCCCCCAGCCACCACGGGCGAGCAGAGGCTCGCGGCCGAGCGCCATGCGGTTCACCATCGCGTCCTCGGCGATGGCGACGTGCGAATAGATGGTCCCGATGGGGTTGATCTTCCAGGCGGCATCGCGGTGGTTCAGAATCGCGGCCTCCACATCGCCGATCGTGCCTTCGAGGAGTTGGTGCGCTTGCTCGAACTGACCTCGAAGAAGTTCCTGGGCGTTCATGGGCAGTCTCCTTGGGCCCGGACCTGCCGGGCGCGATCGATCGGTCCTGACCCACGTGGCGGACCGTCGGCCAGAGCTTACGCTTGTCCGCGCCCCCGCGGAGGGCGGGCGATGGGGCAGTCTGAACTCGCCCTTTAGAACGCCATCCCCTTGAGGCCCTGGAACCCTTTGATGGCGGCGATCTCGCCCCAGTGGCTCGCGACGTGGATGACCCCTACATTCGCGATCATCTGCAGCGTCGTCATCTCGCCCATGGGTGTCTCGCGGGTGGTGAGGAGCAGATCGTCACCCGCGCTCGCGAGGAACTCGTCGGTCGCCTTGCGAACCGCGCTCGCGTACTCGCGTACGACGGCCACGTCGAGGTGCTTCTCCGCCCACTCTGGGGTCTGCGTGGGATTCGCGTCCTCGATGCCGAGCTTCTCGCCCCAGCCCTCCTGCGTGAGCAGGGACGGCTTCCCCTGCACGAGCCCGTTGATGATGCCGTCCTCGGTCATGGCGATATGGGCGTAAATCGCAGCGATGGGGTTGATGGTCCAGCCCTCGCCTTGAAAGGCGAGCGTCTCCGGTGAACAGTCCGCCAGGGTCGCCTCGAGGAACTGATGGGCCGCTCCGAGCTGGCCGCGGATGACATCTTGGGCGTTCATGGCTCACCTCCGGCGTCTCTTGGCTGGCCCGAGCATACCCGCCGGGATTGTCCTCGCGAAATGCGAGGTGGTGGCGAAGGCGGGCGATCGGTCGCCGCCCTCCATCGCCGATCGCTCCGAGCAAGCCCTCGGGCTGGGGCGCAGTGCTGGTCGCTTAGAGGGGCGAGCGCGGAGACGAAGCCGCCGCCAGGCCGCCCAGACGCAGCAGACGAGCGCGGGCGGGGCGTGGCGCGGGGCCCGCGCGCAGCGAGCTCCAAGCGAGCGCGGAGGCGAAGCGGCCGCCAGGCCGCGAAGGCGGCGCAGACGAGCGCGGGTGGGGCGGTTGCGGGGGGTCTGAGCGCAGCGAGCTTCAAGCGAGCGCGAAGACGAAGCGGTCGTGTGGCCGCGAAGGCGGAGCAGACGAGCGCGGGTGGGGCGGTTGCGGGGGGTCCGAGCGAAGCGAGCTTCAAGCGAGCGCGAAGACGAAGCGGCCGTGTGGCCGCGAAGGCGGCGCAGACGAGCGCGGGTGGGGCGGTTGCGGGGGGTCCGAGCGAAGCGAGCTTTAAGTGGTGGAGACGCGGGAGAATCGAACTCCCGGTCCAGCAAGGTTCAGCTCCGAGTTGTCCTACAGGCTTTCCCACCAGTTAGGGTCTCGTCCCGCCGCTCCGGAGGTGGGGCCCGAGGACGGCGGGACCAGCCGATGAATCTTAGGTGAGCAGTATCGGCGTCAGCTCACAGCACCCCGACTTTTGTGACGCCCTGCCGCGCTCCGTCGGGGAGGGGGCAGTCGACAGAACGACTCACAGACTAAGCTGCGAGAGCGAGTTCGCGATTATTATTGGCGCTTACTCATGTGGTCGCCTGATTAACGAGGGTGACAACCAACCTCGGCCTGCTACCCGGCTACCTAGCCTCCTGTCGAATCCTTTCGTCCCCAAGCATCGAGTATAGCAGGCCCTTGCCTCGGCATAACATCGGTGCGGCTCCGAGGAAGCGCGTCCGAAGCGCGAGTGCGAGACAGAAAGCTGCTCGAGACTGCACGGCGCTCGCGCTCTCGCTGGCCGGCTCCGATGGTTTAACAAACGACCACGACTACACAGTTCGCTCGGCGGACTCCAGCCCGTCAGCCGTGGCTTACACCTCTGGTCAGCAAAGCTAGTGCGGCCTTGGGGCCCCGGTGCGCGGCTTGGTATCCTTCCACGAGCCGCGCGCTTTGGATGAGGACGGTGGCCTATGGCAGTGTTTCGGCCCGCTGGCCGGAGGCTTTGGCGCGCAATACGTCACAGGCGCGCGTGGGTTCGGTCCAAGATCGTCTACCACCGGGGACCGAAGACGTTGGTCGGCGCTCGCGAGCCGATCTTTATCTGCGGCACGGGTGGCTCTGGAACGCGGGCCGTCGCGGCGCTCCTCCGTGAGCTGGATTGCTTCATTGGAGGGAACCTCAACCTTGCCATGGACTCGAGGGACATGGGCGCGTTCCAGCGAGCCTGGCTGGGCTTGTATCTCGATCCGTCCAGACGCTCGATGCTGGAACGAACGCCGGAGCCCATGGCGAACGCGCTCGAGCAGGCCCTCATCCGGCATCGCTCGGCGATCGCCCACCCGGGAGCGCTTTGGGCGGTGAAGAACCCGAGGTCGATCCTCCTGCTCCCCTACTTGCGTGCTCGTTTCCCCGGGATGTGCGTCATCCATGTGGTGCGCGATGGACGCGACATGGCGTTCGCGTCGAACAAGAAGCAATTCGAAAACTTCGGTCATCTGTTGATCCCCGATCAGGACAACTGCGGGCCGCTGCCGGTGCGCCTGGCGAGATTCTGGTCCGTCACGAACATTCAAGCCGCATCTCTCGGCGCAGGACTCATGGCGGGCCACTACCTGAGGGTCCGACTCGAGGACCTTTGCCGGGACCCCGCGGGGAGTGCTGCCGCGCTGGCCTCTTGGATCGGCAATGACGAGCCCGACCTTGCAGCGGCCGCAAGTGTGATTCGCCGGCCACCGTCGCTCGGACGTTGGCGTGCCGAAGACGCCGAGGTCATCGCGGAGATTGAGAGCGCCGGCGGCCTCGGGCTCGAGGCCTTCGGCTACTTCGACGACAGCCACCGAGAATCGGCGGCGATCACCCCAGAGCGCCCCGGTTGAATCACGAACGCTTTCTTAGTTCGTAGCGGTTGGGCGAAGCTCCCGAGATGGGACCCGAGGGCGACTCTTTCGCACGGGCGACGGTGGAAGCCGTTCCACGGCGCCGGGGATCGGGCCCAGGGTAGACGCACGGGCAACGGAATCAAGAACGTATGTCCTCTTCTGTGAAGCGCTGACCGGAAACTGAGCGTTATCCCGCCCGCTCGATGAGGTAGCGCGCTACGGTCCCCAGCAAGCGGGTCTCGTCCTCGCCGAGCCCAAGCCCGGCGAGCAGCCCCTCCGCTTCGGTCACGTAGCGGCGCGCATGCGCCTGCGAGCGTTCGCGTACGCCGGCTGCTTCGAGCTGCGCCGACAGGGCCACGATCGCGTCCGCCGGTGGCTCCGGGTGCGCGTAGAGGGCGTCGACGGCGCGGCGCGTGACTGGGTCCGTGAGCGCCTCGATCACCGGCAGCGTCTTCTTGTGGCGAGCGAGGTCGTTCTGGTTAGATTTGCCGGTGAGGTTAGGGTCCCCCCAGATTCCCAGGATGTCGTCTTGCGCCTGAAACGCCAGACCCAGCCGCCGCCCCCAGTCGCGGATCCGATCACTTTGCAGCGGCGCGGCGCCGGCGAGGATCGCGCCGATCTGAAGGGGCGCACCGATGAGTGCCCCGGTCTTCCCCTCGACCATCGCCAGGTAGTCCGCGACGGTGACATCGCCGCGCTCTTCGAAGGTGAGGTCCGCCCACTGGCCGCCGATCATGTCGTCCGTGGCGGTGAGCAGCGCTTCGAGCGCTGCTACGCGTCGCTCGCTGGGCAGGCCGGCCTCGGCCAGCGAGCGAAGCGCGCGCGTGAAGAGGAAGTCGCCAACGTTGATCGCCTGCGCCTCGCCCACGATTCGCCAGATCGTGGGGCGGTGGTGGCGCTCGGCATCGCGGTCCTGGATTTCGTCGTGAACGAGCGAGAAGTTATGGACGAGCTCGACCGCGACTGCCCCGGCCATCGCCGCAGTGGCCGCGGCGCCGAACGCCTCGGCGGCGAGCAAGCAGAGTCCGGGGCGGATGCGCTTGCCTCCGGCCCGAAGCGGACGCCCCTCTTCGTCCTCCCAGCCCATGACGTAGCGGGCGGCGCTGACCAGCGCGGAGTCGCCCGGACCGACGGCCGCACGCAGCGCGTCTTCCAGCGCTTCGAGGTGGGTGGTCAGGGCCGGCGGAGGTGGGGTAGGGGCGCTTGCCATGGGCTCGCTGCCTAGGCGGGCGCCAGGCTGCCTCCCGCTGCCTTCGCGGGCGCCCCGCGGGTGGCCAGCGCCTCGGCCGCGCGCCGGGCGATGCCTGCGCCGTCCAGGTCGTAGACCTGGCGGTACACCTTCTGGGGGCCGTGATCGACGATCGTGTCGGGCATGGTGAGGTTGAGAATCAGCGTATCCGCGAGGCCGTGGTCGGAGAGCAGCTCGAGGACGGCGTCCCCAAAGCCGCCGGCGCGTACGTTCTCCTCGGCAGTCACTATCGCCCCCGTCTCACGGGCGGCGGCGAGAATCAGCGCTTCGTCGAGGGGCTTGGCGAAGCGAGGGTTGATCACGCGCGCGGCGATCCCCTCGTCCGCGAGCTCCCCGGCTGCCTTTACGCACTCGACCACCGAGGCCCCGTAGCCGATAAGGGTGATATCGCCACCCTCACGCAGGATCTCGCCCCGCCCGATCGGGATCTGCTTCATCGGCAGGTCGGTCGGCGCCCCCGGACCCGCGCCCCGCGGGTAGCGCAGGGCGAAGGGGCCGTTCTGGTTCACCGCGGTGTAGAGCAGGTCACGCAGCTCCGTCTCGTCCTTGGGCGCGCTCACCACCATGTTGGGCAGACAGCGCAGGTAGGAGGTGTCGACGAAGCCCTGATGGGTCTTGCCGTCGTCGCCCACGAAGCCGGCGCGATCGAGCGCGAAGATCACGGGCAGGTTCTGCACGACCACGTCGTGCACGATCGAGTCGTAGCCACGCTGAAGGAAGGTCGAGTAGATGGCCGCGATCGGCCGCATGCCCTGCGTTGCGAGGCCGGCGGAGAAGGTCACCGCGTGTTGCTCGGCGATACCGACATCGAAGACCCGGTCCGGGTACTCCTTCTGGGTGGCGGCCAAGCCCGTGCCCTCGAGCATCGCCGCCGTGACCGCCACGACCCGGGGATCGCTAGCGATCAGCTCACCGGTGGCTTGGGCGAACACCTGGCTGTAGGTGGGGGGTGGCTTGGGCGCATCCGGGGCGGGCTTCTTCTTCAGCCAGAAGGTGCCGCTGTGGCTCTTCACCGGGTCGGCGGCAGCCTCGGGGATGCCGTGTCCCTTTTCCGTGAGGACGTGCAGCAGGACGGGTCTGCCTTGAACGCGCTTGATCGCGGACAAGGTCGCCTCGATCTCCCCGAGGTCGTGACCGTCGATCGGCCCGTAGTACTCGAAGCCGAACTGCTCCCAGAAGCTGGCGGGCACGAGGAGGTCACGCATGCTCGTCTTGACGCGTTTCGCCCCCTCCCACACCTGGCGGCCGAGCGGCAGGTGTTCGACGAACTCGCCGATCTCCTGCTTTGCACGACGGTAGTGGGGGTCGACCCGCAGCTTGTTCAGGTTTCGACTCATCCCGCCCACATTCGGCGAGATCGACATGGCGTTGTCGTTGAGGATCACGATCAGCTTTGTGCCTAGGTGGCCGGCATGGTTCAGGCCTTCGAGGGCCATTCCGGCGGTCATCGCGCCATCACCGATCACGGCAATCACGTGGTGGTCCTCGCCCTGCAGATCACGCGCGACCGCCATGCCGGTGGCGGCTGAGATCGAGGTTCCGGCGTGGCCCGCGCCAAAGAGATCGTGGGGGCTCTCGTTGCGGTCCGCGAAGCCCGAGAGGCCTTCGTACTGGCGGATGGTGCGCATCTGCTCACGCCGGCCAGTGACCATCTTGTGAACGTAGACCTGGTGACTGACGTCCCAGAGGATCCGGTCGGTGGGCGAATCGAACTGTCGGTGGAGGGCGAGCGTGAGCTCGACGACGCCGAGATTCGAGGCGAGGTGGCCACCGCCGCCAATACATTCGATGCAATCGACGAGGTCTTCGCGGATCTCCTGGGCGAGCTGCTCCAACTCCTCGGCAGTGAGCGATCGAAGGTCGGCGGGAGCATCGATCCGGTCGAGCAGCGGTCGGCTCATGGTCTGCCTCCCTTCGCCGCGAGGACCAGTGAACCGGAAGCGCGGTCGTCACGCCGTGCGGGCGCTTACGAAGGTCGCCGCCGAGGCCTCGGGACTACCCGCGGACCCTACGTGACCCGTTCTCCGGAGGTCAAGAAACCGAGACCCGCCTGGGAGCCGCGGCGGCACCGTTGGCGCTGGCGGCAGGGGGCAGGTGGAGCGTGAACGTGGAGCCTTCGCCCACCGTCGAATCGGCTTTGACCGAGCCACCCATGGCCTCCATGAGCTCGCTCACGATGGCCAGCCCGAGGCCCGAGCCGCCGTACCTTCGCGCGCGGCCTTTGTCCACCCGATAGAAACGCTCAAAGACGTGCCCGAGCGCGTCCGCAGGGATGCCGGGACCGCTGTCCGTGACCCGCACGGTGGGAGCGCTGGTCGCACAGGAGATATCGACGAGCACGCTCGCGCCCTCCTCGGAGTGCTTCACCGCGTTATCCACCAAGTTGAAGATGCAGCGATAGAGCAGGTCGGGGCTTGCGATCGCCTCGCAACGGAGGTCTCCCGTCGCCGCCAGGTCGACGCCGGCACGATCGGCCAGCGGCCCCAGCTCCTCGTTCACGGTGGCGACGAGGCTCCCGATGTCGATCGGCTCCAGGATCAAGGGCTCCGCTTGATGGGTGCTCAGCAGGAGCAGGTCTTCGCTCAAGCGGGTGAGCCGTTCGGTCTGCCCCTTCACGGTCTCCATCAGGACCTTGTAGTCGTCGGTGCTCGCGTCGTCGTCGAGTTCGGTGACCTCTATGTTTGTGCGGATCGCGGCCAGTGGCGTCCGCAGTTCATGCGAAGCGTCCTGAACGAAGCGGCGTTGCGATTCGAACCCGCCTTCGATCCGGTCGATCATCGAATCGAAGGTGTCGGCGAGCGCCTTCAGCTCGTCGTCGGGACCTTCGT
Source organism: Dehalococcoidia bacterium (assembly GCA_963577065.1). Classification (GTDB taxonomy): domain Bacteria; phylum Chloroflexota; class Dehalococcoidia; order Tepidiformales; family Tepidiformaceae; genus CAUYXJ01. The sequence goes on along the minus strand of CAUYXJ010000007.1, from coordinate 34,835 downwards.
GGTTGATGCGCCGCGTGAGGTTCGTCGCGCTGATCTCCGAGGCCACGCCCGTGATGTCCCTCACGGGCCGGAGCATCATGCCCGAAAGGGCGTAGCCACCCAGTCCCGCCGTCACGACCAGACCGATGACGGCGATGATCGACCAACTGCGGAGGCGGTCGAGATTCTGCGACTGGAACTCATCGCCCGCTTCTTCCACGAGCAGGGATGGGGTCACGACTGGGGTGAAACCCGCCAGCGCTCCGCCCGGCGACGTGCGGATGGGCTGCCATTCGATGTCCCCGACGCGGAGCCCGCGGAGGATCAGCAGGTCATCCGGCTGGTCGACGCGCGCGGCGATGTTCAGGGAGCTCACGAAGGCCAGCCCGAATACAAGCAGGAGGCTCGAGTACCAGACCGTGAGCCGGAAGCGAACGGTCCGTACGAACGATGGGAGGTGCGGCCTAGAGGACGTAGCCCTTCCCTCGAATCGTTTTGATCAGCTGCTCCCCGAATCCCTCATTCAGCTTGCGGCGGAGGTTGTTCATGTGGACCTTCACGGTCTGCGTGAACGGGTTGGTGTTCTCGTCCCAGATATGCTCGAGGAGCTCTTCCTGAGGGACGGCACGGCCTTCGTTCTTGACGAGATAGTAGAGGAGGGCGAACTCCTTGGGCGTGAGGTGGATTTCGACCTCGTCGCGCCACGCCCGATTCGTGTTCGGGTCGAGCTCGAGCCCGCGGGTGGCGAGCACGGGCTCGCGCATGCCGCCCTCGCGCCGGCTGATGGCGCGGATGCGCGCCGCCAGCTCGCTAAAGGCGAACGGCTTCACGAGGTAGTCGTCAGCGCCTTCATCCAGGCCCTCGACGCGGTCCCGGATACCACTGCGCGCGGTCAACATAATGATCCCGCCGCGGAAGTGGTCGGCGCGCAGCTTGCGGCACACTTCGACCCCGTCCACACGTGGGAGGTTGAGGTCCAGGCAGACGACGTCGTAGGCGTTGACGCCGGCTTTCTCCAGCGCCTCCGCGCCGTCGTAAGCGACATCGACCGCGTATCCGATCTTGGTCAATCCCCGCTCAATCGCGGAGGCGATGGGCTCTTCGTCTTCGACTACTAGGACGCGCATGGCGGCCTCCTTGGGTCTCTCGCTCTACCGTAGGCGGGAAGCACCGAAGCGAAGGTAAAGAACCAAAGTTAAGAGCTGGCCGTACCCGGCTAGCTACGCCGCCTTCGCGCTGCGCGCCGCGTCGTCGCGTTCGCGACGCTCGAGAAGGTAGCCGAAGCCGCGCACATTGATGATGTAGGACGGGCTCGAGGGGTCTTCCTCGATCTTGCGGCGGATCCGGCGGATGTAGACCTTCACGATCTCTTGTGCTTCGCGCTCAGAGTAGGTGTAGTCCTGGACCGCCCTCAGGATCTCGACCGGGCTCACGACCTTGCCCGCGTGGCGCGCCATGTGCGCGAGGATCTTGAACTCCGTCGGCGTCAGCGGGATCTTGGTGTCGTCGCGCACCACCTGACAGCGGTCGAAGTCCAGCACCAGGTCCCGCACTTCGATCGTCGATTCGCTGTCCTCTGCCGGGGGCGCGATGATGCGCCGGCGCGCGAGCGCGCCAATCTGGGCGCCGAGTACCTCCACGCCTTCGCTCTCCCGTACGCAGACATCCGCACCGGCCTCGAGCGCGCCGGCGACGCCTTGGGAGTGGGGACCGGGGACGACGACAAGGATCATCGACTGGCAACTGCGGGTGACCGCGCGGATCAGCGCGACATCCGCTTCGCGCCGCGGATCGATTGCGAGGACCGTCAGCTCGGGCTGGAACTGGGACAGCAGCCGCTCCGTTTCCCGGTCGTGGGGGCGCTCGGTGGTCGTGAACCCATGCCGCGAAAGGGCCGGGAGCAGCTCCCCGGAGCGGTAGTCCCGCGTATGCGTAACGAACGCGACCGCCGTCCGCAAGGTTTGGTCCGCTCGCTCCGTCATGTCTGCCTCCCCAAGGCGGCCAGTGCGCGCCCAGCGCGGGCGGCTGGCGCTCCCACCGGCCAACCACGAGCCCGCGATGCGGCTCGCGTTCACTTGCTGTCAATCACAATGTTCGGCACGTTTCGCAGCAGAGATGAGCCCCTAGGGGCGCGCAGTCGTGAAGAGACCGAACCTAAGCCGCTTCTTGGAGCAGGGTTCCGCGCAACCGCCTCACGGCCTGAGCGTGAAGTTGGCTCACGCGTGTCTCCGAAACCGTGAGCACGGCCGCGATCTCGCGCATGGTCATGTCCTCGACATAATAGAGGGACACGACGAGCCGCTCGCGCTCCGGCAGCGCGCCTACGGCGCGGTCCAGCGCCTCGCGCAGCTCGCGCTCCTCGAAGCGGGTCGTGAAGTCGATGTCCTCGTCCGCGGTGGGCATCTCCGCGCCCGGGAACGACTCGTTCTGGTCGTCGGGCTCGAGGATTCGATCGAGTGAAACGGTCACCCAGCGGCCGCTCGCGACCGCCTGGCGGCACTCCTTGATGCTGACGCCCAGGTGACCGGCGATCTCACGCTCGCTCGGTGTGCGTTCCAGCGTCCCTTCGAGCTCGGCTTGCGCCTTCTGAACCGCGCGCGCTTTCTGGCGCATCGTGCGTGATAGACGGTCCATCCGGCGAAAGGCGTCGATCATCGAACCGCGGATGCGCCGGACCGCGTAGGCGTGGAAGTTCTTGCCCTTCTCTGGGTCGAAGCGGCGGACCGCCTCGATCAAGCCACAGGTCCCGAAGCCGACCGCGTCCTCGTACTCGAGCACCCCGGGGATCTCGAGCGCGAGAGAGCGCGCGACGCGGCGTACCAACGGGGTGTAGCGGACAACCACTTCCTGCTGTTGCTGCAGCGTGAGGGGGACATCGGGGAACGGCTCGGCGGGGTGAGCCGTTCCGCTTTCACGCACGCCGCTCTCCGGCGTGGCCGCACCCTCTCCGTCATCGTTCGGCCGCTCGTCCATGCCATCTCTCCTGCGAAGCGAGAGCCCCAGCGCGCTCATGCGACCGGTCTCGCGTGTACCAGCACCACTCTGCGGAGAGCCCCAGTGGCCAAACAAGACGGCCGCTGTGGAAGCTACGTTGCCGCCCGGTGACAAGCCTCCGGTGCTCAGCGCGCCGAGCCGAGCGGGCCGAGCGCCGCGGCGCCGCAGGACGAGGCAATGGGAACCAAGCTCGCGGTTTCCGGCCTTTTCAGGCCTAGTCGGGAACATAACTAGAATAGTGCGAACCTCAGCTCCCGTTCCGACTGCTCTCTCCCCGGAGCCGAAACCGGCCCCATCGGACCCTTCCTCTCGCAAGCCTTGAGCCCTCCACACCGCTCCCGCCTAGAATCGGGAGAGGAACACCTCCACCTTGTCTTTCCCGATCGTCGTTTCCGAGCCCGACCGGCCCGTCACGCACCTCCGCCTCGCGGACGGCGGCTGGCAGAGCGCTGAGCTCGCACCGTCTGGAAGCTGGCCCGCCTGGCGGCCGGGCCACGAGGCCATCTCCGTCTCCATCGTGAGCGGCCTCGGCGACGACCGCCGCAGCGCGGTCGAGCTGCTGGACCTCGAGGGCAACCATTTGCGCAGCCTCTTCGAGAGCCCGAGCGGCGTGGACGCGCTCATCGCCCCGAACGTCCCCCACTACGCCCTCTGGTCGCCCACGGGCGAGGTGCTCGCGCTTGTCGCCCAAGGGCGGGCGGGGCTGACGCTCTTCCTGAGCGAAGCAGACGGGCCGATCATCGCGGATCCGATCCAGACCGGAGGCCCGCTCTTTCTGGCCTGGTCGCCCGATGGCCGGCGGCTCGCCGTTCACGCGGGCGTCAATCTCTCCATCCTCGAGTTAGCCGAAGCGCGCGCATCCCGACCAATCTCTGCCGACGCCCGGGGTTTCCGCACGCCCGCCTTCAGCGATGACGGGGAATTCCTCGCCTTCGCCACCCCTGACGCCTCGGGCGATGGCGTGGCCTTGCATGTCGCGGGCGCGTCGGGTGAGTCGAGCCGAGTTCTCCACGAGCTTCCCGGAGGGGTCAGTCTCGCGTTCCGTCCCGGGAGCCGCACGCTCACGGTCGCGGTCACGCGGCGGCCCGCGTCCGGCGCCTTCGACGAGCTCTGGGCCTTCGACCTCGCCGCCAGCGGTGAGGCCGAGCTGCTCCTCCGCCGGCCCTTTGCCGGGTTCTTCTGGGATCCCACCGGGGAGAAGCTTGCGCTCGTCGTCGCCTCTTCCACCGGGGACGGCACCGTCTCGCTGCACGCGCGCTCCGGCGAGGGCGAGTTCCTCGGGGCGAGCCCGCCGTTTCTCCCTTCGGCGGACTATCAGACCGCGGTGGGTTTCTTCGATCAGTACGGCCGCTCGCACCCGCTCTGGGCGCCGGACGGCTCCGTATTCCTCGCCGGCGGCCGCCTCCTGACCGACTCGCCTGCGGCCATGTTCGGCGATCGCTCCTGCGACGCGGTCATGGTGTGGGCACCGGGGCGTGGTGTTCCTTTCGACCGGGTTGGCGAGGGTGGTATCGGCGTCTTCCCGCCCCCGCTATCGCGCCCGCTCACGTAAAGCGCCGGTCTTTGCCCGCATTGCTGCCCGAAGAGACCGCCCCGTAGACTCGGTGGAACAGCCGCCGGCAGCCGCCGGGGGCACCCGGAGCGGCTGATGGAAGTCTCAGGCGAAACTGCACCCCAAGGATCCGGCTCCGCCCGGCTCGCCCGCGGAGCAACAGTCGTTCTCTTGGGAGTGGCGGCCCTTCTTCTCGTGTTCGGCCTCGGCTACGGCGTGAGCGACCTGACCAAGGACGAGGTGCGCAGCACCGCCCAACCCACAACCAGCCTGCCCGCGGGCGGCGACTCGGAAGTCTCCGAGATCTCCGTTGGGGCGGCCATCCTCGACGAGATCTTCGACATCCTCCAGCGCGATTTCGTCGACCGCGAGATCATCGACGAAACCGAACTCAGGGACGCCGCCATTCGCGGGGCGATCGCGTCTCTCAACGATCCCCACACGGAGTACCTCACACCGGGAGATCTGTCGACCGGCGCGCTCAATCTCGGATCGACCTACGAAGGCATCGGTGCGAGCGTCAGCGACCGCACCGGGGTGGTCCAGATCGTGGCCCCCTTCCGCGGCTCCCCGGCCGAGCTCGCGGGCATCCGCCCCGGTGACATCATCCTGGCCGTCAACGGCGAGCCGACGGATGGCTGGTCGGACCAGCAGGCCGTGCAGCAAATTCGCGGCCCGCGTGGCACCGAGGTGATCCTGACGGTACGCCACACGGATATCGGTGGCGGTGCGGCGGGCCCCGAGGTCGAGGACGTCACCATCGTCCGGGGCGAGATCCTCATCCAGAGCGTCTTCACGGAGCCGATCCTCGAGGTCATCCCTGCCGAAAGCGGCGCTGAGTTGGTAGACCGCGACGGCGAGCTCGTCGAGGACATCTTCTATATCCACATCGCCCAGTTCCACGATGAGACGCCGAACGAACTGCGCGAGGCGCTCGCGGATGTGGAGAACGGCCAATACATCGGTCTTATCATCGACGTTCGCGCCAATCCCGGCGGATTGCTGCGCACGACCGTCGAAGTCGCCGACGAGTTCATGGACGGTGGCGCAGTTCTGACCGAGCGTGATGCGGACGGCCAGACCCGCACCTTCGCCGCCTTCCCCGGCGGCGTGGCTACGAACATCCCACTGATCATCATCCAGGACGGCGCCAGCGCGAGCGGCTCGGAGGTCCTCGCTGCGGCTCTCGCCGACAACGGTCGCGCAATGATCGTCGGCACGCGCTCCTTCGGGAAGGGCACCGTGAACCAACTCCGCGAACTGACGGGCTGCGGCGATCCCGAGGGCTGCGGCGCGCTGTATGTCTCTGTCGGGCGCTGGCAGCGCCCCGCCGGTGGGGAGATCGAGGGGATCGGCATCCGCCCTGATTTCGAAATCGCGATGACCGGCGACGACTACATCGACTTCGGCGACCTCCAGATCTTCGCCGCCATCGACCTGCTTCGTGGCAACGAATTGCCCCCGCCGCCCGTGCGCCCGGATGCCGAGACAGAGGATTCCGGTGCAACGGCCGAGGGCGCGGACGGGGAGCCAACCGAGCCCGCTGAGTAGCCCTCCGCTGCGAGCGAAGAACCCCGAGTCAGCTCTAGTCGTGCCGCTGAAGCGGGCTCGCGTTGGGCCCATCTGTCGCACCGTGCGAGACTGGTTTCATGCCCGCCGGAGAGTTGATCGTCACCGAGAACCGCCGCGCCCGTCGTGACTACGAGATCACCGACCGCTTCGAGGCGGGCCTCGCGCTCACCGGCTCCGAGATCAAATCGATCCGCCAGGGCAAGGTCGACATCCAAGGGTGCTACGGCCGTATTCGGAGGGGCGAGATCTGGCTTCTCGATTCTTACATCGCGCCCTACGAGAACGCCGGCTACGTCTCTCACGAGGCCCGGCGGGACCGCAAGCTCCTCCTCCGCAAGAAGGAGATCAGCCGCATTCGCGAAGCCCTGGACGAACGTGGCCTGACGCTCATCGCCCTCAACCTCCACCTCCGCCGCGGGATGGCCAAGGTGGAACTTGGGGTCGCTCGTGGGATCAAGCGTTATGACAAGCGACGCAAGATCCGTGAGCGCGAGGAGGGCCGTCAGGTGGCGAGAGCGCTTCGCCGCTCCGCCTAGCGGGGCCCGGCCGACCTGACCCCCAACAGGTTGGGCGCAGGACGCCTGCTAGACTCTCGCCCGTGAAGGCCGAGATCATCGCCATCGGCACCGAGATCCTGCTCGGCGAGATCGTCGACACGAACAGCGCCTACCTCGCCCAGCAGCTGCCGGGGCTCGGGATCGACCTGAACCACAAGAGCGTCGTCGGCGACAACCTGGGCCGCGTGCGGGGCGTGCTCGAACGTGCCTGGGAGCGTTCCGACCTCGTGCTCACGACCGGTGGCTTGGGACCCACCGAGGACGATCTCACCCGGGAAGGCATCTGCGCGCTGCTGGGCGAAGAGCCCGAGGTCGCTCCCGATCTGGAAGCGCGGCTGCGCGGCTTCTTCGAGCGGCGCGGGTATCCGATGCCGGAGTCGAACCTGAAGCAGGCTTGGCTCATCCCGAGCGCACACGCGATCGACAACCCCCGCGGGACCGCGCCGGGCTGGTGGACCGAGCGGGACGGCCACGTGATCGTCTCGATGCCCGGGGTGCCCCCGGAGATGGAGCGAATGTGGGAGCACGAAATTGCGCCCCAGCTCGAGGGGCGGTCGGGCGAGGTGCTCGTCACACGCACGATCAAGACCGTCGGTATCGGTGAGGGCACGGTCGACGAGATGGCGAGGCCCGTCTACGAGACCCCCGGCATCGGCGTCGGCACCTACGCGCGAGCCGACGGCGTGCACCTCCGCATCGGCGCGAAAGCAGCGACGCGGGAGGCGGCTTGGCATCTGATTCGCCCCGTAGAGCAGGAACTCGACACGATCTTCGGGACCGCGATCTGGGGGCGGGATGAGGATACGCTCGAAGGCGTCATCCGCGACGCCCTGCATGAGCGCCACCAGACCCTCGCGACGATGGAATCGGCGACTGGCGGGCTGCTCGCAAGCACCCTCACGGACGCTGCCGGCGCGAGCGACTCCTTCGCCGGCGGGCTGGTTCCCTACGGCACCCAGCAAATGATCGCCGCGGGCGTATCCGCCGACGTCATCGAGGAGTTCGGCGCGGTCTCCGCGCAGACCGCCGAAGCGATGGCGGCCGCCGTACGCAAGCGCATGGAGAGTGACTATGGCGTGGGCCTGACCGGTGCCCTCGGCCCCGATCCCGAGGACGGTGAGCCACCGGGGACCGTGTTCGTGGCCGTGGCGGGCCCGAGCGGGGTCCCTCAATCGATGAAGACACAAATGAGCCAAGGGCGCGTCGCGACAAAACGGCGCGCGATCACCACGGCGCTGCTCCTGCTGCGCCGTAGCATTCTGGGCGAGGAGTAAGCCACATGGACAACGCCGAGATCGTCAGGAACTTCTGTGCGGAGTGGGACGCACCCGCGCCGGACGGTGAGAAGCTGGCCTCCTACTTCAGCGAGGACGCCTTCTACCACAACATCCCGATGCAGCCGATCGAGGGCCGTGAGAACATCAAGAACGCCCTCGGCGGGATGGCCGGGACGATGGTGAGCCAGGGCTGGGACGTTATCTCACTCGTCGCTCAGGGCGACACCGTCATGACCGAGCGAATCGACAAGTTCGACGCTCAGGGCAACGCCGTCGCGCTCCCGGTGATGGGCGTGTTCGAACTGCGCGACGGGAAGATCGCGTCCTGGCGCGACTACTTCGACCTCGCCACGTTTCAGAAGCAGATGTCCGGGGGCTGAGCGCACGCCGCTCGAGTTGCCGGCCCAGTTCAGCTCCGCGCCCCGAGCGCCTCGATGAGGATGGGCAGCGCCTCTGAGATACGCCGGATGCGATGGATGTTGGCCGCATCCACGCCGCGGTTGCGCGGCCAGTCGACCAGGAACACCAGCGGGATTCGCTCCGCAAGGAGCAGCGCGGTATTCGGGTCGTCTTCGAAGTGCGCGAGCGGCCCTAGCTCCGGGACAACGCGCGCCTTATAGGCCGAAGAGCGCTCGCGCCAGGACGGGCGCAGGTGGAGCGGCGGGAGCGTCCCCAGATTTCGTTCGAGCCAAGCCGCGGTTGTCCCCCGCCCACCTTCGCCGCGAGCAGAGACAATCGCACAGTCGAAGCGCTCGGCGACCGCGCGGAAGCCGTCGCGGGCGCCGGGCATGGGCTTGCGGCCGAGGTAGCGCCAACGCTCCAGAAGCCAGGTGGGGCGGGGGAGTCGGGGCGGGGCAGTAGAGCGGACGCTGACGCCGCCCGGGTTCAGCGAGAACGGTGGACGGCAGAGCACGCCATCGATATCGAAGGTCACCAGCGGCCGTGGCGAGTCCACGGCGGCATGCTACGAGGGGGCGTCGTCTGGCGCTCACGGCGACCCTTGCGGTAGCCTTCACGGATTCTCGGGATCGTGGCAGCTGCTGCGGCTCCGGCGGCTTGAGGGTGGCAAAGATGCTGTTTGCGGTCCGGCTCGTATCGAGGCAACCGGCGGATCTCGCCCCTGACCAGTGGCAAGCGCTCGTCGCGGACCAGCTGAGAGCGACAAAAGCGCTCAAGGACTCCGGCAAGATCACGGCGATCTATCGTGAGACCGGCGTTGGCGTGCTCGCCATCTTCGATGTGGCTGACGCTGCGGAGATGGATCAGACCCTCGCCGGCCTGCCGATGAACCGCTACTTCAGCGAGGTCTCGGCGAACGCGATCTGGGACATGAGCGCAACGCTCGAGAACCTGTAGTCCGCGATGCCCCCCGTCGACCCCGAGGACTTCAAGAAGGCGCTCGCCTCCTGGGCGACCGGGGTCACCGTGTTGACTTCCGCCCACGAGGGGCTCACGTACGGCATCACGGCCACGAGCTTTTCGACGCTCTCGATGGATCCCCTCTTGGTTCTCGTCTGCATCCAGAAGGGCAACCATCTCGAGCAGATGGTGCCCGCTTCGGGCAAATTCGCCGTGAGCATTCTCGCGAGCGATCAAGAAGCGATCTCGAACTACTTCGCCATCTCCGGTCGAGACCCCGAGCCGGAACTGGCCGACTTCGAGACGTTCGTGGAGCACACCGGCTGTCCGATCGTGAAGGGTGCGATGGGACATCTCGATTGCGAGCTTGAGTCGATCCTGCCCGGCGGCGACCACGTGATCGCACTCGGCCGGGTAGTCGGTGCCGGTAACGACCCCGAAAAAGAGCCTTTGCTCTATTTTCGGCGGGGCTACTACGGCTTGAGCTGAGGCTGAGCGGAACCCGGCGACCTCGGGCGATCGGTTCGTGATGCTTTGCACAGCCGCGGGGGGGCGCGTACGATCCGCTCGCGGGGAGGGTGAAACGTGTCGATCATCTTGGCGGTTGTGGGGATGTCCGTCCTCGGGACCTGGGGAATCGCGACCATCGCGCTGATCGCCAGCGGGGTCATCCTCATCGTGACGCCAGGAGACGCGGACACCACTTCGAGTGGTCTCACCGCCGGCATCTTCCTTCTCGTTGCAGGGCTCGTCTCCGGCGGCCTCATGCAGGTGGTCGTCGCGCCCCTCTTGGGTCTCGACCCGCCCCTGCCGATGAAGGCGAAGAACATCACGCCCCACGCGCGCATGAAGGCCTGGGCGAGCGCAGGGCCCGTGCGCAGCTTCCCTGACGGCGTCGCCAAAGAGGTCCGCCTCCGGAGCGTCCGCGTCGCGATCGTGCGCCGCGGTGACGAGGCAGTGGCGCTCACGGCGCTCTGCCCTCACGCGCGCCTGCCGCTGGCAAGCTTCCCCGGCGCCCCAATCAAGCCAGAGCCGGTCCGCGATGATTGCGTGATGTGTCCGTTCCACGGGGCCCGCTTCGAGGTTTCGTCCGGGAAGGTCGTGCGCCAGCCCTTCAGCAGCGAGTTCAACGCGGAGCACCCGTTCCTCGGCCGGCTACAAGAGAAGCTCTTCTTCTGGAACAAGGGCGCCGAGGATATCCAGACCTACCCCGTGCGCATCGAGAACGACCAGATTATGGTTGGCCTGCCCCGCTAGGAGCCTCCCTCTCGTGCGCGAGCAGCAGCGTGCGAATCTGCCGCCGGAGAACGACCGTGGCTGACGTAGAAGAGAGCAAGATCACCGACGACCATCGCGCGATGATCGGCAAGCGCAGCGACCCGATCGAGGTCGTCCCCAAGACCGCGGATGCGCAGCGTATGCGCGACCTCCTCGGCGATACGGACCCACGCTGGGCCGATGGCACCGGAGTCGCACCGCCCTACATCCTTGCGATGATGGAACCGCGGCTCCCGCCAGAGCTCTCCCCACAGGTCCTCTCCCGCGGCATCCTCACCCAGACCGAATGGAAGTTCAGCCAGCCGATCAGGCTCGAGGAGCCGCTTCAGGCCTCCACCCAGCTGATCGACGTGCGTGACCGCCTCGGGGGACGCTACGGCTACAGCGTCCTCGTCATGTTCCAGACCGCCTACGTGAACGGCGCTGGGGACGAGGCCGCCGCCACACTCCGCACGATCACCCAGTTCGACCAGCCGGAGTCGTCATGAGTCAGATCTACTTCGAGGACATCTCCGTCGACGACGAGCTCGATCCTCTCGATCAGTTCCCGACCGAGGACAAGGCGGTCGAATTCTTTGGACGAGACAACCCCACGAACCCCGCCTTCGGCGATGCTGAAGCGGGACGCCGGCTGGGGTTTGGTGGGGCGCTCGTACCGGGACTGCTCAAGCTCTCCTGGATCGCCGGCTACGTCGGCGCCTGGGCTGGCTCGGAGGGCAATCTCCGGAGCGTGCGGGTTGCCTTTCGCCGGCCGGACATCGCGGGCAAGCCCCTCACCCTCTCCGGTCGCGTCGTGGACAAGCGCGAAGAGGATGGCAAGAACGTCGTCGAGCTCGAGGTCGTGACGTTGGCCGAGGGCCAGCCGACCGTGCGGGGCAACGTCCAGGTCGAGGTCCCCTCCCGCTCGTAGCGCGGCCCGGAGCGATGCCCCTCCCCCTCGAAGGCGTCCGCGTGCTTGAGGTCGGCAACTTCGTGTCGGCGCCCTACTGCGGCCGGCTCTTCGCGGGCTACGGCGCGGAGGTAATCAAGGTCGAACCGCCGGGTGGCGATATCGCGCGGGCGCACGGCCCCTTCAAGGAGGCCACGCCGCACCCGGAGACGAGCGCCCTCTTCCTCTACCTGAACACGAGCAAGCAATCGGTCACGCTCGATCTGGCCTCGGCCGCGGGCCGCGACGCCCTTTTGCGGCTCGCGGCCAGCGCGGACGTCCTAATCGAGAACTACCGGCCCGGTGACGCTCGCCGCCTCGGCCTCGGCTACGAGGCGCTGCGGGCAGTGAACCCGCAGCTCGTGCTGGTCTCGATCACGGCGTACGGCCAGGACGGGCCCTACGCCGAGCACCGTTCGAACAACCTCATCGCCTTCGCGATGGGGGGCCAGATGTTTCTCACCGGTACCGCCGACCGCGGGCCGGTGAAGAACGGCGGCTACCAAGCGGATTACCAAGGCGGTCTCAACGCGTTCTCGGCTGCGAACCTCGCCCTGCTCGCGGCCGAGCGTGACGGCGAGGGTGAGCACGTGGATATCAGCGTCCAGCACTGCATGGCGCCGATCCTGGAGGCGGGCATCCCCTTCTATTCGTACAACGGCGTATGGGCGGGGGTGCGGCGGGGGAACCTGATGTCGAGCTTCATGGGCGTCTACCCCTGCCTCGATGGGCAGGTCGGCGTGCATGTGATGGCGCGCAACTGGCCGCCGTTCGCGCAGGCGACGGGCCACCCGGAGTGGCTGGAAGATGAGCGCTTCGCAAGCGCCGAGGCGCGGCGGGCGCACGACGACGAGCTGATGGCCGAGGTCATCGCCTGGGCGGCAGGCGTGCACAAGAAGGATGCCTACGCAAGCGGCGGGGAGCACCGCGCACCGGTGACGTTCATCCACACGATGGAAGACCTCCTGGAGAGCCCACAGCTCGCCGCTCGCGGGTTCCTCCGCCGCATCGACCACCCCGTTGCCGGTGCGGCGAGCTACCCGGGCCCGCCATGGTGGATGGGCCCGGACGCCTGGCGGGACGGCCCGGCACCGCTCCTGGGCGAGCACACGGGCATCGTCCTGAGCGAGGCAGGCCTGTCCGAAGCGGCAATCGCCGCCGCGACGGCGGTGCCCGCATGAGCGCCCTCGCCCGCGCCGTCGCCTTCTTCGAGCGCTGCGAAGACGCGTCTCTGCTGCACGAACTCGCGGCTCAGATCGCCCCCCGCGCAAAGCACATGGTCGGCCGCGCAATCGCGGGCGGCGGCGAAGCCGCGATCCCGGAGCCTGCAGATGTCACCGCTTCGCCCGACCCCGCGAGCGAAGGTGAGGCGCGGGATGTGCTCGAGCGAACCCGGGACTTCGCCGAGCTGCAGGCGCTCGCGCGGGCGATCGGCCGGCGCATCGAAACCCTCGAAATCGCGGCTTCGGCGGACTTTGGCGTGGGAACCCGGATCGAGGTGCGCAAGCGGGCCGAGTTCCCACCCCGCGGCGATTGGGTCGCGGGCACGGTCACCGCCTCGGGAACGACCCTGCGGGTGACGCTAGAGAGCGGGAAGCGGTGGCAGGGGTCTCCAAGCCTCGCGCGATTGCCGCAAACGCGATGACGGCGCCACTGGCCGGCATCCGCGTAATCGACCTGACGATGGTGTGGGCAGGGCCGCTGGGGACCCGCCTCCTTGGCGACTACGGCGCCGAAGTCATCAAGATCGAGGGCCCGCGTCAGTGGGACCTGCTGCGCGGGCTCGGGGGCATCGCCCGCACGGAGCCCCGCTGGTACAACAAAGCCGCGTACTTCAACCACAACAACCGCAACAAATACTCAGCCGTGCTCGATCTTCGCCAGGAAGCCGGTCGCGACCTGCTGCTGCAGCTCTGCGCGAAGAGCGACGTGATCGTCGAGAACTATCGTGCAAACGTGATGGACAACCTCGGACTCGGTTTCGAGGAGGTGCGAGCGGCGAGTCCGCGCATCGTCTATCTCTCGATGCCGGGCCACGGGAAGACCGGTCCCGAGGCCAATTATGTCACCTATGGCACGAACGTTGAGCAGCTGGCTGGCCTCGTCTCCATCTCCGGCTACGAGGGGGGCGAGCCGCTCAAGACCGGCTTCAGCTACGGCGATCCCGCCTCGGGCGTGGCCGTGCCTGGGGCCATCGCTCTCGGCCTTCGTCAGCGCGCGCAGACCGGCGAGGCCGTCTTCATCGACCTCGCCCAGCGCGAGAACCTGACCGGCTTCGTCGGCGAGTACGTTGTGGACTACAGCATGAACGGCGTGCTCCGGGAGCCGGCGGGGAACAGGCACCCGCACTTCGCCCCACATGGCGTCTACCGCTGCGCCGGCGAGGACCGCTGGATCGCGATCGCCTGCGAGAACGACGAGCAGTTCCGGGCGCTGTGTAAGGTCCTTGGGCAGCCCGAACTCGGCGATGACGAGCGCTTCGCGACGATGGCCCGGCGGAAGGCGCATGAACACGAGCTCGACGACGTCATCGAAGCGTGGACCTCAGCGCGGGGGCACTACGAGGCAATGCACGTGCTCCAGCGGGAGGGCGTGCCCGCGGGGGCCGTCCTCACCATCCCCGAAGTGATGAGCGACCCGCAGCTGCGGGCGCGAGGGGGCTGGTCGCAGCAGACGCATCCCGACGCAGGGACCTGGGAAGTCGAGACACCACCCTGGGGTCTGCCCCGCACCCCGGCGCACGCCCGCCTGCCCGCCCCGGGCTTCGCCGAGCACAACGACTACGTCTTCCGCGAGCTCCTGGGCCTCGACGAGGAGGCGATCGTGCGTCTTTACGCCGCTGGGGTAACCAGCCACGAGCCTGACGCCACGACCCACACCTAGCGACGCCTGCGGGCGGCCCCGTCCTAGCGCGGAATCTCGTCGATGATGATCGTCTCGATCACGTCCCCTTGCTCGATCTCGAAGATGACCTCGAGGCCGTCGATCACCTCGCCGAAGGGATAGAAGCTGTCCGCGTTCCCGGCGTCGAAGTCGAGGCCCGTGTTGTCGACGAGGTTGATGAAGAACTGGCTGCCGAAGACCGACTGGCCCCCCACCTTCGCCATCGAGATGCGACCGACCTCGTTTCGGAACTCGTTGGGCTCGTCCTCGGTGCTGTAGCCGGGGCCGTCTGCCTCGTCGGCGGGGACGCCTGTGGGGTCACCGCCCTGGATGACGAAATCCGGAACCACGCGATGGAAGATCACGCCGTCGAAGAAGCCCTCTTGCGCTAGGAACGCGAAGCTGTTGGCCGTATTCGGCGCCACCTCTGCGAAGAGTTGCAGCACGATCGAGCCCCTCGCTGTCACGATCGTCGCGGTGTAGCGATTCGCGGCAGGGTCGAGTACCTGCTCGGCTTGCGCGAATTGGCCCGGCTCGACCGGCGGCGTCTCAGCATCCGGGGTGGCGGTCGGCGTCGGGGCGTTCGGGTCGCGTGTGCGCTCGATCGTGACCGAGTTGATCACGTCGCTTTCGACCAGCGCGAGCACCACATCCATTCCATCGGTCACGCGAGCGAAGGGATAGAAGCGGTCGGGGCTGGCGGCGTCGAAATCGAGCGCGGGATTGTCCTTCAAGTTGATGAAGAACTGGCTGCCGAAGACCGACTGGCCACTGACCTTGGCCATGGAGAGCGTCCCGCTGTCGTTCCGGATCTCGTTGGGCTCGTCGGCGGTTGTGTAACCGGGCCCGTCCCGAGCGTCGCCGGGGACGCCGCTGGGGTCGCCCGCCTGCGCGACGAAGTTCTCGACGACGCGATGGAAGATCAGGCTGTCATAGAAGCCCTCCTGTGCCAGGAAGACGAAGCTGTTCACCGTGTTCGGCGCCACGGCGCCGAAGAGCTCGATCGTGATGTCACCCTTAGCCGTGCTGATGGTGGCCGTGTAGGTCTCGGCCACCGGGTCGGTAACGCCGTCGGCGAAGGCGAAGAGGCGCGTATCCGGAGTGGGTGAAGGTACAGGCGTGCCCTCGGGGGCCGGGGTGAAGTCGGCGTCGCCGGGGCTGCGGCCTGATCCCTGACTCTGAAGGAGGAACGCCAGCCCGACGCCGCCGATCATGACGACTGCACCGATGACGTAGAAGATGCGCGAGTTCGTGAACAAGCTCAGAGGGAAGCCCGGTTTATAGGTCTGCCCCTGCCCGCCGCTGGTGTACCGGCGTCGGCGGGGGGCACGTTGACTCCGGTGCTGCTGATCTCGCTGACGGTTGGGCACAGCTCCCCCTGGTTCGCCGCTTGCTGCGGGTTCCTGGGCGAGTATACGAACGGCCCCCGTAGGCGGAAATCGCGAACGTTAAGCGCCGGTGTGGCCGAGCTTCGCGAGCTCTTCACGAGTCACGTCCCGATCGTCCCAGGGGATCGTCCGGTCACCCATCTCGATCGAGCGCTCGTGCCCCTTGCCGCAGATCACGACCAGGTCGCCGGGAGCGGCACGGGTGAGGGCCGTCGTGATCGCCTCGCGCCGCTCCACGACCTCGACGAAATCGCGACCACGAATGCCGCCCGCGTCCTGCGCGTGTCTCCCGATCTCGGCGACGATCGTCTCCGGATCCTCGCTGCGGGGGTCCTCGCTCGTGAACACGGCGAAGTCGGCACCCTCAGCAGCAGCCCGGCCGACGCCTGCACGGCGGCCGGGGTCGCGCTCGCCGGCGGCGCCCACGACGATGATGAGCCGCCCCCCGGTAACGCCCCGCAGAACCTCGAGGACCTTGCGCACGGCCTCCCCCGTATGTGCGTAGTCGACGACGACGTCGAACGGCTGGGCGGCGTTGATACTCTCCATCCGGCCGGGCACGCCGGGGCAGGCGGCGAGGCCACGCGCGATCGCGTGCGGTTCGATTCCGACGGCCACGGCGACCGCCGCCGCCGCCAGCGCATTCGAGACGTTGAAGAGCGCGGGCAGGTGGATCTCGGCGGCAACCTCAGCCCCGGGGACGACCAGCCGGAAACGGCTGCCGTCCGGCCGGAGCTCGATGTCGCGCGCGCTCACGTCAACGTCGGTGGCCTCGATCCCGTAGCGGATCGCCCGCGCAGAGGTCTGCGCAGGCATGAACCCGGACGAAGGGTCATCGGCGTTCGCGATGGCCGCCTTCGGCGGCCCCCCCTCGCGCGCCGGGGACTGGTCGAGCGCCGCGAAGAGCGCCCCTTTCGCCGCACGGTAAGCCTCGACGCTCTTGTGGAAGTCGAGGTGGTCGCTGGTCACGTTGGTGAAGGCGGCGACATCGAAGGCGATTTCGTCGAGCCGCCCGAGCGCGAGCCCGTGGCTCGTCGCCTCGATGATGGCGTAGGCGCAGCCCGCGTCGACCATCTCTCGCAAGAGGCGCTGTAGCTGTGGCGCCTCCGGCGTGGTCATGCGCGCCGTGTGACCGGTGATGTCGGTACCGGGCACGTAGGCGTCGACCGTCCCGAGGCGCCCGACGCGGGCGCCCGCGGCCTCGAGGACCGCTGTCAGGAGATGTGTCGTCGTGGTCTTGCCGTCGGTACCCGTCACGCCAATAACGGTCAGCTCCCGGCTCGGGTGGCCGTAGAAGGCGGCCGCAGCCTGCGCGAGAGCGGTACGCGCGTCGTCCACCGCCACGATCGGAGCGTCGCCGGGGAGATGGCGCCAGGCGCCACGCCGCCCCCGCTCGACGACGACGGCGGCCGCGCCCGCCTCGAGCGCATCGACGAGGTAGGCGTGCCCGTCCACCGTGAGGCCTGGAACAGCGACGAAAAGCGAGCTCGCGACGACGCTGCGAGAGTCGTGCTCGACCCCGGCGATCACGACCTCAGCCGAGCCGCGCACGAGCTCGGCCCCGTGCAACCCGAGCAGCAGCGACGCGAGCGTCGGGGCGCTCACAACGCACCCTGTTCTGCCCACATCGGCCTAGTCCTCGAGCGTGCGGTAGACATCAAGGAAGTTCGTGAGGATGCGGGCCGTTGCGCCCCAGATCAGGTGCTCACCCCATCTGTATGAGGGCAGCACGATGGTCTTGCCGTCGACCTCGCGATGGTCGTCGATGAGCGTCGCCGGATCGCGAAGGTGGTCGAAGGGGACTTCCAGCAGCTCATCGACCTCACGCTCTTCGTGACGGAAGTCGTACGGCCAGCGATCGAGCCAGCCGACGAAGGGCCGCACACGATAGTTGCTGATCGTCCAGATCTCGTCGAGCTCACCGAGAGGGTCGACGTGCTCCGGGGCGACGCCAACCTCCTCGTGCGTCTCACGGAGGGCGGTCGAAGCGGCGTTGGTGTCGGTGGCGTCGCGGGCTCCGCCGGGAAAGCTGATCTGGCCCTTGTGATGCTCGACCTGCTGCGAACGCTTCTGGAAGAGGAGATGGGTGCCGTCGTCACGGTCGTAGAGCAGCAGGAGAACGGCAGCCGGTTTCGCGCCTTGCCGCTCGATGCGGCCCGGCTCGTATCCGGAAAGGGCGCCCCGCAGCCGCTCTTTGAGCGCGGAGGTTTGGGCGCTCTTCGGAGGGCCAGCCACCATCCCCTACCTCCTACGCCCAGCGGCTACAGTCCTGGCCGCGCCGGCGGTGAGCTTCCAGGATCGCCATCCCAGACTCCGAGGTCAGTGTAGAACCTGAGCAGATAGCCGTCCGGGTCCTGGACCACGAACTGGCGGTTGCCCCCGTGAACATCGCCCGTCCGGTACCACGCTTCCTCGATCGCCAACACTATCGGCGCCCCGCTCTCCGCCACGGTTCGGTAGAGCGAATCGACATCGGTGGTCTCGATCATCAGATTCATCCCCCGGCCGAACGGGTGCTCGAGCGGTCCGGCCAAGAACGACCGGCCCCGTCGGTTGCTCCAACATGAGCTGAGCCGCTTCGCGTGCAAGGTAGAGGAAGCGCTCGTCGAGCCGCTCGAAAGCTACTTCGAAGCCGAGCACATCGACGTAGAACGCGCGTGAGCGAACGATGTCTGCGCAGATCAGCTCCGGAACCAAGGCGTTCCACCAACCGTCCGGTGGCCTCTCCGGGCCCACTCCCCTAGAGGGCGCCCTTCGTCGAGGGGACATCGCCGCCGCGGCGCGGGTCGATGCGGGTGGCAGCGTCGAGCGCTCGCGCGAAAGCCTTGAAGCAAGCCTCTGCTTTGTGGTGGTCGTTCGCACCGGCGAGCGAGCGAACGTGCAGGTTCGCGCCGAGCGTTGCGGCGAACGATTCGAGGAAGTGGCCGAGCAGATCGGTTGGCAGTTCGCCCAGCTCGCGGCCGAGCAGGCCGAGATCGAGTTCGGCGTAGGGACGCCCGCTCAGGTCGACCGCGGCGAAGGCGAGGGCTTCGTCGAGGGGCATATGCGCCGAGCCCGCGCGCACGATTCCGGCCTTGTCGCCGAGCGCCTGGGCGAAGGCCTCGCCGAGGGCGATGCCGACGTCCTCGACGGTGTGGTGGGCGTCCACCTGAAGGTCGCCCTCGGCCTTGATGTCGACATCGAAGACGCCGTGCTTGGCGATGTGGCTGAGCATGTGGTCGAAGAAGCCGATGCCCGTCTCGATGGCGAAGCGGCCGCTGCCGTCGAGATCGACGCTGATCGCGATCGTCGTCTCCGCCGTCGTGCGGGTGACCGTGGCCTTGCGGGCGGTCACGCGGGCCCCACCTCACGCAGTGCCTCGAGGAGCCGATCGGTGTCCTGGGGGCGACCCGCGCTGATTCGCAGCTTGCCCGCGAGATCGGGTTGGTCGTAGTGACGGACGAGCACGCCGCGCGCGCGCAGCTTTTTCGCGACAGTGGCGGCCCAGCCCTCGCCCTGAACGTCGAAGAGCACGAAGTTGGCGTCCGAGGGGTGGGGCGCTAGCCAGCCAAGTGCCGCGACCGCTTCGGCCAGCCGATCGCGTTCGCTCACGAGGGCGTGCACGGTGGCGAAGATCTCCTCACGATGTTCGAGAGCGGCGCGCGCGGCCGCATCCCCCGCCGCGTTGACGTTGTACGGCTGCTTAATCGCCATCATGCGCTCCGTGAGCTCAGCGTGAGCGACGGCGTAGCCGACGCGCAAGCCGGCCAACCCTGCCCACTTGCTGAACGTGCGCAGGATCACCAGATTCGGATGGCTGGCGAGGAGGGGCACTGCGCTCGTCCCCGAGAATTCGGCGTAGGCCTCGTCGACAACGATGAGCGCGTCCAACGCGCAGAGCGCTTCGATCTCCTCGAGGCCGGCGGCGTTCCCGGTGGGGTTGTTGGGAGAGGCGACGAAAACGATCCCGGCGCCCTGGTCCACGGCTGTGCGCAGAGCGGGAAGATCGAGCGCGTAATCGCGTCCGCGGGGCACGTCGATGTGAGAGACGCCCGCGATCGCGCCGAGGAAGGCGTACATGGGGAACGTGGGCGTCGCGGAGGCGGCGAGACTCGGGAGAGCCAGCCGGATCACGATATCGATGAGGTCGTCCGCGCCCGAGCCCGCGATGACCTGTTCCGGGCGAACATTGAGGTAGTCGGCGATAGCCTCACGGAGGGCGGTCTGCGCCGGGTCCGGATAGATGTGGAGGTCGGCCTTTGCCGCGGCTTCACGGACGGCTGGGAGCGTTCCGTAGAGGTTCTCGTTCGCATCCAGCTTCACGAGCTGATCGACGGGCATCCCGATCTCCGCGGCAAGCCGGTGGAGGGGCTGCACCGGCGAGTAGCCGGGCAGGTCGTCGATATCGGGGCGAAGGAAGCGGTGAAGGTCCACCAAACTCCTCGCTAGCGGCCCTGGAGCCGCCGCTCGACCGAGGCGGCGTGCCCACCGAGGCCCTCGGCGCGAGCAATGATGCTGGCTGCCGTGGCCAGCTCCTCGACATCCTCGGGAGGCACGTTTACCAGGCTCAGGGTCTTGAGGAAGTCGCTAACGCCCAGGGGCGAACTCCAGCGGGCGCTGCCGCCCGTGGGCATCGTGTGACTCGGACCGGCGGTGTAGTCGCCAATCGCTTCGGGCGAGCCCTCGCCGAGGAAGAGGCCGCCCGCGTTGCGCACGTTCATCGCGTAGGCCGTCGGGTTCTCGACCACGAGGCAGAGGTGCTCCGGGGCGTAGTCGTTCGCGAGTTCGATGGCGTGGTCAATGTCGTTCACGAGAATGCAGCCGCCACGGGTCTCGAGCGCCTCGCTCGCGATCTTGGCGCGTTCGAGATCGCGCAGCTGACGCGTGATCGCGACGGCCACCTGCTCGGCGAGATGGTGAGAGGGTGTCAGCAGGATCGGGCTGGCGAGGCGGTCGTGCTCGGCCTGCGCCAGCAGGTCGGCGGCTACGGTCTCGGGGTCGGCGCTCTCGTCCGCGATGATCATGGTCTCCGTGGGGCCGTAGACGGCGTCGATGCCGACATCGCCGAACACCTGCTTCTTCGCGATCGTCACGAAGAGGTTGCCGGGCCCGCAGATCTTGTCGACCTTCGGGATCGCTTCGGTGCCGTAAGCCAGGGCGGCGACGGCTTGCGCGCCACCCGCCTTGAAGACGCCGTCGACGCCCGCAAGGTCCGCCGCCACGAGCTTCACCGGGGGCACCGAGCCGTCTGGCAGCACCGGACTCGCGAGGTAGACCTCGGCGACGCCGGCGACGCGGGCCGGAATTGCGCACATGAGGACGCTGCTGGGGAGCGGGGCCGTGCTCCCGGGCACGTAGATCCCGACGCGCTCGATCGGACGGGTGATCTGGCCCAGGCCGTTGAGCTGAAAGTCGACGAAGGCGCCGCGGAGCTGTTGCTCGTGGTAGGAGCGAATCCGCCCGGCAGCGAAGCCCAGCGCTTCGATCACCTCACCGTCGACGGACTCGTGGGCCGCGCGGATCTCCTCGTCGGAGACGCGGAGGTGCTCCACCTGCGAGCCATCGAGGCGGCCGTTGTAGTAACGCACAGCGTTGTCGCCGTCCTCGCGCACGTCGCGGATGATGCGACGCACGACCTCGTCCGGCTCGAGGTCCTTGCCGAAGGTGCGGAAGGTCGTTTCCCGCATCTCCAAGGGGAGCTCCTCGCCCTCCAACGGCTTGCGCGCGAGGAGGGTGCGCCGACCCTCCTCAGCGTTGCGGATTATCCGCACGGGGCTATCCGCATTCCAGGTACCTCGTGACAGCGGCCGCAGCCGCCGCCGTGGCGCGCTCGACGAAGCCGTCCACTTCCGCGCTCGTGACGTGGCCGATTGTCTCATCGAGCAGCTCGGGGAGCGAGTCGAGGAACGCGCTCAGCTCGCCCGCTTCGTCGTTGAGGCCGCTGCGCCTGAGGGGTCTTTCGATCATCGCGCGGGCGCGGTCCCAGTCCATGTTGCGGGCGGCGATATCGCAGGCCACCTGGCGCCAGCGCTCGAGCGTCTCCCCGTCGACGAAGCCGGCGTCGATGGCCTCGATCGTGCACGTGAGCGCGCTGCAGAGGTCGGCGCGGAGCGCGGCGTCGCCATGGCTGCGGTCGAGGTCGAATTGCAGAAGGCGATCCATCACGTTCGCGCGGACGCTCCCACCGATCGTGTCGTGATGGGCGAAGAAGCGGCGGTAGACGCCCGTGATGTACTGCTCGTCGAGGACGAGGTGGGTCACATAGCCGGCCACGAACGCGCGTGTTTCAGGATTGAGGCGGGCCGGATCGGCGAGGTGCGACTGCGCCTCGAAGAATCCCGCAACCGAGTCCTGATGGTCGAACACGGAGAGGTCGAAGAAGTGGGTGTTGCGACGGTCTTCGCGGGTGATCACGCGGATGTCCGGTGCGGTGGCGCCGAGCAGGTAAGGGCCGGGCAGCTCCTCGAAGAGCGTTTCAGCCAGGCCCGCAGCGAGCCTTCTCGCGAGGATCATGTGGAGCGTGACGGGCGGCACTAGGCGGCGCCTCCCGGCGAGCTCGCCGCGGCTTCCTGCGCTTCCGCGATCCTCGCCGTCTGAACGCCCGCACGTAGGCGCGCCAGCAGGTCGGCAAGCAGCTCTGGGCGGGCCGTTGGTGGACGCGTGCCCACGATCACGCAGTTGGTGGAGTGCAGGAACGGGTCGAGCATGCGCAGGTTGTTGGCCCGGAGGCTGTTTCCCGTTTCAGTGCCCTCCACGAGGATGTCCGCGTCCTCGGGCACGAAGCCCTCGCTCGCGCCGGCGATTGGGATGATCGCAGTGTGCGGCAGGCGATGGTCGCGCGCCCACTCCTCGGCCAGCCCGGGATACTCGCTCGCGATACGCACCGGGCGGCCGATCTGGGACCAGAGGGCCAGGGCCTCTTGCGTGGTCTCGGCAGGGAAGTCGTTGTGCACGATTGGGCCGATTCGATACTTGCTCCGACCCAGGTCAAGAGCCATCTCGACCGGTGACAGGGGGAAGAGTGCGAGGTGCTCACGAAGCCGGTCCACGCCGCTGATGGCTATGTCGAAGGCCCCTGTGGCCACGAGCTGGGGCATGTCCTGGGGGCGCACGACCTTTACTTCCAGGCCCGGAATCGCTGAGGTTGGACGCCGCACATACTCGCGCTCGCTATAGCCCTCGAACGTGATCCCCGCATCGCTCAGCGCCGCGAAAGTGTGGCGCTGGGCGTGGCCGTCCGGAAGGGCGAGGCGCAGCGCTTCGGACGAGCGCGCCGTGCGCTTGAGAGCGGCTGTGCTCGCGCGGTCCGGGAGCGTCACCTCCGGGGTGGTCGGCGAGAAGGCCGTCGCGAGCCGATCGAGTACCGCCGCGCAATCGCGCGAAGCCAACGAAGCCGTGTTGGCCACCACGGCCACGCCTCCACGGAAGAGGCGGTGCAGCGGGACCAAGCCGAGCGCTTCCACGGCGGTCGCATCCGAAGCGGGGAGCACCACGAGGTCGGCGTCCTCCGGGGGGTAGGCCTCCACCGAGCCGTAGAGGTTGAGCAGCGAGTAACGCGGCAGGCGCAGGCGCGCGGCGAGCAGATCAGTGAGATTCGGGAGCTCCGTCCCGATGCGCACACCGGCGAGCGAATCCGGGGCCGGCACCTGACCCTCCGCGAGGCCACTTGCCGGGGCGGCGCACAGCCAGACCTCGGTGATCGGGCCGGGGAGCGAGCCGAGCCGGATGACGCGCTGGTAGGGGAAGCGCGCCTGCAGCTCTGTGACCCAGAGATCGCTACAGATCCCGAGATCGTAGTTCCCGAGCGCGACCTGGATAGGGATATCGCGCTCGCGGAAGATGCGGAACCGGAAGCCTCGCTCGTCTGCCTCGGAGCGCAGTAGGCGTGAGCCCGGCTCGTAGCCGTTCGTCGAAATGCCCACGTCCAAGAGCAGTTCACCGAGCGCTGCACGTAGATCACCCGTCGGGAGCGCGAGGCCGAGGGGTCGCGGCGACTCGATCACTTGTGCTGCAGGACGAGCTGCACCACCTCGTCGAGGGTGGCGCGTTCGCGGGAGATATCGGGCCCGCTGGCTGTGATTCCGTTTGCCCCCACCGATAGCGTGATGGGTGAAGCGCCGGCATCGCCAAGAGCCGCGGGAATGCCGTGGCGGTGCAGAGAGCGGGCGAGGTCGAGAGCCGCCGCGAGGTCGGACTCCCGCTCGGCGATGATCGGCACCACGGCCCGCCTCGGCGAAGTCCCCCGCAGGTGGGCGGCGAGCCCGTCGAGGTCGAGCGCGAGGCCGCATGCAGTTGTCGGGGTGCCGGGCCCGACGGGCTCGTAACGACCACCCCGCCCCCAGGACAGGTCGCCTCCACGCAGCTCCCAGGTCACCCCGGAGTAGTACTCGAAGTCGAGCGGCAGGGTGAGATCGATCGCGATCGTCCGGCCACCCTCAGACAAGGCTGCCGCCACTTCGCGCAGCTCACCGAGAGGTGCGACGGCAGCGGGTAGTCCCGTGCGGGCGAGGGCGATGAGGTTATCGACGAGCGCCAACTCGCCCGACCCCGCGAGCGCCGTGTCCACGAAGGCGAGCGCCTGGGGCTGCTCGGCGAAGGCGCCCCGCACCGCGGCAAGTCCGTTGCCCGCGACCTCGTCGAGCAGCGCTCGCCGCGCGAGCAGGTCGGTCAGCCCTGCGGCTTCGATCGCCGCGCGGGCGACGCCTGCGTGTGAGAGGTGCAGCTCAACCGGGACAGCAAGACTATCGAGCGTGTTGGCGGCAACGGCGGCGACCTCCAGATCGCCGACGACTGCCGGTGCGCCGAGGTACTCGAGACCGCACTGCCACTCCTCCCCCTCGGCGCCGCGGAAGACGCTCTGGACGTAAAGGAGCCGCGCGGGCAGCTCGATCCCGCCGTCGAGCGCAGCGCGGACCACCGGGATCGTCGAGTCGTAGCGCAGCATGACCCGCTCGCCGCTCCAGCCGTCCCAATCGAGGAAGGTGTACGCGCCGGCAAGCATCTCCGGGGAGAGCGCGCCCGCAGCCGTGAAGAGGCTATAGCTCTCGACGGTGGGTGTGCGGATCTCCTCGTAGCCCCAGTTCTGGGCGGCCTCGCGAAAGGCGTCCTCCACGCGCCGGAAGGCGCGCATCTGGTCCGGAACGAGGTCACGCATTCCCCGTGCGCGGGGCACCGGGGCGGCCGCAGCGGGGGCGTTTATGGTCTCGGTCATGGCTCGAAGCCAGTGTAGCGTTTTCGCCTGTAGCCGCCGCTCCGGAGCGGCCCTCGAGGGTGCGTTCGCTGTCTCGCGGCGGGCCTCTGACCACCAGCAACACTGCCCGATCGCGAAGGCGAAGATCGACCTGGCCACGGCCCGCCGATCATCGTGCACCAAGCCGCGAAAACTGCGGGCCGGGCTTCAGGGGCCCGAGGCTCGCCCCGGCCGGACGAACACCGCGATGCTCAGAACGAGCGAAAACAGGACCGCTGCGAGCGCCCCGAACACGGCAGAGAAGCTGGCGACCCACGATCGCGGGAAGGGCTCATCACCCGTGGGTTCGTAGAAGACCCAGCCGAGGCCGAACGAAACGAGGACACTCCCCGCGAGCACCAGCCCATAAGACGCCGATGCCCACCGCCGCTGCCGCCTCAGCGGGCCAACGACAAGCAAGCAGGCGCCCGCATACAACACGCCCAGGGCGGCGAGGATGGCAAGGGCGCCGGGGTTTATCCGCGCAGCGCCTTCCACCAGTCCTGGATGTCGGGCTGGAACTGGGCGTGGTACTGCTTCTGGAGATCGTTGGCGCCTTCGAAGAGGGGCTCCGTGTCGGTGGTCGCGAGGTCCGAAGCCGCGGGGACCGGGTCGATCCACTCCAGCTGGATACCCTCGAGCGCCTCGCCGAGGCCGGAGTCCTCATGGTGGGGACTGGACTGGTGCTTGATGAAGCCGTTGAAGCTGTCGAACGAGAGCAGGCCGTAGTACGAGCCCTTCTCCGCGCCCCGCCAGAACTCATAGCGGCGGACGTTCGACTCGTTCTCGTGCGTGTCGCGCCAAAGGGCGCCTTCGAGTTCTTCGAAGCGGGCTTCCATGCCCTCCTTGATCTTGATGTGCGCGAGGATCGTCGCCATGGTTTCGCCTCCAACTGTTTAGATGCGCCGGACGATACCACCGCCGTGCGGCCCAAGCAGGATCGCCTCTGGGCCAGCGCCTAGACGTCGAACTCGATCTCGAGGTGCAGCAGACCGCGGACCCCACCCTTGCCGGGCGGAGGGAAGACGATGCCGTCGTTGGGCACGTCCTTCAAGCGCGGGTTCTTCAGCACCTTGAGCAACATCTTGCCCGCCATCACCGCCTCTTGGCGGGCCATCGCGTAGCCCAGGCAGAAGTGCCGTTCCTGCCCGAAGCCGAGGTGGCTGGCGACGCCCTCCTCCCAGTACCCGACCCGCAGCTCCTTCCCGAAGTAGAGGTCGTCACGGAAGATGTTGAACGTATCCGGGTCCTTGAAGACGCGCTCGTCGCGGTTCCCGGAGCCCAAGCAGAGGGCGACGCTCGCACCCATGGGAATGACGCGGCCACCGAGCTCGGTCTCGCGGATCGCACGTCGCCCCTGGTAGTGGTTCGAGCCGTCGAACCGGAGCATCTCGGTGAAGACCCGATCCATCAGCTCCGGATCGTCGCGCACCGCTTCGTACTGTTCGTAGTTGTGCAGGAGGTTCCACCACATCGCGTCGATGGCCTTGTGGGTCGTGTCACCGCCGCCGACGAGCAGGAGCGTGATGAACGCCTTGATCTGATCGTCCGACATCATCTCGCCCGACATTTCGGCCGTGACGAACTTGGAGATGAGATCGCTGGTTGGGTTGGCCCGCCGCTCCGCGATGATGGGCGTCAGATAGTCGTGGATCTCGAACTTCGCCTTCTCGCCGGCGCGGAAGTAGGCGCGGCCGTAGCCCATGCCTGCGAAGAGCGTGTTGTAGATGCTCTCGAAGTAGTCGTAGTCCCCGCGGGGGAGGCCGAGCATGCCCGCGATCACGCGGATCGGGAAGCGCCGGCTGAATTGCGCGACAAGGTCGATCTCGCCGCTCTTGGCGAAGCCCGCGGCGAGGCTCTCCGCTGCCTCCTCGGAGAAGCGCTCGATCATCTCGGCGGCCGTCTCTTCGATGACGGGCAGCCAGCTCTCGAGCTTCTTCCCCACGAACTCGCCCGCGACGATGCCGCGGCTCCAGCGATGCTCCTCGCCCTCGCCCATGTCCAGAATGGTTGGGCCTAGGGGGGAGTCAGAGCCGAATTCGTAGTGGCCCTTCGGGTCGTAGACGCCACGCGTGAAGTCCCCCCCGGGCCGGCTGCGCTTATAGGCGTCCCAGATATCGGCGTAGCGCGTGGCCACGAAACGGTTCTGGAAGGTGTCGCGGTAGACGGGCTCCCAGTCTCGGATCTTCTGGTAGAGCGGGAAGGGGTTGATGCGGTGCTCATCCGTGAGGAACTCGCCAGGCTCGATGATGGGGGCTTCTGCGGGCGCTGCCATGTCGCTGCCTCGTTTCGCTGGGCCGGGTGGTTTCGTCCGAGTCCGTCCGAGTCTATGACAGCCCGCACGCATGTCAATCGCGGACGAGGCGCGAACGAGCGCCTGATTCCTGACGACTGGCAATGCATCGCCGGAGACCCGCGGTCCTTGCTCCGGCATCGAATTCCACCGGCAGCAGCGGCCACTCGTCGGCGTTCGCCAACCCCTAAGAGAACGCATCGAGTCTGCTACGGTTATTGCCAGGTCCAGGCGTTTGGGAGGCAGGACCTTGCACCCAAGGAGCGCGGCGCCCACCAGGCTCGCCGGCAGCATTCACGCCCGGGCGTCAACCTTGCGGCCGCTCCGGCTCAGCATAGTTCTGGTCCTCGTCGCCAACGCTGGCGCGCTAGCGGGTGGAGCGTTCTGGCACTTCGGACTTGGTGTCCGGTCGGTATTCGCGGAGGGCGGTTTCATCGATCTGTGGGGGGCCGCCCAGCTCCTCGTGGCGGGGGGGCTTCGCCTCGTTGGCCGCGAGCCGTGTCTGGCGTCGCGGTCTCCATCGCCGAGATTCCGCTGCCTGGGGCCTGCTCGCCGTCGGCCTCCTCGTACTCGGGCTGGATGACCTCCTCGGACTCCATGAGCGTAGCGGGACGCTCATCCTCGCCGCACTCCCGCTTGTGGCGGAGGCGACGAACAACCCAGACGACCTCGTGACGCTGGGCTACGCCCTGGCAGGCCTGACGCTCGCGACCGCGTTTCGCACACAACTCCGAGCGATCCGGGCTTCGTCTTGCCTGCTCGTCGGGGGCGTTTTCGCGAGTGGCGCGATGGTGCTCAGTGACGCTTTCCCGCGCGGCGACCTTGGCGCCCTGGAGTTTCCGCTGGAACTGGGCGCGGGCGGACTCCTCCTCCTCGCCGCAGCGGCGCGCTGGCTGGAGCTGGCCAAGGCGGGGCGATGGGTCTTGCCCGTCGGGGCCTCGCGGGTGCATCCTCCCGCTCTCAGCGACTGACCGAGGGAGGGCAGCCTGAGGAGGGAGAGTCTCAAGAAATGTCGGACGAGCTAGCGGAACTGCGCGCGCGCGTAGCGCGGCTGGAGGCGGAGCGGGCCACTATCAGCACCTTCAACGAGTACCTCTACAACATGGATGTTGGCTACACGGACGCGATCCTCGACGTGTTCACGGAGGACGCGCTCCTGGAGGTCATCAACTTCCCGCCAGGGACGATGAAGGACCTCGAGTTCCGTGGCCGCGAAGCGATGCGCGAGCTCTACGGCCCCCACTCCAGCGCCGAGCCAACGCTGAGCGGCGGGCACCACGCGGCCAACATTGCCGTGAACGTGGCCGAGGACAGTTCGAGCGCAGAGCTGAGTGCCTACTTCATGACCTCTGGCGGGGGCGCGGGCATCGGGGGAGGCATGTATCAGGCCACGCTCGTGCCGGATGGGGACAAGTGGCGCATCTCCCACTACCGCATCATCAGCAACTGGGGCTGGGCGCCGAAGGAAGCGGAGAAGCGGACAGAGGCGTTGCCCGCGAGCAAGGCGAAGCGGGGCGGCAAGCCTGCGGTCTACGAGCCCGCGAGGACACCCGTCGGCTAAGGGGACCGGCGACGATCCCATCTCTGGCGCGGGCCGCCACGCGGCGGTCTTCTCACCGCCGACGCGCTCTTTAGCCGCGGTGAGCAGCGGTGGCGTGGCCGGGCGCTGCGCCGCAGAGATCGACAACCGCTGACTGGGGGCGCGCCGTGACGGAGCAAAGCGGAACCGAATCCGACCTATCTCGGTCGGCCGACCTCGTGACGCCGATGGCGATTCGCGTGGCGGCTAGCCTCCGCCTCGCAGACCACATCGCCGGCGGGTCAGCAACGGCGCAGGCTCTCGCCGGCGCGTCCGGCGCCGACGCCGGTGCCCTTGACCAGCTGCTCCGCCATCTCGTCTCGCTCGAACTCCTCCGCAGCGACGGGTCCGGGCGGTACTCGCTCACGTCTCGAGGGGAGCGTCTGCGAGATAGCCACCCGTCGGGTCTGCGCGCGCGCCTCGACATCAACGACGCCCTCGGCCGCGCCGAGCTCTCATTCGGTGGCCTGCTGGAGGCGGTGTGTACCGGCAACGCTTCGTTCGACGCGCTCTACGGACGCCCGTTCTGGGACGACCTCGGCTCGGACCCCACGCGCACTGCTTCTTATGACGAGCAGATGGGCCGGGATGTGGCTGCCTGGGCCGCTAGCGTCGTCCCCGCCTACGACTGGGGCTCGCTCGGGCACGTCGTCGATGTCGGAGGCGGCAACGGAACGCTCATGGTCGCGCTCCTCGACGCGTACCCGGGGCTGCGGGGCACCGTCTTCGAGCAGCCGCGAACCGCAGACGCCGCTCGTTCGACGCTGCAGGAGGCCGGAGTCGTGGAACGGAGTGATGTCGCCGCCGGAAGCTTTTTCGATCCTCTCCCCGCCGGCGCCGGCGGCTACGTCCTGTCGGCGGTCCTGCACGATTGGCCCGATGAACGCGTCGTCGCGATCCTGCGCCGCTGCGCCGACGCGGCCGGTGCCAACGGCCGCGTCCTCGTCGTCGAGAAGACCGGGTTAGGGGGCGAAGCACCGAGCACCGCGATGGATCTGCGGATGCTCGTCTACTTCGGCGCGCGCGAGCGCGGCGTCACGGCGATCTCGGCACTCGCTGCGGACGCGGGGCTACGCACGGTCGCGGTCCATCCGGCGGGGGAGATCTCCGTGATCGAATTCGGGGCGAGCTGAGCGGCTCCGCGGGCGCGTTATCCCCGTTCGAGCTTACGCCGGCGGCTTCAAGAACAGGTACGCCGCTCCAGACATGGTCACCCCTGACTTGACGGACTGCCGATGTCGGCACCGCCCAGCCGGAAAATCGCTAGCGGCACCGTCCACACCATGGGATGGCTGACCGCATGACCCCAATAGCCGTCTTCGCCGAAGCATTCGCCGTGGTCCGCCGTGAGCACGACGACCGTGTCGCCGGGCAGGGAGCTGAAGAGCCGAGAGAGTTGCGCGTCGAGGTAGGCAGCGGCCCGTACCTGGTGCTCGACCGCGGGATTGTCACGCCCGACGGGCCCATCGCCCTGAACCGGAGGCCAAACCATGCGCCGCGCCTGAACGTCAACCGGGCACCGGTCCGGCTTGCCGGCGAAGGTGTACGGAGCGTGCGTCTCGCCGAAGTTAATGAAGCCAAAGAAGGGTTCGCTGGGGTCAAGCTTGGATAGAACGAAGTCGATCTGCGCGCCGGCGTCGGTGCGGGTGAACCGGAAATCCTGGAACCCCTCTCTCAGACCGGACTGGCGAAACCAGTTCATCGCCCCCGCCCCGACCGTTTGGTAGCCGAGATCGCGTAGCCCCGTCACGATATTTCGCTCCGACCGAACCTGGAACAGAGACTCCTTAGCCACACCCTTTTCTCCGACATCGATTAAGCCAATGAGTTGTTTGGTATGGCGATTGTAGTACTCGATATCATCGTCGCAGTTGGGGAGAATGCATACGAAGAAGGCTGAATGAGACGCATAGGTGAACGTCGCTGGTGCCTGTGCTGATCGTATCTTCGCGTGCGCGTCGAGGTTGGGCGTCTCGGCCGCTCGCAGCACGTCGTAGCGGCAGCTGTCGTAGGTGAGCAGGAGGATATGGGCGAGCGGCGGGTCGCGCCGGCCGCGGAGCCTGGGCGGGTCGCGGCGGTCGCGGCGGTCGCGGCGGTCGCGGAGCCCGGACAGCATCCTGGTGAGGCGACTCATGCTCGCCTAGATCTTACAGGCGACCAGCGGAGCAGCTGCGTCTACGCCGGCGGCTTCATGGAGAGATACGCCGCCCGCCCGAGCTCGTCGCGCCCCCAGCGGAGTTGTGGCGCGCATGCTCCGGGTCTGCCGCTCGAGAATCGCACCGGAATCAGGATCGCCGGCGTGGTCGGCGGCGTGGCGCTCCGCTGCCTACAAACGTATCCCTTCGTAGGCGTCCCAGTCGTCTTCGCTGCCGGCGATCGTGTGCAGCTGTCGAAGCCCGATCGG
Organism: Dehalococcoidia bacterium; assembly: GCA_963577065.1. Classification (GTDB taxonomy): domain Bacteria; phylum Chloroflexota; class Dehalococcoidia; order Tepidiformales; family Tepidiformaceae; genus CAUYXJ01. The sequence goes on along the minus strand of CAUYXJ010000007.1, from coordinate 3,584 downwards.
CTCCCCAGCCTCGGCGAGACGTGTACCGAGACGATGGCTCGCGGCGCCAGAACGGCTCTCCGACGAGAACCTTGCCGCCGGGCTTGCCCAGCGGGAGATCGCGGCCAAGGTCTCGGCGTGCCTTTCCAGATCCAGCTCGCACCAGGCAGATCGCGGCGTCGGACGACTCAGCCGGCGCTTCGTCGGCCGCCCCTCCGGGTTCAACGATCTCGATCCTCCCGGTGCAGTCCGGAAGCGCTGACCGCCCGCCGCGAGTGGGCCACCGCGAAGGGCGACAGGTCCACGCCCATAGCGGAAACGCCCCAGCGTTGCGCAGTCCGGACGAGGATCTCGCCCCGGCCGCGGGCGATGTCGAGGATCCGGCCGGCAGCAGGCAGCCGCAGAAGGTCGATCAGCGCCCGCACCTTCCGTTCGGATATCGGATTCCCGGGCACCTGCTCGCGCGAAACGACGTCGAGGAACTTCCAGCGGTCCATCGCGCGGGAGTCTGCGGCGCTGTTTCGGGGGCGGCAAGCCCGGTGCTGATGATGCCGGGCGCGGCCGGCTTGGAAGCGGCCGGGTGCGCACCTAGACTGGCCCCGCCCAGATCGGGCCCAGGAGCCGCTCCCATGCCGATGTCCGCAGCCGAAATCGACGCCTTCCTCGCCGAGCCCCGGAACGGCATTGTCGCGACGCTGAACCCGGACGGTTTCCCCCAACTCACCCCCATCTGGTTCCATTGGGAAGCGGGCACGGTCTACTTCAGCACGACCGCTCCGCGGCTGAAGACACGCAACCTCGAGCGCGATGGGCGCGTCTCGCTCTGTGTCGACGAGCCCGGCGATCCCGACCAGCGGACGGTGGTGCTGCGCGGCGATTCGGTCACGATCGAGCCGGGCCTGGGGACCGTGACCGAAGCGATCGCTCGTAAGTACGGCGGCGAGAACTGGCAGACCAGCTACGAGCACATCGCGAACACGCCCGACCGCGTGGTCGTCTCCTACAAACCGACGCGCATCCTCACCTGGAGCTCGTCCACCGACCGGCGCGAGCACGTGCAGAAGAACCGTTAGGGCGGGCGGGTTCGGTTCCCCTTGCGCATGCAAAGCGCCGCCGCGTGCCCTAGGCTGAGCGCCTCATCTCAGAGGGTGATGCGGCCCACCGGAACCATAAGGTGACCAGGCAGCCAGGAGGTAAGCATGGGGTTCCTCGAGGGGAAGACGGCCCTCGTTACGGGGGCGGCCGAGGGGCTGGGCGTTGCCTTTGCGAACGCCCTCGCCGGCGAAGGCGCGAAGGTCGCGATCTGCGATGTCCGTGACAACGTGGACGAGCGGGCGGACGAGATCGGCGCGACGCACAACGTCGAGACAGTCGCCTTCAAGGCCGATGTCGGCATTCCCGAGGACTGCTGGCGCGTCGTTGACGGCACCATGGACGCGTTCGGTCGCATCGACGTGCTCATCAACAACGCGGGCACGGTGACGATGGTCTCGGCCGCGGATCCGTGGGAGAAGTCGCTCGAGGATTACGACACGGTGATGAACGTCAACAACCGTGCGTACTACCTGTTCGGTCGTGCGATTCTTCCGATCATGCGCGACCAGGGCGGCGGCGACATCGTCAATATCGCGACCGATCACGTCTTCACCGAGAACATGCGCCCGAGCGGCGGGGGTGCCGTCATGGACACCTACGACGCCTCGAAGTGGGGACTGAACGGCTTCCTGCTCAGCTGGTCGAAGGCGGCGGAGCCACACAACATCCGCGTGAACGGCATCTGCTTGGGCGCGACCGACTCGCTCATGATTCGCCGCTTCGGTCGCGCGAACCCCATCACACCCGAGCTCGTCGCTGGCTGGATGAAGCCGACCGACGTCGCCCAGGTCGTTATCGACCTGATCGAGGATGGGCGCAGCGGCTACAACATCCCGCTCTGGCGGGCCGAGCCGGTGGTTCTGACCCCGCAGACGGACGACTTCTCGCTGAAGGTTGGCGTGATGAAGTCGGCCTTCGAAGCGTAGGAGGGCGAAAAATGGGATTCCTCGACGGCAAGGTCGGCGTCGTCACCGGCGCCGCGCAGGGCCTCGGCACCGGCTATGCCCAGGCCCTCGCAGGCGAAGGCGCGGACGTGGCGATCTGCGACGTCCAGCCGGAAGTCACGGCGGTGGCTGATGAGATCGCGGCCACGAGCGGGCAGACGGTGAAGGCGTACCTCTGCGATGTCTCGCAGCCCGACGCCGTGAAGGGGTTCGCCGAATCCGTGCTGCGGGACTTCGGTGGCCTCGACGTCCTCGTCCTCAACGCCGGCATCTACGGATCGCCGCCGCTCGATCTCCCGCGCGAAGAGGCGTTGAGCGAGTACCAGCGGTTTTTCGACACGAACGTGAAGGGCGTCTACATGTGCGAGCGGGCGTTCGCCGGCTCCCTCATCGAGCGCGGTGGCGGCGACATCGTGGTGATCTCGGCCGACCACATCGTGCCACCCCTGGAGCCGGGGGGTACCCGCGGATCGGCCGGAACGGAAGTCTACGATGCCTCGAAGTGGGCCCTGAACGGCTACATCCAAGCCTGGGCGCTGGGCCTCGCCGACAAGAACGTGCGCGTGAACGGCATCGCGATGGGCGCCACCGACACGCCCATGCTGCGCGGCGTCTTCCCCGCGCCCGGCCCCTCCGACGAGATGGTCGCGGGCTGGATGACGCCAGCCCAGCAGGGGAAGCTGCTGCTCGACCTGCTCCGGGACGGCCGCACCGGCGATCTCATCGCCTCGGAGCCCGGCGCGCCGATCGAGCTGCCACCGCGCTCGGGCCGCGGCCTACCGATCTCGAATCTGCCGGCAACCCAGTTCGACCACGCCATGATGGATCTGCCCAACTGAGGTCATCATGCGGTGGTCGAACAGGCTGACGGCCAAACGGTCGCCAGCGGACACCCGCAGCGAATGGCCGTAGGACGGGGGATCTCTTTCCACCTAGCCGGTGACGGTGCGCATGAGAAGGGGGGAGTTCGCGAACTCCCCCCCTTCTCGCAGACATTCCGCTGCCAATCAGGCTCTCAGTCAGACTGTTAACACACTCCCAGAATCATCTGGCTCCTGGCCCCGTCTGTCAATTGCTATCCGCTTCGAACTGCTCCCTCTCGCCCACGTCATCGAGAAGGTCCGAATAGAGTCGCACCGCCTCCCTTGCGAGCGAGACTACATCCCTGTACTGCGCAGGGAACTGGTCGATTTGCCGCAACCGTTCTTGGATTGCATCAATTTGACGCTGATCGTCGGGCCCCAAGTAGTCAGAAAGGTCGTCCAAGTCATCTGCGAGGTGCTGAGCCGTTTGCATCGTTTGCCCGTGCATGCGCCTCATCGCCTTGTGCTGGCCCGTGTCCAGCGATAGGCGGACCGCGCCTATCCGGAACTCGCGACGGCCATAGGCCCCTTCGAACATATAGGTCTCGAACTCATCAGTGGTCCGCTTCAGAAAAATGACACTCCGTCGTTCCGCGTACCAGGTTGACCGGAATTCCTCGCGCTGAGCCCGAGCAGTCTCGTTCCGCTGCCTCCGAGCCTCTAGGAAGGCACCTCCGGCGGCCACTACCTGCAGCAAGCCCAA
>CAUYXJ010000006.1:0-48968 GCA_963577065.1 Dehalococcoidia bacterium | reverse complement strand
GATTGCGGCCTACGAACTGGCCCTCACCGTCCGCACCCGTGAGGCTTCCCCCGCTCACTGGGCCACGACCCAGAACAACCTCGGGGCCGCCTATCGGGCGCTACCGACCGGCGATCGTGCCGCCAATCTGAGGAAGGCGATCGCGGCCTACGAACGCGCCCTCACCGTCTTCACCCGTGAGGCCTTCCCCGCTGACTGGGCCACGACCCAGAGCAACCTCGCGAAGGCCAAAGACGCGCTGCGCAGGCTGTCTGACTGAAGGCGGCGCGCTACGAATCGTCGATTCCGGAACAGTGCCGGCCGCTCGTGCGCGCGTCAGGCTCTACGAGAGCAGTCCAATCAGGAGGAGGGGAGGAACGCCATCAGGGCGGCGGCCGACTCTGGCTCTGTCAGGAGGGGCGGGTGGACCGCGCCGGGCACCTCGACCAGGACGGCGTCGCCCCCCTCAGCCTTCATCTTCTCGGCGGTTTCGCGGCTGAGGATGTCGCTGCCCTCGCCGCGCAGGATCAGGACCGGGCACTGGATCGAGCGGAACATGCGCCACAGCTCCTCGCTTTCCGGCGCGCCCCCGCCGACGTGGCGAGCGGCGGGGTCCATCTTCCACACGTAGAGCCCAGTGTCGCTCAGCCGCACATTCCAACGGGCGAAGTCGGAGACGCGCTCGTCGGGGAGGCGCGCGGCGGCGGGGAAGTGCTCCTTGTAGTACGCGACTACGGCCTTCAGGTCGGGGAAGGCGGTTGGGGTCGACTCGGTGCGTGTGCTGATGCGATTCACGCCCGCGCCGTCGAGGTCGGGGCCGATGTCGTTCATCACGAGGGCCGAGACTCGCTCCGGATGGGCGGCCGCATAGGCCATCGCGACGCCGCCACCCATGGCCGTGCCGATGAGCGCGAAGCGTTGGAGGCCGAGGGCATCCCGGACCGCCTCGAGGTCGGCCGCGTACGTCGCTTGGTTGTAGTCGTCGGGCGGGCCCCAGGCAGATTCGCCCCGCCCCCGAAAGTCCAGGGCATAGACGTGCTGGCTATCCGCGAGCGCCGCGGCGGGCGCGTCGAACATGCGCGCTTGGCCGACGAGGTTGTGCAGCATGACAGCGATCGGCGTCCCTGGTGAACCGCGTGCGATGAGATGGTGCCGGAGGCCGTTCGCCTCGACGAAGATATCGCGCACGCCGAATGTGCTCGTCATGGCTGCCTCCGCGGCTCATAGCCGCTGCGCGGGATTGTACGCGGGCGAGGTCAGCGTGCTTGCTCGGCGAGGGAGCGAAGGACCGGGAGCAACTCGCCGGTGGTTGGCGCTTCGGCGCCCCACACCTGGACCCGGAACAGGGTCCGGCCGGCGATGACGGTGAGTTGCCCACTGGTCGGCCGAAGCCCTGCCTCGGTTTGCCAGAACGCCTCCGCGCCTTCAACGCCAGGGTCGACGGGCTCATCCAACCCGAACAGGTGCACCTCCGGGTCGATCGAGTGCTGCTCGATGAAGATGCGCGGGCCCTCGTACGTTTGGCACCGGGCCCCCGGCTTCTCGATCCCCGGCACGACGCACAACCAGGGGGCGTATTCCGAGGTGCCGATGTCGAGACTTGGGTTGTTCCAAGGCCGGCCGCTGCTCAGCGGCCCGAATGCCGTGATGCCGCGGATCGTGAGGCCGAGCTCAGCGAGCCCTTCCGGGACGATGAGCGCGAAGCCGACCTTCGCCGAGAGGTCCTCGATAGCCTCAGCGAGGTCACGATCGGTCACGACTGTACGGGCGTAGAGGCCCGAGGGTTCCTCGTAGATACGCAGGATCCCGTCCCCGGGGTCAATGTGGAGGCGGGCGCCCGAGCGCTCACGAACCTCAACGACGAACGCGCGCGCGTCTTCCTGCCGAAGCCAGCCAGTGACTGCGACGATGCCCACCACCGCCGTGGCTAGGAAGAGCGCGAGCGCGGTCTTCGTTCGTTCCCCGCCGGCCGGCTTCATTCAGAGCGGCTGGCGGCCGGCGAAGCCGTCCTCGACCCGATGCCAGTAGCGCAGATCGTCCTCGCCGAGCAGGTAGCAGAGGTAGACGACCTCGCCCTCACGCTCGTGGGAGAAGTCGATCAGCCCGCGTTCGGGGTCCTTCAGCTGGATATCCCAGGCCACGAGCAGGTCGGTGCATTCGCGCAGCGTGGCGGCGAGGGCCCCCTCGTCCGCTTCCGCGGCGCCCGCTTTGGGTGCTTCGATCGGGTGGCCGTCGGCGAGCGCCGCGCGGCGTTGCGCCGCTTCGAAGGCACGCAAGGCGCGCAGCGCCCGGAAGGCGTCGCGCAGCCGCTCCAGCACGGGGATGACCTCCGGAAGGAGCGCTCGCGCCTCCTCCACGCCGAAGAGCCGCACGCTAGACGAACAGATGCAGCGGCATCTGCTCGTCTAGCACGGTCGCTCCCGATTCGAGCGCGCTCAGGCCCGCGAGCTGCTCCTCGACACCGGGGCCGACGATCACGTTGCGCCCGATGGTCATTCCTGGAGGCACGACCGCGCGCTTGCCCACGATCGTGATGCCGGTGTTGACGATGTCGGGGCGTGCCTGATTCGGGACGGCGTCGCTTCCGGAGCCGACGATCGCACCAGCGCCGACGTCCACTTCCTTGTCCAGGATCGCTCGGTCGACGACCGCCCCCGCGCGGATCACGCTGTTGTGACACACGATCGAGTCGCGCACTGTCGCCCCCTCCTCGACCACCACCCCCGGCGAGATCACGGAGCGCTCGATGGCCCCGCGGATGTCCGCGCCGGGTGAGATCAGCGCGTCGTGCGGTTCCGCCTTCGGCCCAAAGTGCGCCGGCGGCGACGCCGGTCCCGAGGTCCTCAGGGGGACCTCGGTGTTCGCCAAGTCGAGGGGCGCGTGCGGGCCGATCATGTCCATGTTCGCCTGCCAGTACGATTCGATCGTGCCGACGTCGCGCCAGTAGTCGAGGTACTGGTACCCGAAGACCCGCCGCGTCGAGTAGATGCGCGGCACGATGTCGCGGCCGAAGTCGTGGGCGCTCGCTTCGCCGAGGTCGGCATCGGCCTGGAGCTCCTCGAAGAGCACGTCGCGGTTGAAGCAGTAGACGCCCATCGAGACCCAGGCCGACTTGGGGTGTTCCGGCTTCTCTTGGAAGTCGACCACGCGACCGTTCTCGTCGAGATCGAGCACACCGAACCGGTGCGCCTCCTCGATCGGCACCGAGTACACCCCGATCGTCATGTCCGCGCGCTGGCTGCGGTGGTAGGCCACGAGGTTGCGGTAGGAAGTGAGGTAGACGTGGTCGGCGGAGAGGATCAGGATCTCTTCGGCCTGCGACTGGGCGATGAGGTACAGGTTCTGATAGACCGCGTCGGCTGTCCCTTGATACCAATCCATGTCTGCGCGGCCGAGGTACGGCTGTAGGATCTCCACGTGCCGGTCCGGCGTGTCCAGCCCCCATGCGCGCCCCGATCCGATGTGATTGACCAGCGAGCGTGGCCGGTACTGGGTGAGCACCGCGACGCTGTCGATGTCGCTGGTGGCGCAGTTGCTGAGGGCGAAGTCGACGATCCGGTACTGGCCGCCAAAGACGACCGCGGGCTTCGCGCGCTGCTCCGAAAGCACCGAGAGACGATCGCCTTGACCGCCCGCGAGGATGAGCGCAAGTACGTCGATCACGCCCTGGCATTGTAACGGCCGGTCGCAAGGTATCCGGTCGAAGGGGTCATAACGCCGGGAAAGCTATCCTGGTTGGGTGAGGTCCTGTCGCGTCGCCCTCGCCCAGCTGAACACGACTGTGGGCGATATCGCCGGCAATGTTGCCCGGATCCGGACGGCGATCGCGGATGCCCGCGAAGGGGGCTGCGCGATCGTGGCCGTCCCTGAGCTGGCGGTGACCGGGTATCCCCCCGAGGATCTGCTGCTGCGGCGCGGCTTCTGCGAGGACTCGCGCACGGCCACCGCCGCGCTCGCGGATGAGACGGCGGGGATCATCGCCATCGTCGGCTTCGTCGACTGGGAGAATGGCGATCCCTACAACGCTGCCGCCGTCTTCGCCGATGGCCAGTGGCGCGACACCTACCACAAGCGCCGCCTCCCCAACTACGGCGTCTTCGACGAAGAGCGCTACTTTGCGGCCGGCGGGCGCGTCCCCGTCTACCACGCCGGCGAGCTGACCTTTGGCGTCAGCATCTGCGAGGACATCTGGTATCCGGGCCAGCCGCTGAACGGCATGGCCTTGGGCGGCGCCGAACTGTGCGTGAACATCAACGCCTCGCCCTATCATCGCGGGCGTTTCGAAGACCGTGCCCGGATGCTCGCGACGCGGGCCGTCGACAACGGCATCGCCATCGCCTACGTGAATGCCGTCGGTGGCCAGGACGAGCTCGTCTTCGACGGCGGCTCGATGGTCGTGGACGCGCACGGCGCGATCGTCGCAAGCGGCCTGCAGTTCCGGGACGAACTCGTCATCGTCGATGTCGATCTGGGCGAAGCTGCGCAACGCCGCCTCCACGATCCTCGCAGGCGGATCGAGCTTCGCCAGAGCGACGCGCTCGCCGATGTCGACGTGGTCGATCTGGGGATGGAAGCCGGTCTCGGCGCCCGGGGCGAGACCGCGCGATCGCGAGCGGAGCCGCTCTGCGACGAAGCGGAGGTTTGGGAGGCGCTCGTCCTGGGCACCCGCGATTACCTCGCGAAGACGGGCTTCACGCGCACCTACATCGGCCTCTCCGGCGGTATCGATTCCAGCTTGGTCGCCGCTGTGGCGGTTGACGCGCTCGGTGCAGAGAACGTGACCGGCGTCTCGATGCCGAGCCGCTTCTCGAGCGAGCACAGCCGTTCCGATGCGCAGGAGCTGGCGACGAACCTCGGGATCGAGCTGCTCACGATCGCGATCGAGCCGGCCCATGCGGCCATGCTCGAGATGCTCGACGAGGCGTTCGCGGGCACGGAGGACGGCGTCGCGGAGGAGAATCTGCAGTCTCGCCAGCGGGGGAACGTGCTCATGAGCCTCGCGAACAAGTTCGGCGCGCTCGTGCTCACCACCGGCAACAAAAGCGAGATGGCCACCGGTTACGCAACGCTTTACGGCGACATGGCCGGTGGCTTCGCCGTCATCAAGGATGTCCCGAAGACGCTCGTCTACGCCCTCGCCCGCTGGCGCAATGCGACTGCCGGGCACCCCCTCATCCCCCTGGCGGTGATCGACAAGCCGCCGAGCGCCGAGCTGCGCCCCGACCAGTTGGACGAGGACTCGCTCCCCCCTTACGAGATCCTCGACCCCATCCTCGAGGCCTACGTCGAAGGTGACCGCAGCGGCGCGGAAATCGTGGCGATGGGCTTCGAGGAGGCGACCGTGCGGCGCATCCTCGCGCTCGTCGATCGCAACGAGTACAAGCGCCGCCAAGCACCGCCGGGCGTGAAGATCACGCCCCGCGCCTTCGGCCGCGACCGCCGCCTGCCGATCGCGAACCGCTACGACGCCTGGTAGCGCCGCGCGAATGGGCGCTGGGCGCCGGGTCCCCATCTGCGGGCTGGTTTTCCGCGGAAGCGGGGGCAGTATCCGCCCACAGAGGGAACCCATGGCAATCGTGATGCAGCTTCGTTGGCAGGGCGTCACGCCCGAGCAGTACGACGCCGTTCGGGAGGGCGTGGGCTGGGAGACGAACCCCCCGGACGGGGTGTCTTTCACGTCGCGAGTTTCGACGACGAGTCGCTCCGCGTCCGCCGATGTGTGGGAGTCGGCGGCGGCCTTCGAGCGCTTCAACGAGGAGCGTCTGGGGCCGGTGACCGCAGCCGTCGGGATTCAGGGCGAGCCGGCCGTGGAGATCCTGCCGGCGCATCGCATCTTTGATCCGATGTCCGGAAAGGCCTGGTCCTAGAACCCCTAGCTGGCGCGTCCCTCGAGGAGCTGCGCGAGTTCGGTTTGCGAGGCACCGAGCGCATCGTAGAAGGCAGGATTGATCTCGCCTGAGGCGATCGCGCCGTGGGCGATGATGAGCGCATCGATCGTGGTACCGCCCTCACGGCGAACGGCGCCGGCCGTCATGTTCAGCGCCTGCCGCAGGCTCGGGCCCGGCATCACACGGTCCGTGAGGTCGGTGCTGCCCTCGCCGTGGACGCTGCGCAGCGCGCCCTCGAGGGCTTCGCCCGTGGGCAGGTTCGGCCAGCCCGTCTCGCGGAGAACGTTGAGCGCCCCAACCAAGAGGAACTCGGCCGCCTCGATCGCGATGTTCAGGCCCGTCGCCAGCCGCTCACCCTCGGCGAGCGCGCGTTCGCCGTCCGCGGAGAGCTTGATCTCCGCCATCAGTCGGGGGTCAGCAGTTCGAGGGGCCGGCGCTCGGCACTGGGCGCGAAGTCGAGCACTTCGATCTCCATGCGCTCGCCCTTCCACTCGCGGCTGAGCGAATAGACGATGTCCAGCTCGTCCGCGAGTTCGGCGTCGCCCTTGCGGAAGGCGATGCCGGGCCAGGTCGCCGCGCCGTCGCGTACCTTCAGCTTCAGGTGGCTCTCGTCTGCGCCCACACGGCGGCTGTCCACCAGCTGGACGTTGCGGCTGAGGAGCACCGGCCGGCGGTTGCCTTCGCCGCAGGGCTCGAAGCGGGTGAGGCCCTTCACCTCGATCCCGGTGAGGTCCGAGAGCGCGGCCTCGGCGTCGATCTGCATCACCCGGCGCAGGTCCTCGGAGGAGAGCAGCTCGGCCGCGGTGTTGACGATCCGTTCGCGGAACGGTTCGACGTTCTCGTTGCGGATGGTGAAACCGGCTGCGGCGCGGTGGCCCCCGTGCCGCTCGAGCAGATCGGCGTCCTTGCGGATCGCGGAGATGATGTCGAAGGCGGGGATGGTGCGCGCGCTCGCGCGGCTCTCCGCCGCGCCGCGCTCGTAGACGATAGCGGGGCGGTTGCGTGACTCCGCCAGGCGCCCCGCGACGATGCCGATGATGCCGGCGTGCATTCTCTCGCTGCCGATCATGATGAGCGGGTCGTCGCTGACGCCGAGCATCTCCTCGGCTTCGAGCTGGCCCTGTTCGCACTCCTGCTGACGCTGCCGGTTGAGGGCGTCGAGGTGCGCGGCGAAGGGGCGCGCCTCTGCGGGTGTGCCCGCGAGGAGGAGATCGAGAGCCGCCTGCGCGTGCGTGATGCGTCCGGCGGCGTTCATGCGCGGGCCGAGTCCGAAGCCGAGCGACTCCGCGCCCATGCGGCCCGGCATCACGCCCGAAACGGCGGCCAGCGCCTCGACCCCGGGTCGTGGGCTCGCGCGCATCTGCTCGAGGCCCGCGGCCACGATCGTGCGGTTCTCGTCGAAGAGGGGCGCCACGTCCACCACCGTCCCGAGGGCGACGAGATCGATGAACTCGTGCTCGGGAAGCTCGCGGCCGAGCGACTCGTACAGCACCTGCAGGAAGCGGTAGGCGACCCCGACCGCGGCGAGCTCGGTGAAGGGGTAGAGCGAGCCGCTCGTCTTCGGATTGATCACCGCCAGCGCGGCCGGCAGCTCCGGTGGCACGGCGTGGTGGTCGAGAACGATGACGTCCGTGCCGAGGTCGTTGGCGAACGCGATCTCCTCGACCGAGCTCGTGCCGCAATCGGCGGTGATGAGCAGTCCGGCGCCGGCGTCCCGCAGCGTCTCGACGGCCTTCAGATTGAGCCCGTAGCCCTCGCTGAAGCGGTCCGGCAGGTAGGGAATCGTCTTCGCGCCCAGCCGTTCGAGCGCAAGTTTCAAGATCGCAACGGAGGTGACGCCGTCGACATCGAAATCGCCGAAGAGTGCGATCGACTCACGGTTCGCGATCGCCTCGCGGGTGCGCTGGAGGGCCCGGTCGATTCCCGGCAGCAGGAGGGGATCGTGGCGGGTCTCCAGGTGGGGCTTATAGAAGCGATCGGCCGCTTCGCGCGTGGTGATGCCGCGGGCGGCGAGGACGGTGCCGACGACAGGCGGGAGCTGCACGAGCCGCTCCTGGTGCGCGAACGGACGCCGCAATCTCCAGCGGGGCGCCGTCCCCACCGCGGCGGTCATTGGGCCGCCGTGCTGGGAGGCTGGCGGAAGATGAGCGAGCTATTGTGCCCCCCGAAACCGAAGGCGTTGGACATCACGGCCCGCAGTGGCGCGGGGCGAGCCGCGTTCGGCACGTAGTCCAGGTCGCAGTCCGGATCCGGAGTCTCCTGGTTGATGGTGGGCGGGATCGTCCCGTGCTGGAGCGCGAGGATCGCGATCACCGCCTCCACCGCCCCGGCCGCCCCGAGGAGGTGCCCCGTCATCGACTTCGTCGAGCTCATGGGGAGTGTGTAGGCGTACTCGCCGAACGTGCGCTTCACGGCCAGCGTCTCGAGGCGGTCGTTCAGGGCTGTGGAGGTGCCGTGGGCGTTCAGATAGTCGATGTCGTCTGGCGCTGCGTGGGCCTCCGCGAGCGCTGCGCGCATCGCTTTCGCGGCGCCCGAGCCGTCTTCCAACGGTTGGGTGACGTGGTAAGCGTCACTCGTGGCGCCATAGCCTGCGAGCTCGGCGATCGGTGTCGCTGCCCGGGCGAGCGCGTGCTCTTCGGATTCCAGCACGAGCGCGCCCGCGCCCTCGCCGATGACGAAGCCATCGCGGTTGGCATCGAAGGGCCGGGAGGCGCTGGCGGGGGTGTCGTTCGCCTCGCTGAGGGCCTTGGCGGCGGCAAAGCCGGCCACGATGAGGGGTGAGATCGCCGCCTCGCTGCCCCCCGCGATCGCGATGTCGGCCTCGCCCCGGCGGATCATGTTCGTCGCGATCCCGATCGCGTCTGCGCCGCTCGAGCAAGCGCTCGCCACCGCGAAGTTCGGGCCCCTCGTGCCCAAGCGGATGCTGAGCTGGCCGCTGGCCATGTCCGGCAGCATTAGCGGCAAAAGGAACGGGCTCACGCGACCGGGCCCGCGTTCGCGGAGGACATCGTGCTCACGCTCCATCGAGTGGACGCCGCCGAGGGCGGTCCCGATGATCGTGGCTACATCGCGCCCATCGTCGGCGGGCAACGCGAAGTCCGCCTGGCGGAGCGCCTCTTCGGCGGCGACGAAGATGAACTGCACGAAGCGGTCGGCGCGTCGTGCCTCCTTGCGTTCCATGAAGGCATTGGGGTCGAAGTCCTTGACCTCAGCAGCCACCCGCGAGCTGAAGCCCTCCGTGTCGAACTGGGTGATGAGGGCCGTTCCGGAGCGGCCGGCGACGAGCCCCTCCCAGGTCGAGGCGGCATCGAGGCCCAGGGGCGTGACCATGCCCAGACCGGTAACGACAACGCGTCGGCTCACAGCGTCTTCGAGGGGCAGCGTGATGGACGGTGACTATACATCAAGCGTCTCAAGCTTCTCGGATCTCCCGGACCACGCGCGGGAGGCGCGTGGCCAGCTCGCCCGCGAGCAGGCCGGCGTCACCGTACTCGGTCCGCAGGGCCTCGCCCACGGCGGCATGGAGGTAGACGCCCAGACAGGCAGCGTCGAAGGACTCGAGCCCTTGGGCGAGGTAGCCCGCGACCATCCCGGCGAGCACGTCGCCGCTGCCGGCCGTCGCCAGCAAGGGGTTGGCAAAGGGCGAGATGCGGGCGTTGCCGCCCGGCTCGGCGACGACGGTGTGCGCGCCTTTGAGCACGACGACGCAGCCGAACCGGTCGGCCGCCTCGCGCGCCGCGCCCACGCGGTTCGCCTGCACGTCGGCGACGGTGCTATCCAGCAATCGTGCGATCTCGCCGGGATGGGGCGTGAGTACGGCCTCCGGGGGCACCCGTTCGGCGCCGTCGCCGAGGGTGGCGATGGCGTTGAGGGCATCGGCGTCGAGCACCACGTGACCGCCAAGATCCTGCGCGACGTCGGCCAGGATGGCCCAGACCAGCGCTCGCGTGTCGCCGCTCTGACCCAGCCCTGGGCCGATAACGCTCGCGTCGAACGCGGCCCACTCGTTGCGGAGAGCAGCCGCCGTCGCGCCCCCCAGGCCACCGTCTTCGGCGGCCGCCTGAGGCAGCCACGTGGCCTCCGCCAATGCTGGCGCGATCGAAGCGATGATGGGCTCGGGGCAGGCGATCGTCGCGAGCCCGGCGCCCGCGCGGTAGGCGGCCGTCGCGGCGAGCGCGGGGGCGCCCCGATAGCGCGCGCTGCCGCCGACCACCAATACCCGCCCGAACGTCCCTTTGTTCGCCTCCTCTGGTCGCGCCGGCAGCGCCTCACGCGCCCAGCGGGAGGTGATCAGCTCGAGCGCAGCCGCTTCTACGGCTGCGGCCGGGATGCCGATGTCGACCACCTGGACACGGCCCACGACGGCACTGCCGGGGGCTTGGTACATCCCCACCTTCGGCAGGCCGAAGGTGACGCTCACATCGACGGGCACGGTCAGCGGGTCCACGCCGCCGCCGTCCGCGTCGAGGCCCGTGGGCAGGTCGACGGCGAGAAGCTTCGGCGGGCGTAGGCTCGCGCGCGCTCCCCTGAGCGCGCGCAGCGCCTCGCTCATCGGATCGTCTTCGTCGAGGGGCCGGGCCTTGCCCACGCCCAGCAGGGCATCGATGACCAGGTCGGCGTCCTCGAGGCGGGGGCGCACTTCGGTGGCGGCCTCGTCGCCCTCGAGCGGGGTCAGATCGCGTGCGCGCAGCTCCTCGAGATTCGCGTCCACCTCCCGCGCCTTGGGCGCGATCACGGCCACGTCGGCGCCCCAGTCATGGAGGTGGCGCGCCGCGACCAAACCGTCGCCACCGTTGTTCCCGGGTCCGGCGAGCACGACGATCTTGCGCCCTTCGAGTGTGCCCAGGAGCATCCACGCTTCCTGCGCGGCAGCGAGCCCGGCCTCCTCCATGAGCTGCGCTTGGGTCGCGCCCGCGTCGATCGCGGCGCGCTCCATGGCGCGCATCTCGGCGACGGTGACCAGCTTCACCGCAGGCCTTCTTCGCGTACCAGGCGTTGCGCGGCTTCGCCTCGCCGGGGGGTGTCCTCAGCGTCGCTGAGGGCCCGTTCTCCGACGACTGAGGCCATCGCGTACTGCTTCGAATGGGTGAGGCTGATTTCGAGACCCCGCAGCTCGAGGTGCTTGGCGCGGGCCGCGCCGCGACCGTAGAGGAAGACGAGGGGCTTCCCGCGGCGGTTCGGGAGCACTTCGATATCGCGCCAGCCCACGCCCCGTACCCCTGTCCCCAACGCCTTCATCACTGCTTCTTTGGCGGCGAAGCGGGCGGCCAGCTCGGGCACGCGTCCGCGGCAATGACGCACCTCGTCCTCCGTGTAGACGCGCCGTAAGAAGCGCTCGCCGTGACGGTCGAGGACAGCCTGGACGCGTCCGATTTCGATCACGTCGATGCCGTGGGCGAACTTACGAGCCACTGGGCGATCCTAGCCGCTCGCCCCTGCCTGCGCCCGGCCCGTACGCTGGGAGCATGCCCGCGAGCATCATCGATGGCGCTGCCATCGCGGCGGAGCTGCGCGACTCGCTCGCGCGTGAGGTGGCGGCCCTCGCCGCCGAGGGCGTGCAGCCCGGCCTCGCGGCCGTCCTCGTGGGAGACGATCCCGGATCGGTCAGCTACGTCGCAGGGAAGGCCAAGGCCTGCGCGGAGATCGGCGTCCTCTCCGAGACGTTTCGCCTCCCCGCGGAGACCGCGCAGGCGGAGTTGGTCCAGCGCATCGCTGCACTCAACGCCGACGGGCGCTTTCACGCGATCCTCCAGCAGCTGCCTCTGCCCCCGCACATCGATGAGCGCGCGGTTCTTGACGCCATCGCCCCGGCGAAGGATGTGGACGGCCTCCATCCCACCAACCTGGGCCGCCTCCTGCGCGGAGAAACCGGCGGCCCCGTGCCCTGCACCCCCCAAGGCGTGATGCACCTGCTCGAACGTTCAGGCGTCGATCCGGCCGGGAAACACGCCGTGGTGGTTGGGCGCTCGACGCTCGTGGGCCGGCCGCTGTCGGTTCTGCTCTCGAACAAGGCCGCGGGCGCGAACGCGACGGTGACGCTCTGCCACACCGGCACGGCCGATCTCGCGGTCCATACCCGCGCGGCCGACATTCTCGTCGTGGCGGCGGGGCGGCCCGGCACGGTCACCGCCGAAATGGTCAAGCCGGGCGCGACCGTCATCGATGTGGGCACGAATCGAATCGATGACCCCTCGCGCAAGCGCGGTTGGCGCCTCGTCGGTGATGTTGATTTCGCGGGCGTGGTGGAGGTGGCGGGGCGGATCACGAAGGTGCCGGGTGGGGTCGGGCCGATGACGATCGCGATGCTGCTCGCGAACACGGTGCGCGCTGCCCGAGAAGCGCGTTCGCGCGCGGGATCGGCGCGAGGCGCCCGATCTGGTCCCTGACCGGGATCCCTGCGAGACTCCGATCGTGCATGAACTCCTGAACCAGGCCCGCGAACTACTAGCGCGCATCTCTGACACCCTGGTGCGCCTTTGACCTCCCTGTAGCGGAAGCGCGCCTCACCGAGCTCGAAGAGCAGTCCGCCACCGCCAGCTTTTGGGACGACGCCGAGGCCGCCCGCGAGGTGATGCAGGAGCTCTCTGCCCTGCGCGAGCGGGTCGATACCTGGCGGACCGTTGAGCGCCGTGCGCGTGAGCAGGTGGAACTGCTCGAGCTGGCGCTGGAGGAGGACGACGCTTCGTTCGCCGAATCCGCGGCTGAGGAGCTGACGGCGATCGACCATCGGCTGGGCCGGCTGGAGTTCGAGCTGCAGCTCTCGGGCGACTACGACCAGCGCGACGCGATTCTGGCCGTGCACGCGGGAGCGGGCGGCACTGAGTCCCAGGACTGGGCGGAGATGCTCCTGCGCATGTTCCTGCGCTGGGCCGATAGCCATGGCTACGAGACGGAGGTGCTGGACACGACCGAGGGTGAGGAGGCGGGCATCAAGAGCGCGACCATCGAGGTCCGCGGCCCCCTCGCCTACGGCTACCTCGAGAGCGAACGCGGCGTTCATCGCCTCGTGCGCCTTTCGCCCTACGACGCCGCCCACGCGCGCCACACGAGCTTCGCCAAAGTCGAGGTCATGCCCGAGGTGAGCTCCACCAGCGAGGTCGAGGTCAACCCTGATGACCTCCGCGTCGATGTCTTCCGGGCGAGCGGCCACGGCGGCCAGAACGTGCAGAAGAACTCGACGGCGATTCGCATTACCCATCTCCCCACGGGCATCGTCGTGACCTGCCAAAACGAACGCTCCCAGCATCGCAACCGCACGAGCGCGATGAAGGTGCTCGAAGCGCGCCTGCTCGAACGCGAACTGCTCGCGCAGGAGGAGGAAAAGGCGCGGTTAAAGGGCAAGCACGTGGACATGGGCTGGGGCAATCAGATCCGGAGCTACGTGTTGCACCCGTATAAGATGGTGAAAGACCACCGCACCGACTTCGAGACGAGCAACACCACCGCAGTGCTGGACGGCGACCTAGACGATCTCATTGGCGCTTACCTGCGAACGCGCATGGGCGCGGAGGGGTGAGGCCGGCTCTCGCGCTGTTCGCGCTGTCGCTGGTGGCGGCCGGCGCCCTCAACGCCGGCGCCCCCGTCTCGGCGCAGACCGCCACGTTCTCAACCGAGATCCAGAACGGCTACCCCAACACGGTGACCTTCTTTCTGAACGCGACCGCCGGCGGCGAGATCGTCGACGTCTCGCTGCGCTACTCCATAACCGGCGCGGGAGCGAGCGCGCTCGCGAAGCCAGACGCAGTGACGCCTGGCTCAACGATCAGCACCGAGGTGGTGGTGAGCACCGGCGGCGACAATCACATCCCCGTCGGCAACGAGTTCGTCTACTTCTGGGAGCTCACCCTGGACGATGGTTCGCAACTGTTGAGCGAGACGAATGCGTTCTTCTACCTCCCGCCGGGCAGGGTGTGGAGCCGAATCGAGAACGAGTTCATGCACATTCACTACTACGGAGACCGCGAGCAGATCGCGACGGACTTCCTTGCCGCCGCGGGCGCCACGTACGAGCGGATCGGGCGCCGGCTCCTAGGCACCGAGCTCGAAGTCGTGCCCGTCAACGTGGTCCTCTTCGGCTCGGAAGAGGAGATGCAGGGGGCGCGCCCAACGCGTGGGGAGACCTTCGACGACGCGACGTTCACTTGCGGCTCACAGCTCGGGAACACCCTATTCATGATCGCGGTGAGCTGTGGCACGGGTGATATCGCCGATACGCTGCGTCACGAGTTCACCCACATCCTCACCAAGGCCGCGGGCGAAGGCGCCCTCACCTCGCTCCCGGCGTGGCTCGACGAGGGCACGGCCGTCTATTCCCAGACGGTGCCCGGTTCCGGATACACGGACGCGTTCGACGCGGCCGTGCGCGCCGACCGGCTCTTCCCCTTCGACGAGATCGCCGGGCAGAACGCGAATCCGGTGCTCGTCGGGGTCTTCTACGGGCAGTCGTACGAGATGGTGCGCTACCTCATCGACCTGGGCGGCGATGACCAATTCGCGGAGCTCTTCGCCACGATCAAGGCGGGCAACCGCTTCGATAGCGCGATCGAGATCGTCTACGGCTTCGACATCGACGGTTTCCAAGAGGCGTTCCGCGAGGCGAACGGCCTCAGCGCAAGCGAAACGGAACCAGAACCAGAGCCGACGACTGCACCGCAACGCGAACAGCCCGACCCGGCTACGCCCGTGCCGACCGATCCAGCCGAACAGATCGCGCCCCCCTCCTCCGGCGGCGACGGCGGTAACGACGGCCTCAGCGGCGTCGCGATCGGCACGATCGGCGGTGCTGTCGTCCTCGCTTTGCTCGCCCTGCTCGCCTATCTGGTCTCGATGATGCTCGCGAACCGCGAGCCCCAGACCGCGGGCGCTCCGCAGAGCGCCGATCGCCCGGCGGAGGCCGCCGCCCCGCCACCCGCGGCCCCCGAGCCGGAACCGGATGAGTGGGGTCCGCGCTAGCTCGCCGCCTCCTCGCGATCCTGTAGGCGGAGGGCTTTCCCAAGGATAGCCAGGCGCTGCAGCGCGGTCGCATTGGCGAGGATGGCGAGGATCACGATGACGACGGTCAGGCCGTTGGCGAGCAGCCCGATTCCGAGCAGGACCACGCGCTCCTGGCGACGGAAGAGCCCGTCCCGGGCGGTAACACCGAACACCTCCCCCCGGGCGCGGGCGTAGCTCACGGCGATGCTCCCAAAGAGTGCGGCGTAGCCGAAGCCTGCCTGCACCTGCTCACCGCGGTCGGCGAAGTACCAGATGCAGGCCACGAGCAGGAGGGCCTCGCCGACACGATCGAGGACTGCATCGAGCACGGCCCCGAAGGCGGTGGCCTTCCCCGTTGCGCGCGCGACCGCGCCATCGACAAAGTCGAGCGCGCTGGAGCCGAGGAAGACGATCCCTGCGCTGAGCAGATGCTCCTGCACGATCAGCCAGGCGGCGGCCGCGGCGCCCGCGACGCCCGCGAGGCTGACCATGTTGGGGGTGACACCGAGCGCGCCCACAGAACGCCCGATGGCGTTGCTCGCGGCCGCGGGGATGCGCTGGGGGAGGAGCTGGAGGCGGCGGCGGCTCACGCCCGCGCCAGCTCCGGTTCGGGGTCGGCCGTGGGCGCTTGCGCTGCGGCGACCTGACGGCGCTCGTAGAGCAGACGCTCGTAGTAGGCGAGGACGCGGCGGGCGACGCTCTCCCAGCTGTAGCCGCTTGCCTGCGCCTGCGCCTGCGTCCCCAGGGAGGTCCGGAGCGTGGGATCGCGCTGCAGGCGCAGGACCGAGCGCGCGATCGCGGCGTCATCCTTTGGCCGGACGAGCAGGCCGTTGACCTCGTCCGTGATCACGCCCGCGAAGCCTTCGATATTGCTCGCCACGACGGGGAGGCCCGCGGCCATCGCCTCCATCAGCGCAATGCCTTGGCTCTCGTTGCCGGTCGCGGGTGAGCAGAAAGCGTGGGCGCTGTGGTGGTACCGAGGCAGCTCGGCGTAGGGCACGTTCGAGCGAAAAACCACATTCGCGCGCGGCCCGATGAGCCGTTCGTAACGCGCGAAGCTTCCGGCGCCGACCACGATCAGCCGAGTATTGGGCTCCGCATCGCGAATACGCCTGAACGCCCGGAGGACGTACTTCAGTCCCTTGCGCTTCTCCGGCCGGCCCACGAAGAGGAGGTTGAAGCAGCCGTCGTCGAATTCGGGCAGCGGCTCGCGCGCGTTCGCGAAGTGGGCGAAGTCGATGCCGTTGGGGATGAGGTTGAAGTAGCCGGGGAAGTAGCGGCTCACCAGCCGCGCGGCGGCGGGAGAGACGGCGATCTTGCCGTCGAGCTTGCGAAACCAACGGCGGGTGAGCGGCCGCGTGTACCCGTAGATGCGGTTGCCGCCCTCTTTGGCGGCGTGGAAGGTGCCCACGTTGGCGGCGTTCGAGTGCCGCAGGACCTGGTACGGGAGCAGCGGCATGAGCGGCTCGTGCAGGTGGACGATGTCGAAGTCTTGGCCGTCGAGCAGCGTTTCGATGGCGCGGCCCTTCCAGGTGAAGCTGATCCGCGCGAGCGAGCCGCTCGCGGGCACGGCCCGCGGCCGGCCCATGACGATGCATTGGCCTTCCGCGCCGCTCGGGTCGGAGGCGGGCGCGAGGATCGTGACCGTATGGCCCCAGCGCCGAAACTGCGCGGCGAGTTCGCCGATGTGGCGGTTCACACCGCTCGGCACCGACCAGTCATACGGCGAAACGAGCGCGATTCTCATCGGGCGCTCACCCACGTCCTTCGTTGCAGCATCTTACGCGGGGTGGCCGAGAACCCCCATGCCAGCCCCAACGCGGCGCGGCCGATCCCGATCTCGCGGATCGAGGGCGGACGCGAGTGCCCCTCCCGCACCGCCCCCGCCCCGATCGCGGCGCGGAGCGCGGCTGCGGTCGTCCCCTCGAACTCCGTCCAGCCCGTGCCCACCTGGACGAGGTGGTGGCCGTCGCTGCCACCGCAGACCGGGAGGTGCCAGTGCGAGGCGTTGCGCGCGGCGGCCTCGCGCGCCGTTACCCGGCCGGCGGGGCTGAAGTTCGCTTCGAGCGCGTCGAAGGCCACGCCCGCCTCCCCCCGCGCGACGACACGGTCGAGCGTGCGGCGACTGAGGGAGCGGGTGAGCCAGCTCATGGGGTGCGCGGCGATCGCGATGCCGCCCTGGTCGTGGATGTCTGCGAGCGTCGCCTCGACCGAACGGAAGATCGGTGGTGTGCGCTCGACGAAGAGCGCGAGCAGGTGGCCGTGCCGGGTGGTCACTTCCGCCCCCGGCACGATCTCCAGCCGTGATCCCCGCTTGGCCGCGAGTTCGCGCGCCTCGAGGCCACCCCGAACGTCTTCGTGATCGGTGATGGCGATGACATCGAGCGCAGTTTCTCGCTCGACATAATCAAGGACGCCCTCGATCGAAGCCATTCCATCCGAGACGCGCGTGTGGATGTGGAGATCGGCCTTACCCACAGGCGTGCACGCGCCAGTAGTCCTCGAGCACGGTCCACTGGCCGGGATCGCGGCGGAGGTGCGCGCTCAGCAGATCGGCCCAGCGCTGCGCGGCTGCGCGCACGTCTGCCTCGTGGTCGGCAGTGGCAGGCACGGCGAACGGCTCGTCGATGCGCACAGTGAGGTCGTCGGCGAAGCCGCGCGCGAGGAATAGCGGCACGACGGTCGCGCCCGTGCGGCGGGCGAGCTCCCAAGGGCCGCGCGGCAAGCGCACGAGCCGTCCCACGAGCGTCACACAGACCCCACTCCCGCCGAGATCGCGGTCGGCCAGGAGCGCCACCATCCCCTGGCCCCGCAGTTCCCGCAATGCCGTGCGCGTTCCCGCCACACCGACCTCCGCGACGCGGCCCCCGGCGGCCTCCCGCAGCCTTGTCAGATAGCGGCCTAACCCCGGCGGCTCCAGCGCTTCGACCAGCTCTACCCAGCTGCGACCGCGCTGGGCGATCGCGATCAGGGCGAGCTCCGGGTTTCCGGTGTGCGCGCTCGCGATGATCGTGGGTCGTGGCGCGAAGAGGCAGGGGATGTGCTCGGCCCCCACGACGCGCACGTGATCCCGCTCGAAGCTCGCGTGGTCTCGGTAAGGGAGGGTCGCCAGGTCGACGTAGTAGCGGGCGACGTTGCGGAAGCTCTGCAACGTCGCCTTGCGCGCGCGGTCGCGGTCGCCGTCACAGGCCGGCAGCAGATTCCGGATCGTGCGGCGGCGCGCCGTGCGGCGGAGCCGCCAGGCGAGCGCGCCCGCGAGCCAAGCGAGCGCGTAGAAGGGCTGCGGCAGGCGCCCGGCGATGGGCACCACAATCCGCATGAGCGCGAGCGTCAGCACTCCCTTGAGGTTCCGGGTTCGGCTCGTGGTCGCCAAAACTCGCGGAACATATACCACTGGTCCGGATACGCGCGGACGAACGCCTCGTTGGCGCTCATGATCGCCTGCGTCAGCGCCTGCACATCCCGCTCGCGCTCGCCAGTCGGTTCGAAGGGGAGTTGGAAGTCGGCGACGACATCCACCCGGCCCGGCGCCACGCGCGGAAACGCGACGGCGCCCGCGGCCGCGCCAGTCCGCAGCGCGAGCCGCGCCGGCCCGGCCGGCACCTCCACCTCTTCGCCGAAGAAGCGCACACGCACGCCCCCCTCCGCGAGGGGGCGGTCGATCAGGATCGCCCCGAGCTCGTTCTGGCGAAGCGCTCGCACCAAGGCGGAGGCGGCGCGCTCCATCTTCACCAGGCGCACCCCGAGCGTCTCCCGGTCAGCGACGATCATTGCGTCGAGGCGCGCGTCTGCGAAGGACTCGCCCACAGCCGTCACGGGGTAGCCGCGCGCGGCCGCGGCCGCGGCGCCCACGTCCCAGTTGCCGAAGTGGAGGGATACGGCGATCGCGCCCTGGCCTTTGGCCAGGGCCGCGTCGAGGCTCACGAGGCCCGCGGTGTCGACGACGGCTTCGCGTCGCTCTGCGGGCGAGCGCCGCGGGGCGGCGGCGAACTCGACCAGGTAGCGGCAGTAGTTCCCGAGCGAGCGCCGCGCCACCCGCCGGCGTTGGGCCGGGGAGCTCGCAGGGAGGACGCGCTGGTAGTTGCGCAACATCGCCCGCCGGCCCCGCGGCCAGAGATAGAACGCCCCCGCCCCGGCGATCCCCGCAATTTCCGAGAGCAGGGGCAGGGGCAGCAGCCGCGTAAGCGCCACGAGCGTTCGCCAGGCCGCGTACTGGAGCGTGCCGGCCCCCTTCGGGCGCCCGCTAGTTCTCGGCGAGGAACGCCTCGACCATGTCGCGCGCCTCGTCGTCGTGATACTGCACCGGCGGGGACTTCATGAAGTAGCTGCTTGGGGCGAGCAGCGGGCCCTTGAGGCCCCGGTCGAGCCCGAGCTTGGCGCAGCGGATCGCGTCGATCACGACGCCGGCGCTGTTGGGGCTGTCCCAGACCTCGAGCTTGAGCTCGAGGTTGAGGGGCACGTTGCCGAAGGTGGTGCCCTCCATGCGGATGTGGCACCACTTGCGGTCGTCGAGCCAGGGAACGTAATCACTGGGGCCGACATGGACGTCGTCGGCTTTCATCTCGTAGTCGATCTGGCTCGTCACGGCCGAGGTCTTCGAGATCTTTTTCGACTCCAGGCGCGAGCGCTCGAGCATGTTGAGGAAGTCGGTGTTGCCGCCGAAGTTGAGCTGATAGGTGCGGTCGAGATGGACGCCGCGATCGGCGAAGAGGCGTGCGAGGGTGCGGTGCACGATCGTCGCGCCCACCTGACTCTTGATGTCGTCTCCCACGATCGGGAGGCCGGCTTCTTCGAAGCGGCGCGGCCAGTAGCCGTTCTCGTCCCGGGCGATGAAGACCGGGATGCAGTTGATGAAGGCGCAGCCCGCGGCTAAGGCCTGCTCGACGTACCACTTCGTCGCTTCTTCGGAGCCGACCGGGAGGTAGTTGATGACGACGTCGACCTCGTTTTCGCGCAACAGCTTGGCGATGTCAGCCGTGGCGCCCGGCGCCTTCTCGATCACGCCGCTGAGGTACTGCCCGAGGCCGTCGTGGGTCATGCCGCGCTCGACCGTCACCCCTTGGTGGGGGACCTCGGAGAAGCGGAACGTGTTGTTCTGGCCTGCGAACACGGCCTCAGAGAGATCCTTGCCGACCTTCTCGTTATCGATATCGATCGCGACGGCAACGTTGATGTCGTTGATGTGATAGCCCCCGGCGACCGGGTGCATGATGCCCGGCACGTCGTCGCCCGCTTCGATGTGTTTGTAGAACTCCAAGCCCTGCACGAGCGAGGAGGCGCAGTTCCCTACGCCAATCACGGCCACGTTGATACTCAAGGTGTTCGACTCCAGACCAATCGATGTTCAGTGAGCGCGAGAAACGAGCCCAACGGCCGCGTTCTCGGGCCAGTGAGGCCAGTACGCAGTCCTACAATCTACCACGGTTGGCCAGCGCCGATCGAGCGGTTCCG
This sequence comes from Dehalococcoidia bacterium, assembly GCA_963577065.1. GTDB lineage: Bacteria > Chloroflexota > Dehalococcoidia > Tepidiformales > Tepidiformaceae > CAUYXJ01. The sequence goes on along the minus strand of CAUYXJ010000006.1, from coordinate 28,677 downwards.
ACCCGGCGAGCAGCCCGCTCAGCCCGTCCTACAATGGACGTAGCCCCCGTAGCTCAGCGGACAGAGCGGGCGTCTTCTAAACGCTAGGTCGCAGGTTCGACCCCTGCCGGGGGCAAACGCCGCCCTCGGGGCCCTCGCCCCGGCCGCCCCGCCCTCACGGCTCTAGAATTGGGGCCATTGCGCAGCGAGGTTCGGACCAGCCATGGCCTCTCGCTTCTTCGCTGGCTGCTGGGAGAACCTCTCCCAACGTTTCGAGTCCAAGGAGATCCGGGCAGCCCGGGCCGCGCTCGTGGGCGACCTCACCGGGGACGTGCTCGAAGTCGGTGCGGGCGCGGGCGCGAACTTCCCCTTCTACGGGGCGGGCGCGCGCGTAACCGCGACCGACTACAGCCCCCACATGCTCGAGCGCGCGCAGCGCGCGGCCGTCGGCCACGACGCCATCGTGGCTGTGGAGTTCGCCGACGCCCAGAAGCTGGCGTTCCCAGATGACCATTTCGACCACGCCGTCGCCACGCTCGTCTTCTGTAGCGTGCCAGACGCGGAGGCGGGTCTGCGCGAGATCCTGCGCGTGACGAAGCCGGGGGGCGCTGTTCGCCTGCTCGAACACACCCGCGCCGATGGCACGACCGGCCGGCGGGTGCAGAACCTGCTCACGCCCGCCTGGCGCCGCCTCTTCGACGGCTGCCACCTGAACCGCGAGACGGTGGCTGTGGTCGCGACCTCGGGCCTCACGCTCGAAGACGTCGAAGGACTCTCCGCAATGCGCTCGCTCCTGAACATGCACGCGATCCGGGCGCGTGTGCCCGGCGGCTAACCCGCGCCTTGCGGCCCGCGTCCCGCGGCGCCAGGATCGCGGCGGAGGCGATCCATGCGTGTCTCCCCGAGCGTCCGGGCTGTGCAGGTGCCGGACGAGAACCCGATGCACCCCCAATCCACGAACATCTACCTCGTCGGGGACGATCAGGTGCTCACGATCGACTCGGGCGAAGCGCTCGACCGCTATCGCTGGATGCTCCGCGGCTATCTCGCCGCGACCGAGAAGGCCGAGATCGCGATCGCCGCGATCACGCATCACCACTCCGACCACTCCGGCAACCTGAAGTGGGCGCGCGACATCTTCGACGCCGAGGTGGCCATCCCCACGAACGGCCGGCGCCTGCTCAAGGGCCGTCTGCCCGCGCGCGGCGTGCGCAAGCTCGCGGACGAGGAGGTCGTGGAGCTCAACGGCGGCGTGAGGCTCCGAATCCTGGCCACCCCCGGACATTCCGTCGACTCCATCTGCTACTACCTCGAAGACGAAGGCGTGCTCTTCACGGGCGACACGATGCTCGGTTCCAGCACGACCACGGTGGGCGACCTCGCGGCCTACCGCGCCACCCTCAAGCGCCTCGTCGCGCTCCCGAATCTCAAGGTCATCTGCCCCGGCCACGGCCCCCTGGTCGAGGACCCGCGCGAGCGGCTGCAGGCCTACATCGACCACCGCAATGCGCGCGAAACGCAGATCATCGCCGCCCTCGACGAAGGCGAGGCGAAGTCGAGCTGGGAGATCATGCTCGAGCTGTATCCTGACATCGACGCGCGCTTGCGCCGCGCAGCGGATGGCAACGTGCGCGCTCATCTGCGTCAGCTCGAAGAGGACGGCCGCGTGCGCGCCTATCCGGGGAAACCCCGCCGCGCGCGCGCTGCCAAGACGGAGCGCCAGGCCGCACGCGAGCACGAGCACGAGCGCGTGATCACGCGCGCGCAGCGCCTTCAGGGCGCGACCCGAAGGGCGCAACTCCGCGCCCAGGAGAACCCGCCCGGCGAGGAGTGGATCGAGCCGCCGCGCTACGCAGCGCGCTGAGCGCGCAGTCGGCGCGCAGTCGGCAGGGGCGCGAGGAAACTTCGACCGTCCAGCCGCCGTCCGCGGCGACGTCCCCGAAGCAGGTTCCCGACAACTCGACCGCGACACTCGTCGCGCACGCCCCTGCTTGCTCGACGAACGGCCGCGGTTGGCTCCGCTGGAGCGGCCGCCTGCTCGGTGCCGGCAGAAGCGGGCGGCTCGGTTGCGGCGCCTGCCGGCTCCTCGCTGCCACCGCAGGCCACCACCGCGCATGGAACCGGCGACGCCCGACGCGTTAAGATCGGCGCAAGCCGCCCCGAAGGGCGGCTTCATTGGCAGGCTATGGTTGAGACACACCTCGTTCACCGCAAGCTCGACATCAGCGTGCAGCCGGTGCCCAAGCAGAAGGCTGAAGATCGCGTCCGCAACTGGGACGAGACCTACCTCGGCTTCGACCTGAATTCGGCCAAGATCGAAGCCGAGCGCTGCATCCAGTGTCCTTCGGCTCCCTGTCAGGAGGCCTGCCCGGTCAGCAACGACATCCCCGGTGCCTTCGCCCTCGTCGAGGAGGGCGATATCATCGGTGCGGCGGACAAGTTTCGCGAGACCAGCAACCTGCCCGAGATGTGCGGCCGCCTCTGCCCCCAGGAGAGCCTCTGCGAGGGTGCCTGCGTCGTGGGCTTTGCGATCCGGCCCGATGGGCGAGCCGAGCCGGCGGTCACGATCGGGAAGCTCGAGGCGTTCGTCACGGACTATCAGCGCAGCGAGGTAGGCGGCTACCCGTTGCCGAAGTACCCGCCCAAGCCTTCGGGGCGCAAAGTCGCCGTCATCGGCGCTGGTCCCGCCGGTCTTGCCGTCGCCGAGGACTTGGCGCTCAAGGGCCACGGCAGCACCGTCTTCGAGTTCTGGCCCGAAGCCGGGGGCGTCCTCGTCTACGGCATCCCGAACTTCAAGATGCGCAAACAAATCGTCGATGACTACATCGCCTACCTGGAAAAACTGGGCGTGGAGTTCCGCTGCAACACCTATGTGGGCAAGGACATCACGGTCGACGAGATGCTGGACACGGGCTACGACGCGGTCTTCCTCGGCACTGGCGCCGGTGTTGGCAACGAGCTTGGGATCGAGGGCGAAGACCTCGAAGGGGTCCACCGCGCGACCGACTATCTCGTGCGCGGCAACCTCACCGGCGATCAATTGCCGAAGCATCTGCGCGAGCCCCTTGCGCTCCCGCACAAGGTCGCCGTCATCGGTGGCGGGGACACTTCGATGGACTGCGTGCGGACCGCCGTGCGCCTGGGCGCCGAGTCGGTCACCTGCGTCTACCGCCGGACCGAGGCGGAGATGCTCGGGCGCGGCGAGGAGCGCACCAATGCGCGCGAGGAAGGCGTGAAGTTCGAGATGCTCACGGCGCCCCTCCGGATTCTCGGGGACGAGGACGGCAAGGCGACGGGCGTCGAGTGCATTCAGATGGAACTGGGCGAGCCGGACGACTCCGGCAGACGGCGCCCGGTCCCGATCAAGGGCAGCGAGTTCGTGATCGAAGCGGACACGATCCCGATCGCGATCGGCTACGGTGCCGACCCCGTCGTTCCTGAGACGACGAGCGGCCTGCGCGCCCGCGGCAACGCCCTGATCGAGATCGACGAGCAGGGCCGCACGTCCCGTCGTGGCATCTTCGCGGGGGGCGATAACGTCAACGGCGCCGATCTCGTCGTCACCGCCCTCGCCGATGGCCGGCGCGCCGCTGAAGCGATCGCCGAGTACATCGAATCGCTCTAGGGCCCGGCGCCCAGGTTTTACGGTCGTTTTACAGTCAGCCCCTACGCAGCCCTGCTTTCGGACCCGTTAGTCACCATGAGAGTGCGTGTAATCATGAGCAGACCGCAGATCGGGATTCAGCTCCTCTTCCCTTCGCTGGGCACCGCGAAGGAGTTCGGCTCCGTGGAACCGCCTGCGCTGATTCACGCCCTGCGCCCCCTCACGGTCCTCCTCTGGCTCGTGGTCTTCGCCATCCAGGGCTACGCGATTGTCGTAGGCGGCGGGACTTTCAGCTGGGTCGCGCTCGTGCTCTCCACGGTCCTCTTCGTCGGCGTGCAGGGGCAGGCCTGGTACGAGGAGTCCGAGCAGGGGCGCCGCTTTCATCGCTCCCTCGAACGACTGCGCGGCCAGATCTACGAAGACGCGGCGACGGGCCTGCCGAACAGCCGCCATTTCGTGTTCCAGTTGCGCCGCCAGATGATGCGATCCGTGCGCAACGGCGCTGGGTTCTCGCTCGTGCTCCTTTCGATCGACCATTCCGACGACCATTCCGACGACCATTCCGACGAGGATGGGGCTCCGAGTGAGGAGGCCCTGCGCACAACGGCGAAGTCGCTGCGCCACGCGATGAGCGAGGGCGACTTCGTCGCCAGGCTGCAGGGCCCCACCTTCGGTGCGCTCGTGCTCGATGACCCGGACCGTAGTGCGACGGTGAAGGCGCGCGAGATCGAAGAGCTCGTCGCGGAGAACCTGGGCGAAGCTCCGCGTTGCTCGATTAGTGGCTACGAAGGCGAACTGGAGGTGCGCGATTTCCTCGGCCGTGCCCAGCGCAATCTCCATGCCAGCCGCCGGGAAGGCTACCCCGTGGTCGAAGAGGCGCTTACCGCCTAGCTTCGCTCGGCCCGGGTCCGAGGGCGCGCTGTCGCTGGTGGAGGGGTGGCACCACCGGGGCCCGCAGCTGCGGGGGTTTCGTGCATCTCGAAAAATGGAGCGGGCGAAGGGAATCGAACCCTCGTCTCAACCTTGGGAAGGTCGCATTCTGCCATTGAACCACGCCCGCCGGCGGCGCCGAGATCCTATCATTGCCGGACCTTCCGCCGAGAGGTCCGCTCGTGCCCATCCCGAAGGAACTCGCCCTCACGCCAGCGGAGCTCGACGAGATCATGGGCACGTCCAAGACGATGCGAATCGCGACGCAGGGCCCGGGCGATCGCATCAACCTCACCCCGCTCTGGTTCGGCTGGGCGGGGGGTCGCGTGTATACCTTCTGCCGTGCGCAGAAGGTGGTGAATCTGCGCCGCAACCCCAACGCCACCGTCGTCGTCGACCAGAGCGAGGTCTACGCCGAGCTCCAAGGGGCGATGCTCCAGGGGCGCGCGATCGTCCTCGAGGATGAGGCGGCGGAGGGCGCCGATCCGCACCTCGAGGAGGCGCGCCTGCAGATGGGGGCGAAGTACTCGGCCGCTGGAGCGAGCGGCGACGAGCCCCCGCGGAACGCATCGACCGCGCGTGGCCGCACCGGTCGCTGGGTCGTGCTCGAGCCGAGCCGCGTGGTGAGCTGGGATAACACCAAGCTGAGCCGCGCTTAGCGCCTCGCGCTAGAGGTGAGCCGCCAGCCATTCCTCCGCGGCGCCAGCGACCTCGGGGCCGACGGCGAAGTGCCCGCCCGGCAGCGTCACGAGGTCTTTCTCACCGGGCAGTCCGGCGAAGAGCGCCGCAGTCGCCTCGCCGGAGATGAGTTCGTCCTGAGCCTTGGCGATGACCCGCACCGCGACATCGCCGAGCGCTGCAAGGTGGCTGCCCGCGCCCTCGGCGGGACCGCTCAAGGCGCCCGTTCCTACGGCTGCGAAGACGGCAGCGCGGAAGCGGCCGTCGCTTGCGACCGCGGGCACGCCCAACATCGCGCCGAGCGAGTAGCCGTAGTACCCGAGCCCTGTCGTCGCGAGCGGATAGCGGGCCGTGATCTCGTCGAGAACGGCGCTGACCTCGGCCGCGAACTGCGTGGCGAGGGCGCCTGCGGCCTCGGGGTCGCGAAGCGCGCTCAGGGGGTCGGCGCTCGCGCGCTCGCCGTGGCCGGGTGCATCCAGGCCGAGGCAGGCCCAGCCGTGCGCCGCGGCCCAGGCGCGCGCCGGTTCCGCCACGATCGGATCGTCCTTGCTGCTCATCCCGGGATGCTGGATCAGAACGAGCGGGACGGGCCCCGAGGCCCCGCCCGGCAGCCAGAGGCGGCCCGGCACGGTCTCGCCGGAGACCGCGAGCGTGAAACGCACCTCAACGAGGCCGCCGCGCTCCGCCTCGCTGGCTTCGAAGGCTTCCGGCACCAGCAGGAGCCTACGCTCCGGCTTCGCCCCCGGCGGCGGTGCCCATCCGCCCCCAGAGGAGGATCCGCTTGAATGTGAGCCGGTAGGGGCGCTCATCGGGGAGTTCCGCCAGCAGCCGCTCGCGATAGTCCGCGAGGTAGTCCGCGTATTCCTCCGCGCTCATGCGCACGCGGTAGTCCGTGAGGAGCGAGCCCTTCACCCACTCGACCACCTCCTCAGGGGCGGCGAGCCGGTGCAGGTACACCTGCAGACGCACGTGCTGCTCGGCGAAGCCGAGCCGCGCGAGGAGCGCCGCGTACCACTCCGGATCCTGGACCGAGTCCTCGCGGACGTACCCCTTCAGCGCGCGGGCGTGGCGCGGCGCCCGTGCGACCGCATGGGCGACCTTGTGCGAGGGGTGGTCGTGGTTTGCGGGCACCTGCACGGCCAGCTGGCCAGCGGGAGCCAGGGTTCTTGCCAATCGCGCAAACAGCGACGCGTGGTCCGGTAGCCATTGCAGGGCGGCGTTCGAGAACACGAGGTTCAGACCCTCGCCGGAGAACTCGCCGATCTCGCCGCGTTCGAAGCGCAGGCCGGTACCGGCGTACTGGGCGCTTTCGGCGAGCATCGCCTGCGAGCGATCGACGCCGAGCGTCTCGGCTGCGGCGCTGCGCTCGTGTACGTGTCCCGTCAGCTCGCCGGTGCCACAGCCGAGGTCGACCGCGCGTCCGCCCGGGGTCGGTTGGACAAGGTCGAGCAGGTCGAAGAACGGCTGCTGCCGCTCGGCGCGGAAGCGGGCGTACTGCGCGGGGTCCCAGTCGCCACTCATGCCCGCAGCGCTACTTGATCACGCCGCCGGCGCGGAGCTCGGCGATGTCGTCCGGCTCCATCCCCAGCCACGCCCGGAGCACGTCCTCGGTATCCCCGCCGTGTTCAGGCATCGGCTCACCGACGACGGTGGGCGTAGCGGAGAGCCGCAGAGGCGAGTTCGGTAGGGTGAGGCTGCCCTCCTTCCCGTAGGGCAGGGGTACCTCCACGAGCATTTCGCGGGCGGCGACGTGTGCGTCTCCGAACAGGTCGTCGATCGTGTTCACCTTGCCGAGCGAGCAGCAATTCGAGGGCTCGAGCAGGGCGAACCAGTCCTCGGTCGTACGGCTGCCGAGCGCCTCTGCGAGCGCGACCTCGAGCGCGCCGGCGTTCTCGAGGCGCGCGCGGTTCGAGCTGAAGCGCTCGTCCTGGCCCAGGGCGTCCTGCTCGATCAGCGAGCAGAAGAGCTGCCAGTCCTTCACGTTCGCGATCACGAGGAAGCCGTCCGCCGTCGGGAAGGGCCCGAACGGCGCGAGCAGGGCGTGGCGGCTGCCCTGGCGCGTGGGCTGCTCGCCGGAGGCCGAGCGCCGCACGATCGCGTTTTCGCAAAGGGCCATCTGCGCCTCCATCAGGGCGACATCGAGCAGCTGCCCCTCGCCGGTCGTGTCGCGTGCGCGCAGGGCGGCGACGATGCCGAGGGCGAAGTAGAGCCCGCCCACCAGGTCGCCGATACTCACGCCCACACGCAGCGGGGGACCATCGCGCTCGCCGTTGAGCGCCATGGTCCCGCCCATCGCCTGCGCGACCGCGTCTACAGCCGCCAGCTGGCTGTAGGGGCCAGTTTGCCCGAAGCCGCTGAGGGCGCCGTAGACGAGCCGCGGGTACTCCTCGTGCAACGCCTCATAGCCGAGGCCGAGGCGGTCCATCGTGCCGGGCCGGAAATTCTCCGTAAGCACGTCCGCGGCCCCCGCGAGGCGCCGGGCGAGCGCTTTGCCGTCTGCGTTCTTGAGGTCGATGCAGATGCCCTTCTTCCCGCGGTTGGGACTGAGGAAGAACGTCGAGATCCCCTCGTAGTAGGGCCCGAAGCCGCGCTGCTTTTCGCTGATGTCCGGGTATTCGACTTTGACCACCTCCGCGCCGAGGTCGGCCAGCTGCATCGTGCCGAACGGCCCCGCCAGCGCCCAGGTAAAGTCGAGCACGCGCACGCCTTCGAGCGGTCCCCGCATGGCTAACGCGTCCTGCTGCAGCGTGCGGGCGAGCGGCTCGCTTGGCGATCGGTCCCGAGGGCCATACGGCGAGCGTACAGCGGGCCCGGCCGGCGTTGAAGCGCGCGCCGCGCTTCCGGCGGAGCCGGGTGAGGGGCTACGCTCCCCCGAACGCCCCACGGCAGGCCCGATGCTGACACTCGACGACCTCCCCAGGCTCGACCTCGTTGCCGTTCCGGCGGTGGACCGCGCCGGCATGGCCGAAGTCGACCGCCTGATGATCGAGGAGTTTGGCGTCCTCCTCATCCAGATGATGGAGAACGCGGGGCTGCAGCTCGCGGACCTCGTGCGGCGTTACGGCGTCGCCACCCCGGAGCGCCCCGCCCTCGTGCTCTGCGGCCGCGGGAACAACGGCGGCGGGGGGCTCGCCGCCGCCCGCCGCCCGCCGCCCGCCGCCTGCACGCGTGGGGGGTGCCCACACGCGTCGTGATAGCCGCCGCGCCCGGGGACTTCGCGGGCGTGCCTGCGACCCAGCTCGCCGCCGTGCGCGCGCTGGGCGTTCCCCTCTCCCAGGCCGTGAGCGTCCTGCCCGAGCACGGCATCTTGGTCGACGCCCTCATCGGCTACGGCCTGCGTGGTCCCCTTCAGGGGGCCACGCAGGAGCTGATCACGACCGCCTCCGGCTCGCCCGCTCCCGTGGTCAGCCTCGATGTCCCCTCCGGCCTCGACGTTGACTCCGGCGCCGCCCTCGGGCCCGCGCTCGTCGCGGACGCCACGATGACGCTCGCCTTGCCGAAGGATGGGCTGCTCCGCCCCGGGGCCGAGCGCCTCGTCGGCACCCTCTATCTCGCCGACATCGGGGTGCCGGGCGAGGTCTACGCGCGCCTCGGCCTGGCGCCACCCCCACTCTTCCGCGAAGGGCCGCTCGTTCGGCTCGTGCGCAGCGCTTGACGCCTCTCCCCGAGCGACCGAGGGTGGCGGCGATGATCGCGTACGACGAACGCACCACTCTCGTCGTCGTGGACGTGCAGAACGACTTTGCCGATCCCGCGGGGAGCCTGGCCGTGGCCGGGGCAAACGAGATCCTGCCGGTCTTGAACGAGGCGATTGCGGCGGCCAGGGACGGCGGCACCCTCGTCGTCTACACCCAGGACTGGCATCCGCCGGATACGCCCCACTTCGAGAAGGACGGCGGCATCTGGCCGGTCCACTGCGTGCGGGATTCCTGGGGGGCGGCGCTGCACGCCGAGCTCGCGGTCGCGGGCGAGGTGGTGCGCAAAGGGACTGACGGCGAGGACGGCTACTCCGGCTTCAGCGTCCGCGACGCGACCAGCGGCGAAACGCGCGAGACATCGCTCGCGGCTCTGCTCCGCGATCACGGCATCCAGACGGTGGTCGTGGCGGGTCTCGCGACGGACTACTGCGTGCGTGAGACCGCCCTGGACTCCATCCGGCTCGGCTTCGTCACCTACGTGCTGACGGAGGCCGTACGCGCGGTCGATCTCGAGCCCGGCGACGGCGAGCGGGCGCTGGCGGCGATGCGCGCCGCCGGCGTGCGCTCGGCCTGAGCGAATGGCCTTTCCTGAACCCGCTGTGCCGGCACCGGTCACCGCCATCGAAGGGCGTATGCAGCGCTGGCTGGAACACGAGCGTGGCATCCCCGAGCGGCGACGCCTCGCTCACGCCGACCACGCGCGCCTGCTCGTCTCGCGGTTCGAGACCGGCTTCGCGGCGAAGGTGGGCGAGGTCCTGATGCGCGTCGGTCTGCTCGACGATGGCGAAGACCTCATCGTGGCGGCGTACGACACGCGGGCGGGACTCGAACCTGGCTCGCTCCGGGTCGACGTCTGGTGCGCTGCCACCAGCGAAGTGGCACGAGACCGAGCGCAGGCGCTCGGTCTCGGCGAGGAGGACGCGGACCTGCTCGTCGCCGGCATCGAGTCCGTCGCGGCCGTCCTGAACGCGGTCCTCTGGAGTGGTCCTCTCGCGGGCGAGGCCTACGTTCCCGAGGGGAGCGAGGGCGACGCCTACCGAGAGGCGCTGATTGGCGCGGACCCCGCTTCCGGCCTCTTCACGAGGCAGTACGGGACCTTCGAGGGCCGCGCCGTCGTGAGCCACTGCCCGGGGGCGCCCTATGCGCGGGTCCTGCTCGCCGCGGCCTGGAGGGCCTGCACGGGCACCGCGCCGCCCGCCTAAACGGGCGCCAACGCCCGGATCGTCTCGAGCACCGCCGCCTGCTCGTTGGGCACGCCTGCGGCAGCGATGGGATAGAGCAGTGCCTCGTCCAAGCCGGCGGCCACAAGGCCTTCGGCCTGCGCGCGGCACTCGTCGGCGCTGCGCCCAACCACGGCGTGCGCGCGTACGAATGCCTCGGAGATCCCCGCGATCGCCTGCTCCCGTTCGCGCGCGCCCCAGCGCGCGACGAAGGCCTCGCAGTCGTCCCCATACCCGTCCGCGGTAAAGACGCGCTGGTAGACCGGCGCCATGAAGTAGGCCAGGAGCTCGTCCTTGATCGGCGCCGAAGCGGCTTCGTACGAGTCGTCGATGACCGTTCGCAGGAAGGCGAGGATGCGCACGTCCGCGCGAGCGCGGCCGGAGCGTGCGATGCCGCGCTCGATCGCCGCCACCGAGCGCGCGATCGTGGTCACGGTGGGGTAGTTGAGGATGACGCCATCGGCGATCTCGCCCGCGAGCTCGAGCATGCGCTCGCCGAGAGCGCCGATGTAGACGGGGATCGAGGGCGCCGCCGCGGGCAGGGCGGGGGCGCGGGTCTGATACAGCCCCTCGTGGCGGAGGCGTTCCCCTCCCGTCATCCCCCGGAAGAGCTCGATGTACTCCCGCATGCGGGCCAGCGGGCGGTCCCAGGGGAGGCCGTGCCAGGTCGTGACGATCGCGGGGGTGCTCACGCCGAAGCCGGCGATCGTGCGTCCGCCGCTCAGGTCCTGGAGCGACCAGAACGACATCGCTGCCAGGTAGGGATCGCGCAGGCCGATGGGGACGATGCCCGTGCCGATGCGGATGCGTTCGGTTCCCGCGGCTGCCGCCGTGAGGACGGTGATTGCGTCCGGCTCCTGCACCTCCGTGACGAACGCACTGCCGAAGCCGAGGCGCTCCGCCGCCTGCGCCTGCTCGACGTGGTCGCGCACGTGATCGCCGTCCATGACGATCCCCGAATAGGTCATTTTGAGGCCCTCCCCTGTTTCCCCGACTGTGTGTTGGAGACCTCGTGCGGGGAAGCTGGGCCAGCTCGTCGCCTCAGGCGCGGCGTGATCGCGGCTTGATGATCCGCCGCCGCACGAGGAAGCGCGAGAAGATCCTCGAAATCGAGAGCCCCAGCATGCCCGCGACCACGACGAAAATGACTGTTGTCGGCAGGCCACCGTTCGAGGCAAAGAGGCCGAGGTAGAGCCCCAGAAACAGCCCCAGAGAGAGGGCGAAGAACACGGGAAGCGTGCGCCACTGCCACTCCGGGAAGGGGGAAGCGGCCGCTTGTGCCTGGCTTTCGCTGGCTCCCTCCCCGCCGCCGCCGCGGGAGCGCCGTCGCCGTCGCCTTGCCGGGCTCATCGCGGCGCCCGCTTGAGCGCGTCGACCGCGGCGCGGTCGAAGAGCAGCGTGCCGCTGCTCGTGCGGCGGTGCTCGATCTCCCCACGCGCCGCTACCTGGGCGAGGTGCGCTTCGTCGATGCCGGCGATGCGAGCGGCCTCACCGAGGTCGAGCACTTCGTCCAGCTGGGTGCCCGCGGGCGGGGATTCGTCGAGGCAGCGGTTGCAAAGGAACTCGAGCGCGAGATGCTCCTCGCTGATCGAGACGATGCCGCAGTCGCGCCCGGGCAGATCCTCACGCTGGTTCAGGTGGAAGAGCCGCCCGCAGCCGTTGCAATAGGACTCGGTGTGGCCTTCACGGCGTCGTTGCATACGGAACACGTGTCCGGGGATTGCGTTTCAGTCATAGAGGGCGGCACTGCCTGAGGATAGCCCGTTTCTTGACAGACGGGAACGCCGCTCGATATGATCATGAAACCTTATCAATTCTTTACTGGTGGTGGACATCGCCTTGGGCAAGGCACGTTTGTGATGGCCCTCTCGCCCCCTATGGGAGGCGATTTGGTGGAGCGTCTGGGGGTCAAACCCTTGCCAGACGACCTCCTCGGCGAAGCCCTCACCCACGCCTCCTATCCGAACGAGAGCGACACGGGTGCGACCCCCAACGAGCGCTTGGAGTTCCTCGGCGATGCCGTCCTCGGAATGGTGATTGCGAACACCCTCTTCAGCGCCTTTCCCGAGGCCGAAGAAGGGGAATTGACGCGGATGCGGGCCGAGATCGTGCGTGGCACGGCCCTCGCCGAGGCGGCGCGGCGGCTTGATCTCGGCAGCTACCTGGTTCTGGGGCGAGGCGAGGAGGCGGCGGGGGGTCGCGCGCGCGAACGGAACCTCGCGGGCGCCTTCGAGGCCATCCTGGGCGCGGTCTACCGGGCGCAGGGGCTGCGCGCCACGCGACCGCTCGTGCTCCGCCTGCTCAAGCCCGAACTCGACCGTGTTCGTACCCGCGGGGCCGCGATCGATCCCAAATCGGCGCTCCAGCACCTGGTCCAAGCGCGCTGGCACCAACCGCCCGAGTATGTGACGGTGGCAGAGGAGGCGGGGGGGAACGGACGCCGTTTCGACGTGGAAGTCCGGGTTGGCGGTAACGCGGTCGGGCGCGGGAGCGGCGCGAGCAAGCGCGCTGCCCAGCGTGAGGCCGCCCAGCAGGCGCACACGGCGCTCATGGCCGACGCGGCGGCGGAGGCGTAGCCGATGTACGTCAAGCGCCTCACGATGCACGGCTTCAAGAGCTTTGCGCAGGAGACTGCGTTCGAGTTCGGCCCCGGCGTAACCGCCATCGTCGGGCCCAACGGTTCCGGCAAGAGCAACGTCGCCGACGCCGTCCGCTGGGTCTTGGGCGAGCAGGGCCTGCGTCTCCTGCGGGCGCGCAAGCAGGAGGACGTGATCTTCTCCGGCGGTGGCGAACGCGCCCCCCTCGGCATGGCGGAGGTCACCCTCACCCTCGATAACAGTGACCACTGGCTCCCCCTCGACTTCGCCGAGGTCGAGATCGGCCGGCGCGCCTACCGCGATGGCGACAGCGAATACCTCGTGAACGGCTCGCGCGTGCGCTTGCGCGACCTCGTCGATCTCCTGCAGAAAGCGAACGTCGGCCAGAACAGCTACGCGATCATGGGTCAGGGCATGGTCGACGAGGTGCTCAGCCTCTCGCCCCAGGATCGCCGCTCGCTGATCGACGAGGCGGCGGACGTGAAGCGCTTCCGCGCGAAAATCGCGGACGCCCACAACCGCCTCGCGGACACGCGCGAAAACGTGGCGAAGGTTCAGCTGATCATCGCTGAGCTGGAGCCCCGCCTGCGTCAACTGCGGCGCCAGTCGGACCGTGCGAGCGAGCATCGCGAGCTCTCGGGGCGCCTCGCCGGCCTGCTGCGCGACTACTACGGCAACCGCTGGAGCGAGGCCCAGAATGCGATCGTGCGGCTCGGCGCCGAGCTCGATCAGCGCAAGGCCGGGGACGGAGCAGCGGCGGCGCGCGTAACCCAGGTGCGGGAGCAGCTGCAAGCGCTCAACGACGAGATCGTGAAGCGGCGCGAGGCCGTCGCCCGGCGCGACAATCGGCAGGGCGACTTCGACAACCGCACGCGCGACCTCGAGCATGCGATCGCGCTCGATCGCGAGCGCCACGCGATGACGAGCGCGCGCCATGAGGAGGCCCGCCACGAGGTCGAAGCCCTCGAAGGAGAGAAGGCGACGCTTGCGACCGCCGACCTCGAAGAGGGCCGGCGCGCGCTGGACATCACCGACGAGGTCGAAGCCGCGCGGACCACGCTCGACGTCACTCGCAGCGCCCTCGACCTCGCCCAGCGCGAGGACGCGAGCCTGCGCGGACGTGCGGAGGAGCTGCGCAGCGGCATCGCTGCGATCGACGAACGCGCGGACGAGTCCGCGGGCGACGCCGAAAGCGCCAGCCGCGCCCAGCTCGAGGCCGACCACGAGCTCGAACAGCTCGAAGCGCGTCGCAAGCAGCTCCTCGTCGAGCTCATCGGTTACGGCCGCCGCTTCGCCGAGCTGCGGGCGCGCTCGGTCGATGGTGAAACGCGCCTCGACGAAGCGCGGAAAACCGCGGAGGAAGCACGCACGCGTCTCGCGCGTGTGCAGGAGGAGCTGCGCGAGCAGGAGCGTGCCGGGCACGATGATCTGCGTAAGTTGGACCACCTCGAGGGCCGCTTCGAGGCGCTGAGGCGTGTCCAGGCTGAGAGCGAGGGCGTTGCCATGGGCACCCGCAACGTCCTCGTCATGGGCCAGGTCCTGATCGAGGGCGTAGAGCCGGGCACTCTCGGTGAGGCGCCCGAGATCAGCGGCGTGGTCGGTCTCCTCTCGCGCCAGCTGAAGGTGCCGTCGGGGCTCGAAGCCGCCATCAACGCAGCCCTGGAGCAGCGACTCCACGCGGTCGTGGTGGAGAGCGAAGAGCAGGCCTTCCGCGCCATCGAGCTGCTCCGTAAGGGCACCCGTGGCCGGGCCCAGTTCCTGCCGCTCGATACGGTGCGGCATGTCTATCCGCTCAACTTGCAGAAGGAGCGTGGCGTCGTCGGCGTTGCTTCCAAGCTCGTGAAGTGCGAGAACCGTTTCCGCGACCTCGTCGATACCCTCCTCGGCCGCGTCATCGTCGTCGAGGACCGCGCCGCGGGGCAGCGCATGCTCAGCCGTGGGCTCGGCTCGGTGGTCACCGCCGACGGGATCTTCCTGGAGCCCTCCGGCGTGATCACCGGCGGCGCTGCCGCCGAGACCGAGAGCGCCTTCACCCGCCAGCGGGAACTGGACGAGATTCCCGCGCAGATCGAAGAGCTCCAGGGCCTCGCGGGGGTGAACGCGACGCAGATGGAGAGCGCTCGCCAGACCGTCGAGAGCCTCTCCCGGGTCGTTGGCGAGAGCGAGGGCGTCTACGACGCCGTGCGACGCGAGCGCGATACCGCTCGCGCCGACCACGATCGCGAACGGGACCGCCTCCACCGTCTGCGGCGCGACATGACGGCCCTCCTCGGCCGCCGCCGCGAGCTCACCCGCGAAGACGTGCGCGGCGAGCTTGCCGGCGATCAGGCGCGCGAGCTCGCCAACCGTCTCGTCCTCCGGCGGGGGGAGCTGAGCGAGCAGCTGGACGCCCTCGCCGAGGGCCTCACCGCGGCCTCGGCAAGATCCGAAGCGGCGATGGCCGAGGTCTCCGAGGCCAGCGGTCGTCTCGCTTCGGTCGATGGCGAGCGCAGGGCGCTTACCTTGATGCGGGAGCAGCACGAGCGCTCGATTGAGCGCTTCGGCGGTCAGATCACGGCCCGACAACTGCGGGTCCGCAACCTCGAGCTCGAGGCCGGCGCTATCGGTGAAGGGATCGAGCGCCAGACCCGCGAACTCGAGCAGCTTCGTCTCGAGCAGGGTGAGGCCACCGACGACATCGCCCCGGATCGCGACGAGCTCCACCGCCTCGAGACGCACGAGCGGGCGGTCCAGGCCGAGTACGAAGAGGCCCAAACCGCGCTCCTCGAGGCCCAGCGCCAACGGCTCGACCACGAGGCAGAGCTCGCCCGCGCGCGCGAGCATCTGGAGTCGCTTCGCGGTGAGATGAGCCGCGAAGGGCTCGCTCCCGTCGCGAACGGCGAAATCGCGCAGCAGCCCGCGCCCGGGTCTGCCGCGACTCGCAGTGGCTCGAACGGAAGCGGCCAGGCCGAGCCCGCCATTCGTGGAGGCGCAATCCTCGATGTCGCCGCCCTCGAACGCGAAATCGATGGCATCCGCGTGCGCATCAGGCGGCTCGGCCCGATCAACGAGGAAGCTCCGGAGGACTTCCGCGAGAGCGAGGAGCGCCACGCGTTCCTGACCGAGCAGATCCAAGACCTCACCGATGCGGAGGCCCAGCTCCAGGGCGCCATCGGCGAGCTGAACGGCGAAATCCGGACCCGCTTCAGCAGCACCTTCGCCGAGGTCGACGCGGCCTTCGGGAACTACTTCGCTGCCTTCTTCGGCGGCGGCAGTGCCCGCCTCCAGCTCCTCGACCCCGACGATGTCATCGATTCGGGCATCGAGATCGAAGCCCAGCCGCCGGGCAAGCGCCTGCGTAGCCTCAGTCTGCTCTCGGGCGGCGAGCGCTCCCTGACCGCAGTGGCGCTCCTCTTCGCGCTCCTCTCGGTCAATCCCGCACCGTTCTGTGTTCTCGACGAGGTCGACGCCGCCCTGGACGAGGCGAACGTTGGCCGCTTCCTCAATGAGCTCACGCGACTGGCGGACCGTACCCAGTTCCTGATCGTGACCCACAACCGCCGCACGGTTGAGGCCACCGATGCCATCTACGGCGTCTCGATGGGTCCGGGTGGGGCTTCGCAGACCCTCTCGATGCGGCTCTCCGATCTGCCCGGTGAGGGCGGCTCCGCAGAGCCGCCCTCGGCGAAGCCGAAGGCGGCGAAGCCGAAGGCGAAAGCCAAGACCGCAAAGAAGGCGTCAACGAAGAAGGCTGCCCGGGCCCCCGTGGCGGGAAACTAGGCGCGCCCCGCGCACGTTCACTCCAGCGATGGATCAGGGCGACGCGGGCGTAGCCGCGGGAATCAGGGGAGAATCGATGGCGGCCGGGCGCCTGAAGCGCCAGCGGGCAGCTGAGAGGACAGCACCATGCGGTTCTGGCGACGACAGCGTGCCCAGGATGAGGCGCCGGCCACCGGGGCCGAAGCGCACGACTTCACCCCCGAGCAAGCGGAGGAGCTGCAGCAGCACACCGAGCGCGCGGTCGAGCGCAGCCGCTCGGGCCTTTTCGGCCGCATCGGCTCGCTCTTCGAGCGGGCCGACTTCGACGAAGAGCTGTGGGAGGAGCTCGAGGAGCTCCTGATCGCGAGCGACACCGGCATGGCGACCACCGAGCGCATCCTCGCGGACGTGCGCGCGCAGGTGCGCGAAACGAGTGCCAAGCGCGCGGACGAGGTGCGCGCGATCCTGCGCGCTGAGCTCATCGCGATCCTCGAAGAGCCGGCGGCGAGGCCGCCGCGCTGGGACGAGCCGTTTCCGGATCTGCTAGTGCTCCTCGTCGTCGGCGTGAACGGCGCCGGCAAGACCACGTCGATCGCCAAGCTCGCAGCCGCTCTCAA
This sequence comes from Dehalococcoidia bacterium, assembly GCA_963577065.1. Lineage (GTDB taxonomy): Bacteria > Chloroflexota > Dehalococcoidia > Tepidiformales > Tepidiformaceae > CAUYXJ01. The sequence goes on along the minus strand of CAUYXJ010000006.1, from coordinate 11,616 downwards.
AGAGGGAGGGCACGCCCCGATCCTCGGCGCCGCCGATACGTTCCGCGCGGCCGCGATCGACCAGCTCCGGGTGTGGGGCGACCGGCTGGACGTCCGGGTGGTTGCGCACCAACCGGGTGGCGATCCTGCGGCGGTCGCGTTCGATACGCTTGCCGCCGCGGAGAGCGATGGCGCGGACGTGGCGATCATCGACACCGCCGGCCGTCTCCACACGAAGTCGAACTTGATGGAGGAGCTGAAGAAGGTGACCCGCGTGATCCAGCGCCGTGACCCTGAGGCGCCGCACGAAACCCTCCTCGTGCTCGACGCCACCACCGGCCAGAACGGCCTCAGCCAGGCACGGGCGTTTACCGAGGCGGTCGGTATCAGCGGGCTCGTGCTGGCGAAGCTCGACGGCACCGCGAAGGGCGGCATCACCTTCGCGATTGCGAACGACCTCGGGCTACCGGTGCGCCTCATCGGTACCGGCGAAGGTCTCGGCGATCTCGCCCCCTTCGCCCCCGAGTCCTTCGTGGACGCGCTTCTCGCGTGAGGTTCGGCAGTGGCTGACGTGCTCGCGTTTTGGGCCGCCGCGCTCGTCATTGCGGCGCTCGCGCTGCCGCTCGCGTTCCGGCTTTTCTCCCGCTTCCCGGATGGGGGCGCAGGCCTCAGCTTCGGCCTGGGGATGGTCCTGGTCGCCTACGGCTACTTTCTCCTGCGCGTGCTCCGCGTGCTGCCCCCGGGTCGCGCCGGCTTTCTTCTTGCGATTGCGCTCTTTGCGCTGGCCGCCCTCGCCCTTGCCTGTCGCGATCGGCGCTTCCTCCCCAGCATTCGCCGCCGGCTGCCCGAGGTGGGCCTCGCGGCCGGGCTGTTTACGGTGTTCTTCTTCGGCTACATCGGCTTCCGTGCCTACACGCCCGATATCGCTCACACCGAACAGCCCATGGATCTGCTCTACGTGAACGCCGTGCTGGCCTCTGCTGAGTACCCGCCGCAGGACCCCTGGCTGGCGGGCGAGCGCGTGAGCTACTACTACGGCGGCTACCTCCAGGCGGGGGTTCTTACGGCGACCGCCGGGGTCAGCTCCTCGGTTGGCTACAACCTCGCCCTCGCTGCCGTCTTCGCTTCGAGCGCTGCTGCGATCGCCTCGCTCTGCGCAGCGCTGGCACGCTGGTTCCTGCGCCCGCGAACCGCGGCGTGGACGCTGCTCGCCGCGGGCGGGGGCGTCGTGCTCCTGCTGTTCGCCGGTTCGCTCTCCGGCCCGTTCGAGCTGGCAGCGGCCCACGGGGCCGCGCCCCGGGGCGTGTTCGAGGCCTTCGGGGTCGAAGGCCTCGTGCCCTGTAGCGCGGGCGAGAGCGTGAACTGCTCGCTCGCGTCGGCCAGCTCCACCTGGTACCCGGACGAATTCTGGTTCTGGTGGCGTGGCTCGCGCGTGATTCCCGGCACGATCACCGAGTTCCCCGCCTTCAGCTTCCTCCTCGGCGATCTCCACCCGCACGTCATGGCGATCCCGGGGGTGCTCCTCACGCTTGCCATCAGTGCCGCGCTCTGGCGGGGGCGGGGGGCGCTCTCGTGGCGTTCCCACGTTCAGCAGCCGGTAGTGCTCGTGGTCCTCGCGCTGGTCTTCGGCGGCCTCGCGTTCGTGAACATCTGGGACGTCATCACCTTCAGCGCCGCCCTCGGGGTGGCCGTCGGCGTTCGCAACCTGCGCAGCCTGCGCTACCCCGCTGCCGCCGCGGCAACGGCCTCGTACCTTCTCCCCGCGGCCGCGCTGGCGGCGGTCGCCTACGCGCCCTGGTACGCCGATTTCAGTTCCCAGGCCTCGGGGCTGTACGCCTACGTGGGCGAAGGCACGCGCCCCCAGCACGCCTTCCTCCAGTTCGGTTTGCCCCTGCTGGCCGCCCTCCCGATCGCCGGCTGGGCGCTCACGCGCCGGCTCGGAGGTTCGCTCCCGCGCATCGCCGGCCTCGCGCTCTGGGTGCCGCTCATTCCGCTCTTCGCCTGGATCTTTCTCGCGGCAGTGCGCGGCGACCTCGACGCCGGCGTCGACGCTCGCGGCGGCGCAGGTTGGGCGACGCTCACGGGCTACGGCCTCGCTGTCTGGGTGCTGAGTGGTGCTTTCGTATTGCTCGCGCTGCGCGGCCATCCAGCCGCCCTCGTAGCTGGTTTGGCGGCCCTCGGGGCGCTGCTGCTTTACGGCTCCGAGCTGCTCCTGATCCGCGATGTCTTCTTCGGCGGCTCGCCGCGGCTCAACACGGTCTTCAAGCTTTCGTATCAGGCCTGGATCCTCCTGTCGGTCTCGGGATCGGTAGCCCTCGTGGCGGCTCTGCGACGAGCCGCGGCCCAACCCCGCCCGGTCCTCATCGCCGCAGGCCTGACCGTTACGGTCTTTCTCGGGGCGGGGTTGGTCTACATCGTCACGGCCGTGCCCAATCGCACGGGCGGTTTCGACAACCCCACCGCCATCGACGGCCTCGCCTACGTTGCCCGTGAGGACCCCGGGGAGTTCGCGTTGGTCCGCTGGCTCGGTGCCGAGGTCGAACGCGATGCGGTCATCGTCGAAGCCACCGGCCGCGTCTGGCGGCGGGGCGACGATCTTCAGCCGGAGATCGTGAGCAGCCGCATCGACTACAGCGACGCGAGCCGGGTGAGCGCGCGTTCGGGCCGGCAGACGCCCATCGGCTGGTCGGGGCACGAGGTCCAGTGGCGCGGTAGCAGCGACGCCACGCACGCGGAGATCGGGCGCCGCCAGGACCTCGTCGATCGCGTCTACACCGCCCCCGGCGGGGCAGAGGCGCTCGCCGCCCTGGACGCGCTCGGCGCTGGCTACGTCGTCGTCGGCCGCGTGGAGCGCTCGCGCTATGTGGGCGATCTGATGCCGCCGTTCGAGGAGTTCCTGGATCTCGCCTTCGAAGACGGCGAGACGCGGGTCTATCGGATCCCCACTTTCGAGGTCGTCGAGACCTCGTGAGCCTCCGCGGAGGAGCGCCCGACGGCCCGTCCGCGCGCGGTCCCGCAATCTCCGTCGCAGTGCTGCTCTGGCTCTCGCTGCTCGTGCTGTTTGCGCTCCTGCGCGTGGGAATCGTGTGGCGGGCGCCGGTCGCTGGGGCAGAGCTCGCGCACCTCTCCGGCGCCTGGCAGGCCAGCATCGGCGTCGAGGACGACCGCTTCGTACCCACGCTCTTCCAGGCCGTGACCGCCCTCACGCTGCGGGGCACGGATTCGGAAGTGCCTGCGCGCGCGCTGGCGTTCGCCGCAACGATGACGGTTCCGCTTGCGCTCTACCTGCTGCGCCGTCCGCTCGGCGAAGCGGGGGCGCTCTTCGCGTTGCTGCTGCTCGCTTTCGATCCAGCAGGGATCGTTCTGGGTGCGACTGCTGCGGCGATGGCGTGGGATGGCGCGATCGCGCTTTGGTTTCTGGTTGCCCTGATTGCGTTTCGGCCGCCGCCATGGGTGTGGCTCCCCCTCGGTTTCTTCGTGGCGACGGCGGGTCCGTTGCCGCTCCCGTTCGTCGCGGCCGCGATTGCGCTCGCTGCGGTGCGAGGGAAGTGGTCCGTCGGTCCCGCGCTCTTTTGGGGTGGAGCGGGCGTCGCGCTGGGGGTGCTTCTGACGAGTGTGCAATTCGGACTCGGCAGCGATGGCGTCCGCGTTGCGCCCTTCGAGCTATTTGCGGCCGCCTTTGAGGAACCGTGGTCGACCGCGACCGCGGGCGAGCTCGCGGCCCTGTACGGCCTTCCGATCCTGGCCGGTGGCGCCGCCGCGCTCGCTTCGCTGGGGATGCGTCTACGAGCGGCCGCCGAGCGGCCGCCTGCCCCGGCCGAGGCCCTCACCGGTGTGGCCGCGGGCATCGCCGCGCTCTGGTTCCTGCTCGCGCTGACCACGCACTCCGCGATCCCGCTCGCGGCGGCCACGCTCGCGTTCAGCCTCGTCCTCGGGCCCGCGCTGGTGAGATTCGCGAGCTTGCTCCTTGGCGCTCGCTGGCAGGCAGCCCGCTACCTCCTGCCCCTCGCTCTCGTGTTGGCCGCGATCGCCGCCTTCGTCCTCAGCGACTGGGCGCGTGTCGATCGCGTCGGCGGGGCGGTCGAGCGTACGCTCGTCGCCGCTCCGCTGACGCTGGCGATCGCGGCCCTGTCGCTGCTCGCGCTGCGCCGCAGCACTGCCGCGCTCACCGCCGTTCCTGCGCTCGCGGGCGGGGCGGTCCTGCTCGTGGCGGGCGCGATGGGCGTGGCGCTCAGCGCGGCCGAGGAACCCCTCCCGAGCCCGGCGAGCGCCGCGCAGGCGCGCGAACTGCGCCGCCTTGCGTTGGACGCCACTGCGGAAGGTGGCTTCGTCGTCGTGCACGAGCGCTACCGCGAAGCGATCACCTGGCCCTTCCGCGATTCCGGCACGATCGTGCTCGCGAGCCGGGTGCCTCCCGACGCCGCCTTCCTCGTCTGGCCGCCGGATCTGACGGCCCCCCGCGGCTTCGTCCCGGTGGAGGGGCAGTGGTTCCTCGAGCGGCGCTTCCACCCCCCCGCCGGCTTTCTCGAGTACGTCCGCTGGCTTGGCGACCGTAATAGTCTCGAAACCGGCCTGGAGGGGGTCGCCGTATACACTAGAACAGAATGACGGCTCGCCCCGCCCCGGCCGCCACTCCCCGCCTCCCCGAGCCAATCGAGCGCCTGCTGGCGAAGCGCATCGACGTCAATTGGGAGCTGGTCGCTTACCTCGCGATCTTCGCCGCCGCCTTCGCCCTGCGCTTCTGGGATCTCGGCGTCCGCGCCCTCCATCACGACGAGAGCATCCATGCGAAATGGGCGTGGGACCTCTCGCAGGGGAACTATCGCCACAGCCCCGTCTTCCACGGTCCGCTCCTGTACTTCGTCCAGGGCTTCACCTTCCTCGTGTTCACGGCGACGGACTACACAGCCCGGATCTCGCCGGCGATCTTCGGGATGGCCGTGGTGGCGATGCCGCTCGCGCTGCGCCGTTGGCTCGGACCGGTGGGCACCATCGCCGCGGTCGCGTTCATCGCCTTCTCGCCCACGGTCGTCTACTACAGCCGCTTCCTGCGGATGGATATCTATCTCGCGTTCTTCATGCTCGTCCTGGTCGTGGCGATGTGGCGCTACCTCGAGGAGGGGCGTGCCCGTTGGCTCATCGTGTTCGCGGTGGGCCTCGCGTTCGCGTTCAGCACGAAGGAGGTCACGTTCCTCGTCGCGGCCATGTTCCTGCTCTACCTGAACGGCCACCTCGCCACCGATCTGGCGCAAGCGACGCTGCGCGATCGCGGCACCGACGCCCCTTGGCGACGCTTCGCTCTAGCGGCCGCGTACTTCCCCTACGCCTGGGCGGCGGCCGCGCTTTGGCCCTTCCTCGGCCGCCTCCGAAGATCGGCGGCCTGGGGTGAGCTGCCCCGTCCCGGCGACCTCCTCATCCTCACCGGCACGCTCACGCTGCCGCTGCTCGCGGCCTTCGGCAGGGACGCGCTCGAGGCCGGACTGCCAGGCTTCCGGGACCTGCCGCTCTTGGGCGCGGTCCCCATCCTCGGCGACGGCGTCGTCTCCGCCGGGCGCCTCGAATACCCCGCAGTCTGTTCCCGCATCAGCGGGAGCAACGCGCTTGCGCTCGGGGGCCTCTTCGCCGTCCTCGGCGGCGCCGCCGCCTTCGTCGGTCTGCAGTGGAAGCCGCGCACCTGGCTGATCGCCGCCGCAGCCGCCGTCCTCATCTACACGACCCTGATGACGAGCTTCTGGACGAATTTCGAGGGCCTTTGTTCGGGCCCCTGGGGCTCCCTCGACTACTGGCGCGCCCAGCAAGATGTGCGCCGCGGCGGCCAGCCCTGGTTCTACTACCTGATGCTGATGCCGGCCTACGAATTCCTCCCGCTCGCCCTCGCCCTCATCGGGGGCTGGTGGGCGGTCGTGCGGGGCAACGCCTTCTCGCGCTTCCTCGTGTTCTGGTTCGTGGGCTTCTTCGCGGCGCTTTCGTTCGCCGGCGAAAAAATGCCCTGGCTCAATACCCATCTCGCCATCCCCGCCGCGCTCCTCGCCGCCTGGACGTTGCAGCAGGCCTGGAGCTCCTGGCACCCGCGCTCGCTCAGCCGCGAGGCCCTGCTGTCGCTTGCGGCCGTCGCGTTGGTGGCCGGCGGCGCGCTGCCACTGATCGTCTACGACTGGGGAGGATCCGACATCGCGCGCGTCTTCGCGGCAACGGCTGCGGCGGGCGTGGCGCTCGCCGCCATCATCGTGGTCACATCACGTCTGGGCCGCCCCGCGCGGCCGGTTGTGGCGGCGGTCGCACTCATCGGCGCCCTCGCCTTTTTCTCGCTGCGCACGATGGTGCAGGTCGTCTACGAGCGGGGCGACGTGCCCGAAGACCTGCTGATCTACACCCAGAGCTCGCCCGACATCACGCGCCTCGCGGACGATATCGACCGCCTCGCCTTGGCCACGGGCCGCGGCCTCGATCTCCGGATCTTGGTGGATTCTCGGGATTCGTTCGCTTGGCCGTGGGTCTGGTACCTGCGCGATTACCGGGGCGTTTCGTACATAGACATGGAGAGTGGGCTCCTGAACGGTGAATTCGACGTGCTGCTCGTGAACCAGGCGAATGCAGGTAGCGTGAACGAGCAGCTTGCGTCCTCTGGCAACGCGCTCTACGGCTCCCCCACCCGCTATCCGCACCGCTGGTGGTTCCCCGAGACCTACAAGAGCTCACTGCGGGGCGAGCCGTTCGAGGCGGGGGCCTGGCGCGAGATCAGGAACGGCTTCTTTGGCGGCGGTTGGGCGGGCGTTGCCTTCGAGTTCTGGCGCGATCACGACGCGCCCCAGGACATCGGCTCGATCGACGGCTTCGCCTACTTCCCCGTGAACTTCGACCGCGAGACCGGCCGCCTCGCCACGCGCACGCTCGAGCCCGTGGTCCCGGGCGTTGATGCCGCCGGCCGCACGACCTTCGGCGGCCTCGGCGCGCGAGCGGGCGAGTTCTTTGCGCCCGTGGATATCGAGGCCGACGCGGCGGGCAACCTCTATGTGATCGATCGCACTACGCGGAAGCTGCAGAAGTTCGACGCCGCGGGCAACTTCCTCGCCGCAATCGACATCCGCGGTGAGCCGGGCGAGGCCGCGGAGCCCTGGGGGCTCGAGGTCGCGCCCGACGGGCGCGTCTTCGTCGCCGACACGTTCGGTTGGCGCATCCTCGCCTTCGATGGCGGCCTCCAGGCGCGGGTGCTCGCTTTCGGCCAGCCGCCGCTCCTCGATGGCAATCCGCCGGGGCCGCTGGACCTGTTCGGTCCACGCGACATCGCGATCGATGCGGCCGGGAATCTTTGGGTGACCGATACCGGCCACCACCGGCTCGTCGTCTACACCGCGGCAGGCGACTTCATCCGCGAGATCGGCGCGCCCTTTACCGCCGAGAGCGGCGGGCGCGGCACCGGGCCCGGCGAGTTCAGCGAGCCCGTCGGCATCGATATCGCCCCGAACGGCGAGATCCTCGTCGCGGACATGTGGAACGCGCGCGTCCAGATCCTCGATGCCAACGGCGTCTACGCCGGCGAGTTCGCGGTCCCGGGCTGGGGCGGTTTCGAGGCGATCGACAAGCCCTATCTGCGGGCGCTCAGCGACGGGCGCATCGCCCTTACGTTGCCGCTCTCGAACGAGGTCCGGGTCTACAGCCGCGGGGGCGAGCTGTTCTCGACGATCGCGCCGGAGGACGAACCTCTGCGGCGCCCTTACGGAATCGTTGAGGCGCCCGATGGTAAACTCTGGATTGCGGAGGGCGAGGCCGCGCGGGTGCGTCTCTTTGCGATCCCCTGACCCGATGGAGCTCTGATTAGCCGTGCTCCGCTCGCTTCGGTTCTGGGCCGGCGCGGCGATCAGCGTTCTGCTGATCGCCCTCTTCCTGCTTGCCACGGACCCCAGTGAGATCGGCGATGCCTTCGGCGAGGCGGACTATTGGTACATGGTTCCCGCGGTCGCGGTGCTCTTCGTCTCACTCTGGCTGCGCTGCTACCGCTGGTCCGTGCTCATGAGGCCGATCGCGGCGATCGCGCCGCAGCGCCTCTTCTCCTACGCCATCATCGGATACATGGCGAACAACCTCCTCCCCGCCCGCGCCGGCGAGATCATCCGCGCCTACGTCCTCGGCGAGCGCGAGCGGGTCTCGAAGGTGGGCACGCTCGGGACGATCGCGGTCGAGCGGCTGTTCGATGGCTGCGTGCTCGTCCTCATGCTCCTGGTCGCCGGGGCCGTCGTGGGCCTCGGCGATGGCCGCCTGCAGGTCATCGCCGCCGCTTCCGCCGTGCTCTTCAGCGTCGCCCTCGCTGGGTTCTACTGGTTGACCTTCACAACTGAGCGCGCGCACGGCTTCGTCGGCTTCGTGCTGCGGCGTCTGCCGCGCTCGGCGGGCGAGCGGCTGGGCCCGCACGTGGAGTCGCTCATCGATGGTGTCCGTTCCGTCCACAGCTGGCGCACGTTCCTGCTCGTGGCGGTCTTCAGCGGCCTCGCCTGGACGGTGGAGGCTGGCGCCTACGCGATCATCGGACGTGGTTTCGGGATCGAGATCAGCTTCGCCCACTACGTCCTGCTGCTCGCCGCTGCCAACCTCGCGATCATCGTGCCTACCTTCTTCGGCGGCACCGGCCCCTTCGAATGGGCGGCGAAGCTGGTGCTGGTGAACGCGGGCGTCGCCGGCGGCCTCGCCGGCGCCTACGCGATCGTCGCGCACGCGGTGATCTTCGTGCCGACCACGATCCTCGGCCTCATCCTGCTCTGGACGTTCGGTATTCCGCTTGCGCGTCTCGGCCGCATGAGTCGCGTGCCCGCAGACGAGCCGGGCGCGGTCGTCCCGTGAACGTCGGCATCGTGGGGGCCGGGGTGGCGGGGCTCGCCGCGGCGAAGCGGCTGCAGGAGCACGGTCACGCCGTCACCATCTTCGAGGGGCGCGATGAGCCCGGTGGCCAGGTCGTCACCTTCGAGGTCGGCGGCGAGCCGATCGAGTGCTTCTACCACCACATCTTCACGCACGATACGACCGTGGTGCGCTACTTCGAAGAGCTTGGGATGGGCGATCGCCTGGAGTGGATCGAGCCCCACAACGGCCACTTCGTGAAGGGCCGGATCTACCCCTTCGTGACGCCCCTCGACCTCCTCCGTTTCGACGCCGTGAGCCTGCCCGGGCGCATTCGCCTCGGCCTGGCCAGCCTCTGGCTCAAGCGCCAGGCGGATTGGCGCAAGTACGAAAACGTTGCGGCGCGCGCCTACATGGAGCGCGCCGTCGGCAAGCAGGCCTTCGCCGCCTTCTGGGGCCCGCTGCTGCGGGGCAAGTTCGCCGACCACGCGGACGAGGTCGGCATGGCCTGGCTGCACTGGAAGATCCGGCTGCGCTTCGGCTCGCGGTCCGGGCGTCTGGCCACGAAGGAGACCCTCGGCTACCCGCGTGGCTCCTTCAGGAGCTACTACTTCGCCCTCGCCGAGCACATCCGCGAGGCCGGCGGCGAGATCCACCTGAGCACGCCGGTCGAAGCCGTCGCGACCGAGCTCGGGGCGGTGACCGGCATTCGCGTGGCGGGCACTCTCCATGAGTTCGACCAGGTCCTGATGACGACCCCGAACATCATCACGAAGCGGATCGCGCCCGACCTCCCCGCCGCCTACGTCGAGATCCTCGATCGCGTGCGCTACCAGTGGGCGACCTGCCTCGTGCTCGCCCTCGACCGCCCGTTGAGCGATGTCTACTGGCTCTCCATCGCGGACGAGCTGCCCTTCGTCGCCTGCGTCGAGCACACGAACCTCCTGCCCGCGGAGCGCTACGGCGGCAACCACATCGTCTACCTCTCGAACTACGTCGCCCCCGACCACCCCGTGCTGCAGATGGAGGCAGAGGAGGCGCTCACCGCCTACGAAGACGGCCTGCGGCGGATCAACCCTGCCTTCGACCGTTCCTGGGTGCGGGAGAAGTGGCTCTTCAAGGACCCCGGCGGCCAACCCGTGATCACGACGAACTACTCCGCCTCGATTCCCACCATCGAGACCGGCATCAACGGGCTCTATCTCGCGAACACCACCCAGGTCTACCCCGAGGACCGCGGCCAGAACTACAGCCTCGAGCTGGGCGAGCGTGCGGCCGACCTGATGCACGAAAACGCGCGTGCGGTTGCTGGCGCGCGCGGCGCGCAGATATAGTAGTGCCGCATTTCACAAACGGATGCGCATAGAAATGGCGGCTGTGCCGAGCATCAGTGAGCTACGTGAGCTCGTCGCCGGGTACGAGTTCGAACGCGGTCATCTCCTGCCCGCGTTGATCGAGATTCAGGAGCGATACGGCTATATCTCGAAGGATGCGATCGAGGTCGTCGCGCGCCAGTTCCGCAGCACTCCGGCGCTCGTGTACGGCACGGTCTCGTTCTACGCCGACTTCCGCACCGAGCCCCCCGCCAATCGCGAGATCACCTGGTGCAGCGGCCCGGCCTGTCGCCTCCGCGGCGGCGACCGCATCCGCGAGGCGCTCCAGCACACGCTCCAGCTCCCCCTCGATGGGCAGAGCCGCGACCGCGCGTATGCGCTCCGCCTCGGCCAGTGCAACGGCACCTGCAGCGAAGCCCCCCAGGTCTGGCTCGACGGCAAGGTCATCGGTGGGCTCTCCGTGGCGCAGGCAGTGAAGCTGGCTCGAGAAGTGAAGGACGGCGTATGAACGCCCGCTTGGAGGCCCTCGCTGCGGAAGCACGCACGCGCTGGGATGCCGATCGCGCGACCGGCCGCGAGCAGATCAATCTCTGCCTCGATACGTCTTCCTTGGCGCGTGGTGGCGCCGAGACGCTCGCCGCCCTCGAAGCCGCGATCGGGGCGAGGGGGCTCAGCGTCGACATCACCGCAACCGGCTCCTGGGGCTTCTGCTGGCTCGAGCCGACGCTCTCCGTGCGCTCCGCCGGGGGAACGCGCACGGTGCTCTACCACTCCCTCACGCCCGACCGCGTCGACGAGTTCGTCGAGGCCACGATCGTGGCGGGCGGCGACTTTCCCGAGCTCGCCCTCGGCGTCGTCGAGGGCGTGGCTACGGACGAGATCGGCCTACTCGAGGACCACCCCTTCATACAGGGGCAGGTCCGGCGGCTGATGGCGAACAGCGGCCAGATCGATCCCGCGAACATCGACCACTACCTCGTGAAGCAGGGCTACGAGGGTTTCGCGAAGTCCCTGGAGATGGAGCCCGAGGCGATCATCGAGCTGATGATCGAGAGCGGCCTCGGCGGCCGCGGCGGCGCCGGCTTCCTCGCCGGGCGGAAGTGGGACTTCCTCCGCAATGCCACCGCCGACCCGCGCTACCTCATCTGCAACGCCGACGAAGGCGATCCCGGCGCCTGGGTGAACCGCATCCTCATGGAGGGCGACCCCCACCTCATCGTCGAGGGCATGCTGATCGCGGCGCTGGCCACCCACTCCGTCGAGGGGTACATCTACATCCGCCACGAGTACCCGCTCTCGATCGAGCGGATGAACATCGCCGTCGAGCAAGCGCGCGATCGCGGCCTGCTGGGCGAGGACATCCTCGGCAGCGGCAAGACCTTCGATCTCGTCGTCTTCGTCGGCGCCGGCTCGTACGTCTGCGGCGAAGAGACCGGCCTCATCAACTCCATCGACGGCTACCGCGGCATGC